>CALEUX010000107.1 GCA_937920475.1 uncultured Marinilabiliaceae bacterium
TGCTTACTTTTTTTTGCTGCAGTGGAGCGAAGCGGATCATGAATGCCATTGAAAGAAAACATAAATGAATAAAAAAAGTAATCCCGATTCATCGGGAGAGCACTTAAACGAAGAATGTATTTTTTACCGGACAATAGTGAAAAACAATATAAAATAAATTACCCATTTAATTTTATATGTAACTTTCGGAACTAAAAAGTTTTAAACACAAAGTCAAAAATTATATTTGCACATTCACCTTTAGTGGCAACAAGCCTAAACCTTGTAAGAAAAAGGTGCACTATATGTCCAACCATATTCATAAATCATCTGCAGATGAAAAAACGATTGTTTTTTTTAATTATTATTTCACTGATAGCACTAATCCATCCATCATGTGAAAAAAGCGACGGAAGTTTCCCTTCTTCAAAAACACTTACTGTTAATAAGTTTATATACGACTATATGACCGTTGCATATTTCTGGAATAAAGATATGCCTCAAATCGACTATAAACTGGAAAAAGACTCGGAAGAATATTTTTATAAACTATTGAAACAACCTGACGATAAATGGTCGTTTATAATTGATGACATAGATGCTTTAATGGCTTATTTTGAAGGCGTTCAAAAGACTTATGGATTTTCGGTTCAGCCTTATCGTTTAAAACCAGGAAGCAGTCAGGTTATATTTTTAGTTGAATACGTTTACAAAAACTCTCCGGCCGAAAATGCAGGTTTAAAAAGAGGAGATATTTTTTACAAGATTGATGGGCAGATTATTAACGATACGAATTTTCGCTCTTTAATATCAAAGGATAATATGGTAATTACCCTGGGTAGGACAGATAATTCGGGAAATATGATTGAACTAAGCCCGAAGATTTCTATATCATCAGTAGTTATGAATTTACATCCTGTAGTTGCTTCTGCCATTTTGGACGTATCGGGAAACAAAGTTGGTTACCTGGCCTATACAGCTTTTATGGATAATTACGACTCTGCCCTCGACAACCGGTTTAAAGAATTTAAAATGGCTAACATTAACGATTTGGTACTTGATCTCAGATACAATGGTGGTGGGGATGTTTCCTCGGCGCAAAAACTATCGGCATTAATCGCCCCTTCTTCAGCTATTGGCTCTGTATTTATAAAAGAAACCTGGAATGAAGAAATGACAGAGTATTTTAAAGAAGAAAATGGTGATAAGCCAGATTTATTTCTTATTAAGTTTGAACCCCAACAACACAATCTAAACTTATCTCGGCTGTTTGTTTTAACAACATCCGGAACAGCCTCGGCCAGTGAGATGGTTATTTATGGATTATCGCCATACATGGAAGTTATTCAGATTGGAGAAGAAACCCATGGAAAATATTATGGTTCGGTAACATTTTATGACACCAGGAAAAGACACAAATGGGCCATCCAACCAATTGTGATGCGATCAGAGAATGCAACCAACAATATTGATTATTCAAAAGGATTACCCCCGACAAAAGAATTAACTGATAACAATTACAATGCTCAATTGGGCGATCCCGAAGAATATTTTCTATCAGCGGCATTATACAAAATAGCAACCGGAGCATTTCCGGACACTGACCTTAAAACATCATCCATAAGGTTGATCCAGATTAAAGGATTTAAAGATTCGGTTGACCCGCTTCGCAATACTATGTTATTTAAAACGCCCAAAAACTTAAAATTTCCATTAAAGGAAAATGAGGAGTAGCAATAGCTTTAGAAAGTTAATAATAACTGTTGAAATTTTATATTAAGACATTAGGCAGATAAACGTGTCCCGGTTTATAGGAATAAGCCATAAAGATACTATGACATCTTTAAAGTAGTATAAATCTTTTCTATCGTTCTTAGACCTAAACTTCTGAAATATAAATTCATACAGTTACTTAGAATTGATTAAACAAACCCTCCATCTTCTTTAATTTTCTTAAAGAATTTGGAAGCAAAAATAAAGTCATTCAATTCTTTGTTGGTGCTTTTTAGTATCTCTTTATTGGAACCCTCCCAATATTTCTCACCCTGGTAAATAAAAATGATATGCTCGCCTATCCCAAGCACGGAGTTCATATCGTGAGTATTTATTATGGTGGTAATATTATACTCTTTGGTTATTTCCTGAATAAGTTCATCAATAACAATAGAAGTGCGGGGGTCGAGGCCGGAATTGGGCTCATCGCAAAACAGGTATTTCGGGTTTAGAGCGATGGCCCTGGCAATGGCAACACGCTTTTGCATGCCACCACTAATTTCGGATGGATATAAATGATTAACGTTCTCCAGATTCACTCTCTTTAAACAAAAGTTTGCCCTGTCGCGCCTGTCTCTTAAACTCATTTCGGTAAACATGTCCAACGGGAACCTGACGTTTTCTTCTACAGTTAAAGAGTCGAACAATGCCGATCCCTGAAAAAGCATTCCTATTTCCTGCCGAATCAGTTTTTTTTCTTTACGCGACATCCGGTTAAAATTGCGCCCATCATAAAGAATTTCACCTGAATCAACTTCATGCAAACCAACCAACGATTTAAGAAAAACGGTTTTCCCTGAACCACTTTGGCCGATAATCAGGTTCGTATTCCCCTTTTTAAAAATGGCACTGATATCTTTTAATACATCATTACCATCGAAGGATTTATTGATATTTACGACTTCAATCATGCCAAAAGTAGTTGAGTTAGAATTAAATTAAACAACAGTATCTGCACGCTACTTACAACTACAGCTTTTGTACTGGAACGACCAACTTCAAGAGAACCTCCTGTGGTATAATAACCCCAATAACCTGAAATTGTGGTAATTAAAAAAGCAAAAACGACTGCCTTAATCAACGAATAAGTAACATAAAAAGGGATAAAAGCATATTGAATCCCATAAATAAACTCTGCGGAAGGAACCTCTCCGGTGACACTACCTGCCATCCATCCGCCAAAAATACCAATGCCCATACTCATAAGTACTAGGAATGGATTTAAAACAACAAGCGCCACAACTTTGGGTAAAACAAGAAAACTTGCTGAATTAATGCCCATAATATCCAACACATCAATCTGCTCAGTCACTCTCATGGTTCCAATTTCTGATGCAATGTGTGACCCAACCTTGCCTGCCAAAATTAAACTTACAATAGTTGAAGAAAATTCAAGCAGGATAGAATCTCTTGCTGCAAGTCCAATTGTATATCTTGGTATTAAGGGCATTTCAACATTATAGGCGGTTTGAAGAGTTATAACAGCCCCCATAAAAAAAGAAATAATAGCCACAATACCCACCGAACTCAATCCCAAAGCATCCATCTCCCTGATTATTTGATTCAGAAAAATTTTATGCTTCTGGGGCTTTCCAAAAACCCTTTTCAGGAATATGGCATATCTGCCAAAATGAAACAAAACACGCATGGTTATTTTTTTTCAAAAATAGTAAGTAAATTTAGTTGAAGAAAAACAAATTGAAGAAAAGCAATTATTATAATGCCTTTCGACCCAAATATTGACCAATAACAGGTAAATTTGTGAATTGTAACCAAGATTAACTATTGGGTTATGTTAAAAATACGTTTATTTTAAAAGATTAAACCAACTATTAATGGAAAATACTTATTGTGTGATAATGGCAGGCGGAGTTGGGAGCAGATTTTGGCCACTCAGCAAAGCATCGGCGCCAAAACAGTTTCTTGATATTCTCGGAACAGGAAAAAGTCTGCTCCGACAAACATTTGACAGGTTTACTCCAATATGTAAGGCTTCAAATTTCCTGGTGGTTACAAGTTCTGAATATTTTTCGCAGGTTTTAGAGCAAATTCCTGAGCTTAAACCCGAACAAGTCCTTCTTGAACCTTTTCGCAGAAATACTGCACCTTGTATTGCTTTTGCCAATTCGTTTATTCGAAGCAAAAATAAAAATGCCAGAATTGTAGTAACACCAGCCGATCACCTGATTATTAATGAGGATGAGTTTATAAAAGCCATTAATAAAGGGCTCGGTTTTGTTGAGAAGAACAACGCGTTGCTAACATTAGGCATAAAGCCTCACCGACCAGAAACAGGTTACGGTTATATTCAGGTTGGTCAACATGCAGGTAAAGAATACTACTCATTTAATAAGGTTAAAACATTTACTGAAAAACCAACCCTTGAAATAGCAAAGGTGTTTTTTGAGAGTGGTGAGTTTTTCTGGAATTCAGGAATATTCCTATGGTCATTGAACGCCATTGATGATGCCTTTGAGAAAAATCTTCCAGAAGTTCAAACATTATTCAAATCTCTTGATGCAAAATTTGGAACTTCAGAGGAAAAACCTGCCATCCACGATGCTTATATTGAATGTCGGAATATTTCTATTGATTATGGCGTTATGGAGAAAGCAGACAATGTTTTTGTTCAAACAGTTAGTTTTGGATGGTCCGACCTTGGTGCCTGGTCGTCACTTTATGAGTATTCGGCTCAGGACATTAATGGAAATGCTGTCATTTCTGGAAACTCCTTACTATACGATACCAATGAGAGTATTGTAAATATCCCTAATGGAAAGGTAGCTGTAATACAAGGCCTTAAAGGATATATTGTAGTGGATTCCGGAGATGCATTACTTATTTGTCCTAAAAGTAACGAGCAGCAGATTAGGCAATTTACCAGCGATATTAAAACTGAATTTGGTGACGCTACGCTCTGATATAACAATAATTCAAATCTGAATTAACACAAAAGAGGCTGTCTCATAAGTTTTTTTAAGGCTCTGAAAATTGAGTATTTGAAAAACTACTCGGGTAGGAGTACGAATAAAAAGAGGGTGTCTCTGACTTTTGAGACACCCTCCTTTTATATATCATAACTTAGAGAAAACCATTGAAATTAACTAGAACTCCCAAAGATCGTGTTCAAAGGTAAATATTTCGCTGCGAATGCGGTTTGATTCCAACATGGCTTCAACACCAACAGCATATTCCTGAATACCTCTGTTGTTATAAACATTCGCCTCTTTAACTATATAACTACCAAAAAAACGCTTAATAAAGATATCGTCAAAAGAACGTCGTTGAGCATCATTGCCAGCATTAAATACTTCATGGCGGGCTAATAATGGACGAGCTTCAGGATAGTAAATCCAGAATGTTTGACGCTTGGTTATTTCCCCATTTTCGTTTACGAACTCGCGAATTGGACATATACCCAAAATACGAACATCTAATCTTGAATAATTGCGGTCGAAGAACCAAACTTCTTTAACCAATATTTGCTTAACTTCATCACTACGTACATCCCTTTGGAAAATTACCTGTTCCATTCGGTTGCTGGCAGGGTTAAATACTTCCGTGGTATCCATGGTTGCCCCCATTTCCTGCTGAGCTTCTTCGTAACTAATACGGATTTTAAACTCATCATCAGATTTTGCCGAGAAGGCTGTTAATCCTTCATATTGAATGCCATGTAGCAACAGTCCAATCAAACTAAACCGATCGTCCATCCTGGTGGTAGGATAATACATTGGCAAATTCATCTTTTCCCTTAAGTCGATAATCCGCCAGACCCTTTTCGACCACATAATGTCAGCTTCGCGAATGGAAGGATACGGCACGGGCCTATGGTTTGCCATATGCTCTTTTACATAGATATTATCAAGTACATGTTGCGCTTCAACAGTAGCTGAAAATCCAAAGCCCAAAAAGGCCAGTGAAAGAAATGAAAAAAACAGTTTTCTCATCGTTGTATGATTTAATTTAATCAATTTCAATTTTTAAAAGACGTAACTTGATATTAGTCTATTGTTATGGTTATTGATCCCAGAGACCTTATTGTTCCACCTGGTCCAACAGCCCTAATATTTTCAAAATATACTTTTTGTCCACGAGCAGTACCTCGTATCAATTCCTTTTGCCTATCAGTTAAAAGGTTGCTATCTGAAGTTTCTTCAACCTGATAACCTTGTCGAATGGTTGACACTGAAAACCTTGAAACCCTCCAGTTAAGGTCAAAGTCAAAACTTTCCATTTCCGCAACTACACCCATCTGTGCAAGCAGTAACGCTTTATTCATGCTTCCTTCGCGAATACCTCCAATTTTCGCAATTGGGTCAGGAACTCGTTTGATCCTGAAAATCTGACGACCCAGATTCTGATCGCGATTATTAATTTTTGCAGATACTGAAATAACTGACTCACCTCCTGACGATCCAGGATTGGGCGATACAATATATTGATTGCCTCTTTTTACAGCGCGTGCATTGGTAATATTGACACTCAAATTTTCACTTGGTACGCCTGGTACTGAAACCTCTACCGGATTTTCAACGCCTTCGTAGAAAACATTCATTTTAACCGGCGATATTACCACACTGGGTTGAGACACCAAGTATTCACCACTTATTCTGTAAGTACGCGGACTACCATCTGGACCCATTACTGAAATTTCACCATCCCATTTTTGCTGTCCAACAGAAGTTGCTGGAATGCTTAAAATACCACGTCCTTGCCGTGTTTCAAGCTTTCTACCTCTTACTGTTACTTCTGGATCCTGTGTTGTATCGCGGGCAGCCATCATTATTTCTGCATAATAAGTATCGCCAGCAATTACATAAGTTGACCGTGGCATTACCAGTGGGTCTACTTTATTGAACTTAAATGCGCCTTCGTCTAACTTAGTGTATAAGTACCTGATTACATCAGACTCCATATTTCGGGCTGCACTTTGCAACTGGCTCATCATAGCCATAGAAGCCGATAACGGAAGGTATTCAAATTTTTGACTCTCCCATGTCTTTTTCACGTTATCCCTTACCGGAGGGTCAGCAGTAACCAAAGTATTGATAATAGTATTTACCAATGCCGTATCCGACTCAACCATGCCCACCAAAAGCTCTCTGTATTTATTAATCCGATCTTTTAAATCAGTGCTTCTTCCACCATTTCGCTCAGTGAGCATTATCTGACCAGCTACATCCGTATTATTGGTTGATGTATAATTATAAGGCGTGGCTTCCGGGCCATCAGCAGTTTTTACAAATAGCTCCTTAAGACTCTCGATGTGCTTAACAAGACTATCAGCATTTGCTTTAATGATTTGTGCTTTGTCCCAGTTTTCTTTAACTTTTGATTCATTTGCAGATAATGCTGCATCAAATTCGTAATAGAGAATATTATTCTTTTTCTCTACAGATTCCTTTGCTTGCAAAATACTTTGGTCAACAAGGATAAAAGCACTTAACAATTCGCCTGAAACGTTCAGCGCCAACATGGCCGTAAGAAAAAGATACATCATTCCGATCATCTTTTGCCTGGGCGTTTCGGGACAGTTACCACCACTCATAGTTTAAATTTTGAATTAGTTGTTACCTGTGAATTGCTTATCTCTGTCCTCCCACATTCATGGCGCTAAGCATATTACCATAAATTGTATTCAATTCTCCCAATGTTTGCGACAGTTTTGCTACTTCGTTCTTATAAACTTCAACATCAGAGATAGATTGATTCATGTGCTGATTAATTACTCCCAAATCCTTTGTTAAGGCCTGAGATGCTTTAACCTGCTCATTTATATTCGAAATCTGAAGCTCGTAAACCGCATTAATAGCTGATAGATTCTTATTAGCACCAGCTAATTCTTCAGTATACTTTAATCCATCTGCTGATACTTTGTCAATTTGCTTCATCATATTTTGGCCTAATGCCTGATATGAATTAACGAGTTGCTCGCCTGATGCTTTCAACGAATCAACAAATCCTGCTCCTGTTGCCGATAAATCGTCGGCCAGTTTTACACCACTGTCGGTAACTGCTTTAGCTGTAGAAACATAGCTGAAAGATAAAGCTTCGGATGACTGCTGAAGGTTTTGAGCAGCTTGAGACTGTACTGCTGACAATTCGCCAACAGACTGCGATGCGTGCTTCATAGTTTGTAAATACGCTTCAGTAGCCAGACTGGCATCACTCAAATTTGATAATTGGTAGGCGGTTTGAGATAGTTTCTTCAGTCCTTCTCCCAACTGCTCAACAGTGCTGTTATCGATTTGGCCAGCTTGAACTAATGTGTTGAGGCCAAGGCCACCGCCTCCGCCATAACCACCACCACCAACATTACGGGGTTCAAGGCCAACCAGTTCAGGATAAACCAGACTCCAGTCGGGCATTTCATGTGGTGGTTCAAAAGCAGATAAAAAGAATATAATCGCTTCTGTTCCCAGACCTGCAATAAGCATATAACTGGCACCAGGTAAATGGAGAATTTTCCATAAAGCTCCAAGTATTACTACAGAGGCCCCAATGCCATATACTTTTGACATTATTTTCTTATAGGCGGGACTTGAAAAAAAACCACTTCCACTCATAATGTTTTCTTTTTGGGATGATGGGCTATAAAATTAGTTACCAATATAATCGCGGATGCAACGAAAACCAATATAAGATTTGGTTGAATCCTGATATTCATAGGTGCGTGTTCCGTTTTGGAGGAAATATCCTACATCCTTCCATGATCCACCACGAATAACTTTACGTTTCATCACATGCGGATCGCTGGGTAATGCATTGTATTTATAAGTAGGGCTCATGTCGTGCATAAAACCGTAAGATGATTCATCAAAAGCACTTGAAGTCCATTCTGCAACGTTACCGGCCATATCGAACAATCCAAAATCGTTTGGAGCAAAAGAGGCAACAGTCATAGTGTACATACCGCCATCATCTCCGTAACGACCACGTAACGGTTTAAAGTTGGCAAGGAAACATCCTTTATCATTCCGAGTGTAAAGACCACCCCAGGGGTAAAGGTTTGAATTGAGGCCGCCACGAGCAGCATACTCCCATTCTGCTTCGCTGGGCAAGCGATATTGCATTACTTCAGGTTGACGTTTTGAACGCAGGAAGTTATTTAATAATTGTGAACGCCAGATACAAAATGCGGTAGCTTGTTTCCAGTTTACACCAACCACAGGATACTCATCGAACCCGGGATGCCAGAAATACATTTCGGTCCATGGTTCATTGAATGAATAGGTGAAATCTGCAATCCATGCCAATGTATCGGGATATACATTTACTTTATCTTTCATGATAAATGCAGACCTGTCCTGAATTTTATTCTTCTCGCCTTTCTGGTTGAACACATCACCTTCGTAAGCATTAATATCGAAGTTGTATCTGTTCGATTTTTTTGCAGCTTGTTGCAGATCAACCCACTCATATTCATAAATGAGTTTACGTGTATCAATTTCTTTTCTACGGAAGAAACGCTCATGTTCAGGAAGATACATGTCATTAAGGATTTCTGCATATTCCTCGTTCTCCCAGTCGAATTTGGTTTTCCAGTTAACAAAAGGCGGAGTTATTTCGTTTCCGTAACGGTCTTCGGAAATGAGGAACTCATCAAACTGCTCACCTAACAGGCGACGTGCAATTGAATCACGCACCCAGTAAACGAACTGTCGGTATTCACTGTTGGTTATTTCTGTTTCATCCATCCAGAAAGATGGTATGGATACAGTTCGGGTTTGTGATGTCATAGACTGAGCTATGTCCTGATCATTTATTCCCATGTTGAAACTTCCTTGAGGTATAAATAACATACCATAAGGATCGGGCTCGTAAAACGAAGCGCGACGTGGAACCCCAACAAGCTCACCATTACCGGATTTCCCGCATCCGCTCAGAATAGTGAGTAAAATAAAACCTAGGGCAAGTACTTTCTTCATAGTTTTAGGATATTCTTAAACTGTACAAACTAACATTCATTTTGTAATATAATTTCTCTCGTAATATGATTTCAATGTGCTTCAACGTAAGTTTTTTTTTTTTGTTTCAAAATACCAATTTACCAAAAAAACAATAAACAAAAATAATAAAGTGTTGGATTTCACGCAACATCTTTTATTTCTAAGAAAATTTCAATTTTCATAAAGAGATAAAAGAAAACAAGTCTATCTTTATTTGTCAGTCAAACAACACTTTAAAATATTTTACAAAAATCTTACGCTCTTATATTTTTTTTCTCTTTTTTCGAGATTTAAATCGAAGGTATAACCCACCATTACCTCATGCGACCCTCCACTCACTTTTGCCAGTCGCGAGGTGGTGATGTCATAACTGTAACCAATTCTCACACCGCTGGCTAACTCAACTCCAGTTATCAAAACTATGGCGTCTTGCGGTCGATAAGCAATTCCTCCCCAATATCTGTCCTGATAAACAGCTGTTAAGTTCAAATCTAACTGCCAAATTGGCCCTACACCTTTAATAAGGAACGACGGTTTTAAAACTATAGGTGCTTCCCATAACGCATGGTTGTACCCACCAGTAATGAAAAAAGAACGTGGGAGATATACGTTCAAGTCGTCATTAAAGTTTGGTTTTGGTTCAAATAAATGTAAAATTGATATGCCACCATAGTATTTCTCGTGCTTAAAATAGGCTCCAAAACCAACATCAAAGCTTGTTCCCTTTACTTCAGTGCCTGGTACAAGATTATCGGTTGGCATATGATACGAACCGCCTGATGGAGTACTTGTAAACAATTTGGTCCCGTCCCAAACCTGATTAAAAAAACCCAGAGAAACACCAACGCTGATTAAACCTTCACCTAAATCAAATCTCTGAGCCAGTGAAGCCTGAATGTTAATATTACTAACATAACCAACTTCATCATTGAGGATGGTTAACCCTACACCTCCAGGGTTTCCAAAAAAATTGAGTGCCATATCTGCACCAACTACCGTTGTTTTTGGTGCACCTTCAAATCCAACCCATTGTTGCCGATTGGCAGCTACTGCATTAATCCGTCCGCTTATGCCTGTAAATCCGGGGTTTACACTCAACGGATTAAACATGTACTGACTAAATTGAGGATCAACCTGAGCCTGAACAAAGGAATGGATGCAAATTAACACAAAAAAAGTAAAACTCCCAGCTCTGTTTAATTTATTCAGAAAAAAAAGCGCATATCTTCTTACTACTGCAAAAAATGCATTGTAATTTAACAAAAACCAGATTGACCGATTTAAAGAGCTTTTTTCTCTGCAAAAAAAGGCTGACTGCATATACTGTTATTCTTTTCTAAAAGTTTCATCCAACAGAAACAAATTTAATTTCCTGCTTCTATTTTTGAATCTCCGCATTTAATGAAATATCGCCACCATTTTTCTGGAAGCTCTTTTCGGAGCGCCTTGCGATAATCTTCATAGTCGCAGGCTACCACCTTCATGTCAGATTGGCCGGGAACTTCCATCCACCAGCGTCCATTAGCCGGATTCTGATAAAACCTCAAACCCTCTCCAATTTCTTCTAAATGTACTACAAAGTATTTGTATTCGTCCAAACTCCGAACTGGAAAGTCTCCAAACCGATTGATATATCCATCTAGAAAATGCCAGACCATTTGGCTTGCCAGCACTTCATTTTCTGTTTCAATATTGTTGCCAGTTGCCACTTCAAAAATTCCGAAAACTTTTAATTGGTCGCTTAATCCTGCATATCTGCTTAGCTGACAAGCCTCATGTGGCTCCAGTCCATGCGGTGATGTCACTTTTTCACTAAACTGATACTGGCCTTTAACCACTCTCATGTCAATGCTTAACAAATGTCCATCGCGAAGGGGAATTTCAGTTTTGGAAATGCCTTGTCCCCTTATTTCGCCCAAACGAACTGTGTCGTAGCGATTGGTTTGCAGTAATGAATCCTGCTGTGTTGATACCAGATAATTTTGAAGGCCCAGAATCGATAAATCATTGATTAAGCGCTTATGATTTTCGAGAATTTTGTTAATCCAGGCGCGCGATGAGAAATCCTGATTGGAGACATCCAAATCAACCATTGCATCAGCCACCACTATATTTACATCGTTATTAATAGCAGCTAGTGCATTAAAAACAGGAAACGTAAGGTCTTGGGTTCCACCAATTATAATAACCACACAACCTTTCTCCAGAAACAAGTGTGTAACTTCCTTTAAAGCCTGGTATCTATCGTTAACGCTCTTCCCTCTAAGGTTGCCGGCATCTGCCAGCTTCAAATCTTTTGAGAAAGAACGCAAACCATACAAATACCGCCTGATGGCATCCGGAGCATTGCTGCAACTGCGGTTATCCAAACCGTTTCTGCTTTCAGGGGCGCCAATTAAAACAACCTCTGCATCAAAATCCGTGAACCAATTTACATTACCTTTAAAAAAACTCACAGCATTACCCAACGTATCCTCTTCAGATATATTAGGATAATATTCCCATTTATTTCCTACTGGCTCAAGGTAATGTATGATGTCCACTTAAAACCTATTTTTTGGTTGATTTGGCTGTTTTTGTTTTCTTATTTGCAACTGCAGTTTTCGTTTTAGCAGGTTTTGATTTACCTCCTTTAACTGTAGAAGATTTTATAATTTGCAAACAATCATCTAATGTCAACGTTGCAGCTTCTTTACCCTTTGGAATTTTAAAATTATCGCCTTTAAAACTGATGTAAGGCCCCCAACGGCCATTTAACACCTGTAATTCGGGCTCCTCTTCAAACGAGACGATCAACTTTTTATTGTCTTTCTCTCTTTTTTCTTCAATCAGCTCAATAGCCCGCTCCAAAGTAATTGACAATGGATCGTCAACACCTTTTTTCAGAGAAACAAATTTCGCATCGTGTCTGACATATGGTCCAAAACGACCAATACCCACTACAACTTTTTTATTCTCGTAGAGCCCAACTTCGCGAGGTAACTCAAATAGCTTCAGCGCTTCCTCAATGGTTATGGTTTCAATGTGTTGATCGCGTGTAAGTGCAGCATACAATGGTTTCTCACCCTTGTCGCTGCTGTCGCCCAATTGTGCCATAGGCCCATAGCGCCCAATGCGCACAGAAACCACTTTCCCTGATTTGGGATCAGTTCCTAAAACTCTTTCTCCGGTTTTTCGCTCCGATTTTTCCAGGGTTTCCTCAACCTGTTTATGAAACGGAACATAGAATTCATGAATTGCTTTATTCCAAACCATCTCACCCATAGCAATGGCATCAAATTCCTTTTCAACCATGGCTGTAAAGTCGTAACTTACAATATTCGGGAAATAGCTTACTAAGAAATCGTTCACCACCATACCTATATCGGTAGGAAACAGTTTGGCTCTTTCGGCGCCTGCATTTTCGGTTTTATCGCCAGTGGTAACTTTTCCGTTTTTCAGTACCAGCAACCTATAATTACGAACAGTTCCTGGCCTGTCTTCCTTCACCACATAACCCCTTTGCTGAATGGTGCTGATGGTTGGAGCGTAAGTAGAGGGACGACCGATTCCTAGTTCTTCCAGTTTTCGCACAAGGCTTGCTTCCGAGTATCTCGGTGGTTTTTGACTCCAACGCTCACGGGCTTCTGCCGTCTGAAGTTTTAATGCATCATTAGCTTTTAACGGAGGCAGAAAACCTACATTTTCATCATCTTCCTTTTCCTGGTCGGATGATTCGATATATACTTTCAGGAAACCATCGAACTGAATTACCTCACCGGTTGCAATAAATTTCTTGTCGGACTGGCTTATTTTTACTGAAATGGTAGTTTTTTCGATAAGCGCATCGGCCATTTGCGATGCAATGGTGCGCTTATAAATCAGGTCGTACAAACGTTGCTCGGAATTGTTTCCGGGGATGGAAGGCTTATCCAGATAAGTGGGACGAATGGCTTCGTGTGCTTCCTGAGCGCCTTTGCTACTTGTTTTATACTTTCGAACTTTAACATAATTTTCGCCCATTTCTTTTGTAATTTGCGACACAGCCATATTAACGGCAGTATCGGCCAAATTTACCGAGTCGGTACGCATGTAAGTAATCCGTCCGGATTCATAAAGTTTTTGTGCAACCGACATTGTTTGAGCAACAGAAAACCCAAGTTTTCGTGCCGCTTCCTGCTGAAGGGTTGATGTGGTAAAAGGCGCTGCAGGACTTTTTGAAAAGGGCTTCGTCACTACCTGCTCAACCTGAAAAGTTGATTGGGCACAAAGATTTAAAAATTCATGTGCTTCTTTTTCAGTTTTAAACCGTTGGTTTAACTCAGCCTTTAGCTCGCCATTTTTATCGATATCAAAAACAGCAATAACTTTATAGGAAGATTCGGCATTATGGGAAAAAATTTCCCGTTCTCTTTCGACAATAAGGCGTACTGCAACACTCTGAACCCTTCCGGCCGACAAAGAGGGTTTAACTTTTTTCCATAAAACGGGTGATAGCTCAAATCCTACCAACCTGTCGAGTACCCGACGTGCTTGCTGTGCATCGACCAAATGTTTGTTAATCTGGCGCGGATTCTTAATGGCATTAAGGATGGCATCTTTCGTAATCTCATGAAATACAATCCGCTTTGTTTTATCAGCATCCAGTCCAAGCACTTCATACAAATGCCAGGCAATGGCTTCTCCTTCACGGTCTTCATCGGAGGCCAGCCAAACAGTTGTTGCTTTTTTGGCCAGATTCTTCAATTCCTTTACAACTTCCAGCTTATCGGCCGAAACTGCATACTGAGGCTGATAATTATTTGAAATATCTATTCCATAATCCTTTTTCTCAAGGTCGCGGATATGGCCGTAACTTGACTTAACCTGAAAATTCGTTCCTAAAAATTTTTCAATGGTCTTGGCTTTTGCAGGAGACTCTACAATTACCAGATTTACATCGCTTTCGCTTGCTTTTTTAGCCATTTAATCATTCAATTTTAGCCAATATGGCACATTATTGGGTGTCAAATTTATAAAATAAAGTTTAACACAATCAAATGTTTAATAATATCTTGGAATCAAAATACCGATGGCTTTCATTTAAATTATTATTTTTACAGCAATAATTGACCGTTAATCTTTTTATAGTAACGTAGTCATCTACATATATAAAAAGCAATTAACAGGATATTTCATTTTAAAAATTTATGGCAGAGAACGCATCTTTAAAAAAATACCTGCGTTGGCTCTATGGCATTTTTGCGGGCCTGGTAGGATTTGTCTTTTTACTATTTTTCCTGCTTTCAGTAGGCGCTTTGGGCTTTATGCCCAGTTTTGAAGAGCTTGAAAACCCATATAGCAACCTTGCTACTGAGATATATTCTTCAGACCAGGTATTGCTTGGTACTTTTTTCCAGGAAAACCGAAGCAGGGTTGAATACGATGAAATATCCCCAAACGTTGTTCATGCATTGATATCAACCGAAGATATTCGTTTCCACGATCATTCGGGTATTGATGCCAGGGGATTGGGGCGTGTTGTTATGCGTACAATTATATTGCGTAAACAAAGTTCAGGCGGCGGAAGCACCATTAGTCAACAGTTGGCTAAATTGCTTTTTCACGATCCTGCAAGGAATATCTGGGAAAGAAGCTTGCAGAAACTTAAAGAGTGGATTATTGCTGTAAAATTGGAGCGAAGCTATACAAAAGAAGAAATTCTTACCATGTATTTAAATAAGACTCCTTTTATTTACGATGCTTACGGAATAAAATCAGCTGCATCAACGTTCTTCAACACCTCCGCCGACTCTCTAACAATTGAGCAGGCTGCTACTCTGGTAGGGATGTTAAAAAACCCGGCTTTGTATAACCCCGTGCGCCGCCCTGAGTTAACAACCGACCGTAGAAATGTAGTATTGGGACAAATGCTTAAGGCCAAACATATAACCAGTGTTGAATTTGACTCACTAAAGCAATTGCCGCTAGGTCTTGACTTCAGACGAACCGATCATATTCATGGACTTGGACAATATTTCAGGGAGTATTTGCGCCAAACCCTGGTGGCCAGTCAGCCAAAAAAAGAAAACTATGCTTCGTGGCAAAATCAGAAATTTATTGAAGACAGCGTTCAATGGCACACCAATCCGCTTTACGGATGGGTTAACAAAAACCTGAAAGCCGATGGTACAAAATATGATATTTACCGCGATGGCTTAAAAATTTATACCACCATTGATTCGCGTTTGCAGCAATATGCCGAAAATGCGGTTGAACAGCATCTTGGAAAAGACCTTCAACCCCAGTTTTTCAGGGAAAAGAAAGGGCGTACCCGGGCACCCTTTACGCGTCATATTACCAAGGAACAGTATGAAAGCATCATTAACAGGGCCATGCAACAAACCGAACGTTATAGAATTATGCGCCAACGTAATGTTCCGGTCGATTCTATTTTACTTGCATTTAAACAACCTGTGTCCATGAAGGTTTTTTCGTATCATGGTGAAATAGATACTTTGATGAGTCCGCTCGATTCTATCCATTATTATAAATCGTTTCTCAGGGCCAGTTTATTTTCAATGGACCCGCAATCGGGACATGTAAAGGCATACGTTGGAGGGCCCAACTACAAGCATTTTAAATACGATATGGCCACACAGGGTAAAAGGCAGGTAGGTTCAACCATAAAACCTTTTGTTTATACTCTGGCCATGCAGGAAGGATTAACGCCATGCGATATGGTACCCAATATTCCTCAAACCTTTTATTTACCCACCGGACAAACCTGGACTCCGAGAAACACCGAATCGAAAAGAGACGGGCAAATGGTGTCGTTGAAATGGGGATTGGCCCAATCGAACAATAATATTACAGCCTGGATTATGAAACAATACAATCCGGATGCTGTGGCCAGAATGATTAGAACACTTGGAATAAAAAGTCCGGTAGACCCGGTTCCGGCTTTATCGCTGGGAACGCCTGATTTCAGTCTTTCGGAAATGACCGCAGCGTATGGTACATTTGCCAACAAAGGTGTTCATGTAGAGCCGCTTTTCGTAACCAGAATAGAAGATAAATATGGCAATGTAATTGCTACGTTTCACCCAAAAAAGAATGAAGCCATAAGTGAAGACAAGGCTTATTTGATGCTTAACCTGCTGGAGGGTGTTGTAAGAACCGGAACCGGTGTCAGGTTAAGGCTGAAATATGGTTTAACCGGTGCCATTGGGGGAAAAACCGGAACAACTCAAAATCATTCAGATGGTTGGTTTATTGGCGTTACACCCAATCTGGTTACAGGCATTTGGGTGGGAGGTGAGGATCGTGACATTCATTTTGACAACCTGAGAATAGGCCAGGGTGCCAACATGGCGCTACCTGTTTGGGCGCTTTATATGATTGAAACCTATAAAAACGCTGCCACCGGTATCTCTGCCAGCGATGTTTTTGAAGCACCTGTTAACTTCAATATCAATCTAAACTGTCCAGATGAGTATATACCACGTTCAGAAGAAGAAGTTGAAATGGAATTCAACTACCAGCAAATTAAAGGAGAAATACTTTAGGGAATCAATATATTTAAAATGAGGCATTTTTTTCTTTGTTTTACCTGAATTTTGTTAACCTCAGTCATTAATGCTCAGATATTTAATGATGCTTACTACTCAAAAGGTATAATAATTACTAATACCGACACTATACGTGGTTATGTTGATTGTGGGATGGAAGGTTTTGTACACAAGATAAAATACAAGCTTGATTTGAATGATAAGAAAGCCCAATCTGTATTATTAAGTGAGGTTAATTATTTAGAAACGACTATAGCAAAATTTGACCGGGTTACTTTTAATGGCACTAGTGCTTTAATTGAGAGATTGCAAAAGGGAAAGGTATCATTATATAAGAATATTTCCTCGAAATCTGGAGCTCCTCTTTACAATGCATCAACTGGAACTTTTATGGGAGGTGGCAGTTATAAAAAAGAAGTGTTATATCTCATTAAGAATTCTGAAGCGATTAAAATAAAAAAGAAAAAGCTCAAGTCCGCTTTAAGAACCATGATGGCCGATAATTCAGAGATTATGGCCGATATAGAAAAATTAGACCTAAAAGGTTATTCCTTTGAATTCAACCTTAAAACCTTAATTGGCAAATACAATCGCTGGCATAAAAATCATTACAACCAATAATTCAGGAAAATAAAGTCCTGAAAGCCTCTTCGAGTTTTCCGGCTTGAATAACCTTGATATTAAATTTCTTGAAATCGACACCTCTGTTATAGCGGGGAACAATAATCGTTTTAAAGCCAAGTTTTTCAGCTTCAGCGATGCGTTGCTCAATGCGTGTTACCGGTCTTATTTCGCCCGATAAGCCCACTTCGCCGGTGAGACTGACACCTTGAGTAATGGACAAATCGGTGTTTGACGATAAAACTGCCGAGGCCACTGCTAAATCGATGGCCGGGTCGCTTACTTTTAGCCCCCCCGCAATATTTAGAAAAACATCTTTGGCGGCCAATTTAAATCCTGCCCGTTTTTCAAGAACTGCCAACAACATATTGAGCCTGCGCAAATCAAAACCGGTTGACGAACGCTGAGGCGTACCGTAAGCAGCAGTGCTGGCAAGCGCCTGAACTTCAATTAAAAACGGGCGCATACCCTCAATGGCTGCTGCAATGGCAATGCCACTCATGGGCTCGTCCTGATGAGCAAGCAGCATTTCACTGGGATTAGTAACTTCGCGCAATCCGTTTCCCAGCATCTCAAAGATACCAATCTCGGATGTGGAGCCGAACCTGTTTTTTATGGAGCGCAAAATACGGTACATATAGTGTCGATCGCCTTCGAATTGTAACACCACATCAACCATGTGTTCGAGAACCTTTGGGCCGGCCAGACTTCCTTCCTTATTAATATGCCCTATTAACAAAACCGGTAACGCCCGTTCCTTCGCCACCCGAAGAATGGAAGCCGTACATTCACGAATTTGAGTAACGCTTCCGGGTGCCGATTCCACTCCTTCGCGCTCCATGGTTTGAACCGAATCCACGATTAACAAATCAGGTTTAACATTCTCGATATGATTTAAAATATGCTCAAGAGAGGTTTCGCTCACCACCAGACAATGATGGGATAAATTATCGGACAAGCGGTCGGCACGCAATTTAATCTGTTGCGGACTTTCTTCGCCCGACACATATAAAACCGATAAATTTTGTAACTGCAGCGCCATCTGAAGCACCAATGTAGATTTTCCTATGCCCGGCTCTCCTCCAAGTAAAACCAATGAACCAGGCACCATGCCCCCGCCCAGCACCCTGTTAAATTCGCTAATACCGGTATCAATACGTGGCATTTGATCAACCGAAACCTGTGAAACCGGAACTGGCTTCTGTTTAACACCACCATTGATACTGCCTACAATAGAAGTCGAGCTTTTTCCGGTTATGGAAATTTCTTCAACAAACGTATTCCACTCGCCGCACGAATAGCATTTGCCAATCCATTTGGGTGATTCGGAGCCACAATTCTGACAAACAAAAACGGTTTTACTTTTAGCCATAGCGCAATATAACTTTACCCGATATAATTCTTCCCAGCTTTCAATAACTTCAAAGATAGTTTTTTTGATTCAGTATCATTTTTATAAAGCAAAAAACCGGAACCTTTTGTAAGATTCCGGTTAATCATTTTGTAAAATTTCCAGCTATACCAATTTATTGGTTAACGTATCGGGGAAAATAAAAATAGGTGAATGTTTCTTAGCTTCTTCAATGGGCATGATGGCGTAAGTAATAATAATAACCACATCGCCAACAGCTACTTTACGTGCAGCAGCTCCATTGAGACAAATTACGCCTGAACCTCTCTCCCCTTTAATAACGTAGGTTTCAATTCGCTCTCCATTGTTGTTATTAACCACCTGAACTTTCTCATGCTCAAGAATATTGGCAGCCTCCATTAAATCCTCATCAATGGTAATGCTTCCAACATAGTTCAGATTGGCTTCAGTTACAGTTACGTTGTGTAACTTTGATTTCACGACATGAATGTTCATGACATACTGTTTTTGTAAATCACATTATCAATCAGCCTGATTTCACCGGCAAAAACCGCGATACAGCCTACCACATAATCACTCTCATTCCAGTTGCTTATACTTTGAAGCGTGTTGCCATCAACAATTTCAAAATATTCTACTTCAAGTTCTGAAGATGCATTGATTCGCTCAATAACAAACTTTTTTGTTTTTTCAACATCATTCGCAGCGGCAAAATTAAAAGATTCAAATAAAGAATCAGCAATAATTGGCGCTTTTTTTCTTTTATTTTCCGAAAGCAGCATATTTCTTGAGCTCATGGCGAGTCCATCGGTTTCACGAATTATGGGACAGGCAACAATCTCAATGTTATAATTTAATTGCCGCACCATTTCGCGAATAACAGCCAGTTGCTGAAAATCCTTTTCCCCAAAAAATGCTTTGTGCGGCTTTACTATATCGAACAATCGGCTCACCACCTGCGCTACACCGTTAAAATGCCCCGGTCTGAATTTTCCTTCCATCACCTTGTCGAGCAATCCAAATTCAAACACTCGTTGGTCGGGCTCAGGATATATTTCTTTAACAGTTGGCACAAAAAGAAGTTCACAAGCCGAGTTGTTAAGCATGTCTATATCGCGCTGTAAGTCGCGTGGATATCTCTTTAAATCGTCGGGATTATTAAATTGGGTAGGATTCACAAAAATGCTGACCACCACCACATCAGATGCCTTGCCAGCTATTTCGATTAACGAAAGATGACCTTGATGCAGAGCGCCCATTGTTGGCACAAACCCAATAACCTTACCACTGTTTTTTAATGCAGTAATTTTTTGCTCAATGCTATAAACAGATTCGAATATTTCCATATATAACCCTACGAAAAAAACGCGGCAAAGTAAAAGAATAAAAACCAAACAAAAAAAACAGAAACCTTAAAAAAGGTTATTACTGCTTTTACAAAGTTACACATTAAACAGGCTATAAGGCAACTTCCTTAATAAGTACCGATAACTCACTTTGTTTTAGAACCATATTTTTTGTAATTTTGCAAACGCTGTTAAATAATTCCCTTTAACTTTCCGTTTAACGGGTAATGATTAAGAGTAAAGCGCTTCGCATAAAGAAGTTGCTTTATTGTTTAGGAACATCCAATCGATTAAGGTGTTCCGGGAATAATAAAACTTTTGAAAAGAACAATGGAAAAAACCAAAGTCTTGTTTATTTCTCAGGAAATAACACCCTATTTGCCCGAAACCGACATGTCAGTCATTGCGCGAAACCTGCCACAGGGAATTCAGGATAAAGGGAAAGAGATTCGCACATTTATGCCGCGCTTTGGATCCATTAACGAACGTCGTCACCAGCTGCACGAAGTGATTCGATTATCAGGGATGAACCTCATCATTAATGACACCGATCACCCTTTAATAATAAAGGTAGCATCCATTCAATCGGCCCGCATGCAAGTATATTTTATCGACAACGACGATTATTTTCAAAGGAAAAACACCGTTGCGGATGATGATAATAACCTTTTTGCCGACAACGATGAGCGCATTATTTTCTTTGCTCGTGGCGTACTGGAAACCACAAAAAAACTAAGATGGGCACCCGATGTTGTACATTGTCATGGTTGGTTTACAGCTCTGGCACCACTTTTGATAAAGAAAACATTGCACGACGATCCGTTTTTTGCCAATTCAAAGGTGGTTTATTCGATATACGACGATGGGTTTAACACTCCATTAGATAAAAATGTAAAGCAAAAAATAAAATCGTTGGGCATAAGTGAGAAAGATTTAAAGGTATTAGATCCCCCAACGTACTCCGGTTTAACGAAACTGGCCATCAACATGTCAGATGGTGTTATACAGGGAAGAGCCGACATAGATCCTGAAATAGAAAAATACATTATCGATTCAGGCAAGCCATTCCTCCGATATCATGACACTGAAACGTATATTGATGCCTTTAACAACTTTTACGACGCTCTTTAATTAAATTGTTAGAATTAATTTTAAACGCTATATGCTTAAGAGTAAAGCAGAATTTGCCAAATTACTGGCCATATTATTTATTGGAACGCCCTTATTTATAGGATGCAACGACGAACCAGCAACCATCGGTTTGGAAATTTTACCCTCAGACGATTTGTTTGAAGCCAACATGCAAATAGAATCACCGATAGTGATGAATGTATGGACAGATGGCATTCAGTCAGATGGACCAACAGAAAATGCCTATGGAATTCTTGGTTATTTTAACGACCCTCGCTTTGGAATTACCAAGGCCGATTTTGTAACAGAATTTTCATTGGTGACCCCTCGTGAAGCTTTTAAGGAAAATAATAATTTTGGGGTTGACTCCGTTGTTCTTTCCTTGTCTTATTTCCCGGTTACCTTTACATCAACCATTAACAGAACTCCTGTTTTTAGCTGGTATGGTGATAGTACTGCCATACATCATGTAAAAATATATGAACTCAACGAAAGGCTAACTCCAACAGGCAAATATTATAGCAATACACCGATGGAAGGCAGGTATTTTCCTGAGGTGATTGGTGAAAAAATTTGGAAAACCAACGATAATAAGAAAGACTCCATCTGGAACGTCAACAACTATGTTAATACTGTAAAAATTCACCTGAGCGAGGCCTTTGGAAATAAATTACTGAATCTTTCATCCAAGGATTTGGCACACCGCGATTCGTTGAAAGACGCTATTAACGGCTTATATATAACACTCGACGACCCAGCTAATCCTCAATTGTTTAATTCACTACTTAGATTGAATTTGCTGGCCACCACTTCAAATCTTACTTTATATTATCATGAAAAGATTTATGATGCTGTGACCAATGAGTATTATGGAAAAGAAAGTTTCTCCTACACATTTCCCATTAACCGGGAATCAAGAATGTTTAACCGTTTTACTCACGACCATAGCAACAAGATAGAATTCGAATCTCCTTCAACTCCATTTCTCCACATTCAAAACATGTCGGGAAGTTATGTAAAGGTTGATTTCTCAGATAAGATATTGGCATGGAAGGAAACCCTGGAAAAGATGGAACAGTCGGGCCATGACCAATATGGAATTAGCAGTGTTGAGTTGGTTTTTGAAGCTGACACATTTACTAAGGAACATGCAGCTTTATATGCCCCTAAATTAACAGAGTTATTAATTTATCAGAAAGACGAATCTGGCAAATTGATAATACCACGTTATAAAGATAGCTATAACAACACAGTTTCAGCGTTTGCAAGAACATCTGCCACCTATAATTCATTAACCAATCAGTTTGTTTTTAAAATGCGGCCCGATTATTTTGTAAAAGTAGCGAAAGGAGAAATTCAGGCTGCGCCTTTCTATCTGAGAGGGTCTTCGCCCGAGTTTAGGGTTAACCGAATTGTGCTTATAAATACAGCTTTCCCCGAACAGAAACCCAAATTGCATATTAAATATGTAAAATATAAATAGGGAAACCGCAGAACAAAAAGTGCAACATAAAATAGGATTCCCCGGTTAGAAGTTTTAAAATTTACTATTTAAAAGCGGCTGTTGGTAAAAATCAACAGCCGCTTTTTATTTTTATTAGCAATTTAAATTCTCAAAAGCAACTTTTTCATCTTTCGTTTCGTAATATTAAAAAGCTTTCGTAAGTTTGCGTGTCTTATGCAACCTTTTATTTAACGCCCTTCACATTAAAAAAATTGCTTTAAAACAAGGACTTAAGTTGATAATAAACAGAATACCATGCGTCTAATCATTCAACCAGATTATAAAACCATGTCGAAATGGGCAGCCGGTTACATTGCAAGAAAAATCAATGAACATTCCGGGCCCAATCCATTTGTATTGGGCTTACCAACCGGGAGTTCACCTTTGGCAACCTATAAGCAGCTTATACAACTTTATAAAAACGGAGAGGTCTCCTTCAAAAATGTAATAACTTTCAACATGGACGAATATGTGGGGATTCCACAGAACCATCCTCAAAGTTACTACTCATTTATGTGGGAAAACTTCTTTAAACATATCGACATTAATCCATCGAACGTTAATATTTTGAATGGCAATGCTGACAATCTTGAGCAGGAGTGTATAAATTATGAGTCGAAAATCAGTTCAGTTGGAGGAATTGACCTGTTTCTTGGCGGTATAGGCCCTGATGGCCATTTGGCTTTTAACGAACCCGGATCGTCGCTTCAGTCGCGTACCCGATTAAAAACGTTAACGTATGATACAATTTTAGCCAATTCCAGATTTTTCGACAATGACCCCTCGAAAGTACCTACAACTGCCCTTACTGTAGGTGTTGGAACGGTAATGGATGCAAAAGAAGTGCTGATATTGGTTAATGGTCACAATAAAGCCAGAGCGCTCCGACAAGCCGTAGAGGAAGGCATCAACCATATGTGGACCATAAGCGCCTTGCAATTACATCCAAAAGGCATTATTGTTTGCGACGAAGCTGCCACTTATGAACTTAAAGTAGGAACGTACAGATATTTTAAAGATATTGAGAAAGACAATATTAATCCCGTATCGGCTCATTAGATATTTGGAGATAATATTATTAACCCTTATAAAGCAGAACAGCCTGTTTTATAAGGATTTTGTTTTGGAATTCATTTGAAATTATTACAACTAAACAATAATAAGATATTGCTTAAACCGTTTGGAATAATTACTTTCACACAAAATTCAAGACCAGCTTACCATGTCCGCGGTTATAAAAGTGTTATTATTTTTTTTGGCAGTTTTTAGTGCTATTTGCACTGAAATTCATGGCCAACGCACCAAAACCGTTTCCGGCTCATTATCAGACCAAATCTTTCTGGTTTCAAATTATTCTGATTTAAACAACCATTTAGAGAAAGAATCGCTTAATGTACAACAACTGTTAGAAAACAATGTAAGAGGTTTTATTATACGCTTACTCGTTGATACCGACTCTTCTCTTGTAAAAATGGTTTTACCTTCAAGAGAAATTATTCCATTTTCGGCCTTTTTGTATCCCATTCAAAATTTTCTGGATTTAAACCCCAACGAAGTAATATTTCTGTTTCTGGATTATAATTTTCCTTTTTTTTATCTGGAGAGCGAACTTAAAAATCACCACCTGTATCAACGTATTTTTGTACAGGAAAATGACGATAATTGGCCAACCACCTCCCAAATGGTAGTTAAAAGCAAACAACTGGTTTGCTTCAACATGCAACGCAACCAGGACTCCCATCCCGGGTTTCATCATCTTTGGGACTATGCCGTTGAGCCCCATTTTTCAACTGTTATCGACCCTGAGTTTCATGGCTCCTATTTCAGAGGGCGTCCCAATAACCCATTTATGTTTTTTACAGGGTTTAATATGCCAAAAGACACCACCGGCATAGAAATTCCATTTAAGAAACTTCACATTAACGAAAACCCGTTCTTAATTTCACACCTCATTAACCTTTGGAAAAAAACAGGGAAAAAACCAACATTTATTGTTCGTAATGTTTATCATCGGGTTATAGAAGGCGTTATTTTTAACTTAAACTCGCATAACAGCATTAGTGGCAATATAACCTATAACCTGCAACCCTTGTCAATGGTGAGCTGGGAAGGAGGCAATCAGGCCATTTCGAGCGGCCATTACTCATTCCCGTTTCTGGCTGGTGAAGATATATTTCTAAAGCCTGTTAAACCCGGCTATAGATTTATTCCTGAAAAGATTAGTCTGGGAAATGTAAGAAACAACCTGACTCAAAACTTTATAGCACTTCCTTTGGATTTAGGCCACAGATTAATAGCCTATTACCCTTTTGAGAATAATTTTCGCGATGCAGGTCCGGGCAAAAACCATGGACAAGGCACCAATGTTTTGTTAGTTGAAGATGTAGAAAGGGGACATGTAGCATCATTTAAAGACGAATCCTTTATTCGGCTGCCCAATGCTGAAACGTTAGGGTTGCATAACCACGATTTCACGGTAAGCGCCTGGATTAAAGCAGTTCCTCCGCCAACCGAACGCAGAGATATTTCCATTCTTGGTAGTGAAGAAGTTATTTACCGACAGGGATTACACCTTCAGTTAAGAGAACTAAAACCATATTTCGGCTTCTATGCCAACGACCTTACTGCAAATTCTGAAATCAGATACAATGAATGGGTGCATTTGGTTTGGCGTTACACTAAAAATACCGGAGAGCAAGCCATATTCATCAATGGAAAGCCTGATAAGATATCATATAAACATCCATCGTTCATGGGCAGAGGCGATATTTTTATCGGTAAATCAATTCAGATGCACAATTACATGAACGGATTTATCGACGATCTGGCTATTTGGGATCGCCCTTTGGGCAACGAAGAAATCTGGAAGCTTTATCAGGAAGTGATGCCCCTTTGGCAGCCTACTACCTCGCAGCGAACAGGGCATTTCTTCTACCTGGTGCTTTTACCAGCCTTACTATTATTTGGATATGCCTTATGGCGAAAAATCTACAAAAAGAAGCATAGAGTATTGCCTTTGAAACAACCCGATTACAATATAAACCAAACTTTTCCCGCCATTACTGAAACCAACATTATCAGATTATTTGGAGAGTTTCAGGTTACAGGCCACGATGGAACCGATTTAACCATTCAGTTTACACCAAAAGTACGCCAGCTTTTTGTACTGCTCTTATTGTACAGTCATAAAACCCGCCGCGGCATCACCTCCGATGAAATTAATCAGTTATTATGGCATGGCCACACAAAGAAAAATGCCACCAACAACCGGGGCGTTAACATGAATAAATTAAGGCAGGTTTTAGCTTCTTTGCAAGGTATTAGAATCGACAACCAAATGGAAAACTGGACTATTTCCATCGATAATAACATTCTTTTTTGCGATTATTGCGTGGTGCTTGGATTATTAAAAAATAAAACCGCCATTAATGACCAAGCCAGCCTGAGTGCCATCTTTTCAATGGTTGAGCGCGGCCCGTTATTAATGAATTGGGAAGACGAGTGGCTCGATGAATTTAAAGGTCACATCTCTTCAGAAGTGATTGATACCCTATTAAAATATTTGACATTTTTATCCATAGAAAAAGACCATGAAACTGTTGTTCGGATTTGTGACCGAATCTTACTGGGTGACCCTTTTAACGAAGAGGCCATGGAAATTAAAATTAAAACACTACTTAAAAACAATCATTCCAATCAGGCTCGTTATACCTACCAATGGTTTTCTGAGAATTATGAAAAATGTTTTGGAACGCCCTATCAGGTATCATTTGAGCAGATTTTATCCAATTAGCCTTTCATCGCAGGATTAAAAGAATAGCGCAAACCATTTGTTATTTAGAATAAATCCAATCTCCCCCTTCAAGCTTTGCTTATAATATTGATATTCGATGCATTATCAAAACAAGGTGAAAGCTAAACCAAATATATTAATGCAAAATTAATACAATTATAAGCGCCTCGTAAGAATAGAATTAACCCCAAACTAAAAACATGATGCTATTTTTACATTTAAATATTGTCAAAAAATGAAGGGGAAAATTGCTAACATTTTTAATAGAAGAATTAAGACCATTATTTTTTTGTCTGGCCTTACCACAATGTTATTATTGCTTTACCCGTTTAACAGGGCAGTTCACTATACCGGCACCAACGAATACTGTTTTTCATGCCATGTGCACGACCATGCCGAAGCCTCGTGGCGCCTATCGCCACATGTTCATAACAAATCGGGTGTAATTACCAACTGTATCGATTGCCATTTGCCCCCCAAAGGTGAAGGCCATCTATGGGCTAAAGTAAAGCATGGCATAAAGGATGTATATGGATTTCTTTTCAAAGATTCGGCTGATTATAATTGGGAGGGAAAAAGAAATGTCACTATGGCCAACAAATTCACCTATGAATCATCGTGTTTAAAATGCCATTCGAACTTATACCCTGCCGGATTGAGCCAGAAAGGGATTGATTCTCATTTGCATTACGACCGCAACCGTGATGCCATGACATGTTTAAACTGCCATATGCACACCGGCCATTTCAACCCCGATTATCAGCACGCACAAAATCTAGAATTTACTGAATTGTCAGTATCAGGTGAAGTTTACGAAAGCGCAGCTGTTTTGAAATCGTTCGGTGATTTTACCGAGTATATTCCTGGAACATCAGTTTCGTTTGAAATGATTGCAATTCCCGAAGGAACATTTCTGATGGGAAGTCCTGAAAAAGAGCCCTTTCGTCGCGATGATGAAGGCCCGGTGCGAAAAGTTAAAATCAGCCGCTTTTTTATGGCCCGGATTGAAGTAACCTGGAACGAATACCTAGCGTGGTTTAACGCTACCTCATCGGAGGGGCGTGTAAATCAAAACGAAAACGAAGAAGTGGACGCTTACACCGGCGCAACTCCTCCATGGGGTGCTCCCGATCAGGGTTGGGGCAAAGGTAAAATGCCCGCCATTACTATGACTCATTATGCAGCCATGCAATATTGCCGATGGCTTTCGGAAGTAACCGGGAAAAAATATCGCCTGCCAACCGAAGCCGAATGGGAATATGCAGCCCGGGGCGGCACACAAACTCCTTATTATTTTGAAGGCAACCCGGGAAAATTTACGCAAACTACGTTTAAGAACAAATTGTTTGGTGCCGATACATCTGTTATAGCCAGTCATGCCATTTTTAAGGCAAACAGCAATAACCGCACGGCTCATCCCGATGCCATGAAAGAAAATCCATTCGGACTTAAAAACATGCTTGGAAATGTGGCCGAGTTTTGTTTAGATTGGTATTTTCCTGATACCTACCAGCAATATGAAGGAGAAATACTGATGAATCCAAGGGCCCCCCGCAGAGGAAAAGAAAGAGTTATAAGAGGCGGATCGTATTTGAGTGATGCCATCGATTTGAGAGTAGCCGCCCGCGATTATACCAAAACCCAGGAATGGCTGAAAACCGATCCTCAGATACCAAAGAGTATTTGGTGGTATTCGGATTGCACACACGTAGGCTTCCGGGTAGTTTGCGAGGTTGATAAGGATTTGGAGTAAAATTTAAAATTGTTGAGTATGCAAAATAAAAATATTGACCGCCGACGGTTTATTGAAAACACCGCAATTGCCGGGACTTTAGGTATACTGGGAGCCTCTGTGTTCACGGGTTGTTCAAAAAAAAGAAACGCATCTGAACTTGGATTGCCTTTACTCGACGATCGGGCTCCAAAAGGGAAAAAATTAAAAGCAGGACTAATTGGATGCGGCCATAGGGGAACCGGTGCATTACTGAATTTTTTAAGTGCAGGTCCCGACCTGGAAGTGGGAGCATTAGCTGATGTATTCCCTGACAAAATAAAAGATGTACGCGAACGTTTGCTTCGATATAAAATTGAAGTTCCCGACGATAAATGTTTTGTGGGTATGGACGCCTGGCAAAAAGTTCTTGAAACTGATGTGGATGTAGTTTTGTTGGTTACTCCCCCCTATTTTCGACCAATGCATTTCAAAGCAGCAATAGAGGCCAAAAAACATGTTTTCATGGAAAAACCTGTTGCGGTTGATCCCGTGGGTATCCGTTCGGTTATAGCTTCAGCCCGGTTGGCAAAAACATTGGGACTAAACGTAGTTACCGGCACCCAACGCCGACATCAGCGGGATTATGTTGCAACTTTTGAGCGTGTGGCCAATGGCGCTATTGGAACGCCATTAGCTGCCCGGGCATTCTGGAATCAGGAGCATGTTTGGTTCCGACGCCGCCAGGAAGGTTGGAACGATATGGAATATATGCTGCGCAACTGGAATAACTTTACATGGTTAAGCGGCGACCATATTCTGGATACACACATCCATAACATCGATGTTGTAAACTGGTTTATGGAAATGGAACCCAAAGCTGCCATTGGATATGGTGGCCGACACAGAAGGGTAACAGGCGATCAGTTCGATTTCTTTAGCATCGATTTTGATTATGGAAATGGAATGTTCTCGCACAGTATGTGCCGACAAATTGATAATTGTGCCAACGGCGTTGGAGAAGTAATTATTGGCACCAAAGGCTATACCAACTGCCAGAATACCATATACAACCCCGATGGTTCAATAAAATGGCAATACAAATACCCCAACGACAAAGATGGAAATCCTACATCAACGGTTAAGGTTTCTCCATACATTCAGGAGCATATTCACCTGGTAACGGCCATACGAACCAACCACTATGTAAACGAAGGGGAACAAACAGCATTGTCGAACCTGACGGCCATTATGGGAAGGGAATCGGCCTATACCGGAAAAAGAATAACCTGGGACGAAATTTATAATTCAAATCTTAAATTAGGTCCCTCTGAAATGGTTATGGGTAATGTGGATATGACTTTTGAAACTCCTATTCCGGGAACACCAATCAGACAATAAAAATTAAAAGCATAAATATTACGAGTTATGGCTCACTCACGAAGAGAATTTTGTAAAAACTCGGCAGCGGTAGTTGCCGGAGCGGGATTGGTATCTGCCATTCCGGGTCTAACCTCCTGTTCAAAGCAGGATAAAATCAGATACGGAGTAATTGGGGTAAATGGAATGGGTTTCACCAATATCATGCGCTTTATGGAACAACCCGATACTGAATTGGTTGCCATGTGCGATGTTGATGAAAATATTCTGAAACGCCGGGTAGGCGATGCAAAGGAATATTTTAAAAAGGTGAACGAAAAAGCCGGAAATGCCAATTTACCCGAACCTGAAATCCGTCTTTATAAAGATTTCAGAGAAATGATTGACCAAAAAGACATTGATGCCGTTATAATTGGAACCCCCGATCACTGGCACTGTTTACCATTTTTAGAAGCATGCGAAAAAGGCAAAGACATTTACATTGAAAAACCATTAGCCAACACCATAGGCGAATGTATTGTAATGGAAGAGTATGCCCGTAAATACAAAAGAGTGGTTCAGGTAGGACAATGGCAACGAAGCGGACAGCATTGGCAGGATGCCATCAGCTACATCCATTCAGGTAAATTGGGGAATATACGTACAGTCAAATGCTGGGCCTACCTTTCATGGTTGAAACCCACACCACGTCCCGATGGAGTAGCTCCCGAAGGAGTCGATTATAATTTCTGGCTTGGTCCTGCTCCCGAACGTCCGTTTAACCCGAACAGATTTCATTTTCATTTCAGATGGTGGTGGGATTATGCCGGAGGGCTAATGACCGACTGGGGAGCTCATCTGCTCGATTTTGCCCTTTATGGCATGAAAGCGGGTGTTCCAAAAACCATTATTTCAGTAGGTGGTAACTTCAGTATTGACAAAGAAGCCATGGAAACACCTGACACACAGACAACCATTTATGAATTCGATAACTTTATGTTACATTGGGAACATGCGGTTGGTATCGACCTTGGTCCTTATAATCGTGGTCATGGAATCGCATTTATTGGCGACAAAGGCACCCTGGTCGCCGACCGCGGAGGCTGGGAAGTTATCCCCGAAAAAGCCGGACAGGAAGGAGCCATCGAGGCTGTTCCCCGTCAAAATGGCGATGGTAAAGACGCCGCCAACCATGTTCGCGATTTTCTGGATTGCTTGCGTACCCGTAAAAAAACCAGAGCATCCATTGAAATTGGAAAAGATATTGCCATTCTTTCTCATATGGGAAATATTGCCTACCGAACCGGCAATAAACTTCAATGGGACGACATTAAAAAAGAGTTTACCAACAACGAAGAAGCTACCAGTTTGATTTGGCCTCAATACCGTTCTCCCTGGAAATTTCCTCAGCATTAACAATTTAACCCATTAAGCCATGACAAAAAAAATCCTGTCGTTACTTTTAGTTTTATACTCAATGAATGCATTTGCACAAAAACCCGAAGATACCGAAGATTGGTCGAGAAAACCCGTAATTGTTACTCCGGGTGAAGGAACGCTACCTCCTTCTGATGCTGTAATATTGTATCGTCTCCCCAGCGATGCTGAGAATTGGATGCATATTAACGGTGGTCCCATTAAATGGAAGGCAGCTGATGAACTTACTGTAGTTGGCCAAACCGGAAACATTAGAACCAAACAGGAGTTTGGTGATGTTCAATTGCATATCGAATGGCGCTCGCCATCAGAAATCAGAGGCGAAGGGCAAGGACGCGGAAACAGCGGCGTGTTTTTAATGGGATTGTATGAAGTTCAGGTGCTCGACTCATATGACAACGAAACCTATTACAATGGTCAGGCCGGGAGTATTTATAAGCAACAAATTCCTTTGGTAAATGCCTGCCGCCCACCCGGACAGTGGCAAACCTACGATATTATTTTTAAAGCACCCCGTTTTCACGACGACGGATCTTTATTATCACCAGCCTTTATAACCGTTATTCACAATGGCGTATTAATTCAAAACCACGTTGAACTTAAAGGTGGAACCAGGTACATAGGTGCTCCTGAGTATGTTAAACACAACGAAAAACTGCCATTGATTTTGCAGGATCATGGCGATGCTGTATCTTTCAGAAACATCTGGATTCGTGAGCTTTAAAAAATCAATCTAAGTTCTTCCATTATGTTATATCCCTAAATATTCTGAGTTATGAAAACAATCTGCTCTTTTATTATGATGTTACTCATGCTATCAACCTACTCATGTACACAACCAAAAGTAACAGCCTACCCTTGGGAAAACCACGGATGGAAACTGGCTGTTCAGGCTTATTCGTTTAACCGGTTTACATTTGAGGAAGCTTTAAAATTCTCAAATGAATTGGGTTTAAAATATATAGAAGCCTATCCCGGACAAAAAATCGGAGCCGGAAGCGAGGGAACCACTCATTTTGCAATGAGCATGGAAGACAAGGCGTTAATGAATGAGTTGTTGGCAAAGTACAACATTAAACTCGTCAATTATGGTATAGTTGGCGCCAACTCAGAAGAAGAGTGGAAACAGCTTTTCTCATTTGCTAAGGATATGGGAATAGAAACCATTGGAAGTGAGCCCGATACCATTTGGATGGATTATATTGAAGAACTTGTTAAAAAGTACGATATAAAACTGGCCATCCACAACCATCCAAATCCAACCCGCTATTGGGATCCACAAATAGTAAAAAATGTGATTGATGGACGCGACAATCGCATTGGTGCCAGTGCCGACAATGGTCACTGGATGCGGTCGGGCATTCAGCCAGTGGATGCTTTTGAACTTCTCAAGGGTCGTATCATATACCTGCACTTTAAAGATATGACGGCATTTGACGATATGCAGGCCCATACCGTACCTTTCGGAACCGGAGCACTGGATATGCCTGCAACCCTCAAAACTCTTAAAAATTTAGGTTTTCAGGGTGTTATAACCATTGAGTACGAGCATGACTGGGAAAACCCTGCCCCAAAAATCGCTGAGTCAATTGACTATTTCAGAAAAATAACAGCTGAAATGTAGTCTGCTCTAGTCATAAACTAGAGAATTTATAAATAGAAGTCAGAAGACCTGTTACCACAGTAAAAGTTGACTTTTAATTATTTTACGAATCTTACTCGCTTTAAGACAACCGGATTCTTGATGAAGAATTCGTTACAGAATTATGTTTTTAAGCGCATCTGTCTTTATACGGGAATGAATCAAATGTTTAGAATCTGTTTAAAATTAATATTCTGAATTTATTATAGACTTTAAGAAGTTTAGACATTAGACAGAAAGACGTGTCCCGGTTTTTCGGGAAAAGACATAATAGAAAAATAGACAAAATAGATTTTTGAAATATTTATCTGATATTTTATTATTACCATTTGTTTGTCTTCTGTCTTAAAGTCTTATGTCTTTTGTCTGAATATTTTTAGATTATAAATTTAAACAGTTACTTAATCATTCCCGTTTTTAATTTAGCACTTAATAATTCTACAAGACTCATGCTTATGAACCGACCAATAACACTTTTCACCGGACAATGGGCCGACCTGCCCTTAGAAGTGGTGTGCCAAAAGGCCAAATTATTTGGTTACGATGGACTCGAGCTGGCTTGTTGGGGTGACCATTTTGAAGTTGATAAAGCTGACGAGGCCTATTGCAAAAAGAAAAAAGAAACTCTGGAAAAATATGGCCTAAAAGTATTCTCCATATCAAACCATTTAGTAGGTCAGGCTGTTTCCGACCGTATTGATGAGCGTCACAAATCTATTTTGCCCGAATATGTTTGGGGAGATGGAGACCCGGAAGGCGTTAGACAACGTGCAACTCAGGAAATGATTAAAACAGGTGAAGCTGCAGCCCGTTTAGGGGTTAATATTATTAACGGTTTTACGGGTAGTCCCATTTGGCACCTCTTGTACTCTTTTCCACCTGTACCAAAAGCAATGATAACTAATGGTTTTAATGATTTTGCCAACCGATGGAAACCTATTCTTGATGCCTATCACGATTTGGGGGTTCGCTTTGCCCTTGAAGTACATCCTACAGAAATTGCCTTCGATATAGCATCAACAAAAATGGCATTAACAGCCATTAACCATCATCCTGCTTTTGGCTTTAATTTCGATCCCTCTCATCTGGGCTATCAAGGTGTTGATTATTTAGGATTCATCAGACAATTTGGTGACAGAATTTTTCATGTTCATATGAAAGATGTTGCCTGGTCGGACGTTCCGGTTGAAGCCGGTGTTTTTGGAGGCCATACCGAGTTTGGAGACCCCCGCCGCTATTGGGACTTCAGAAGTCTGGGGCATGGACAGATTCGTTTTAAGGAAATCATCAGAGCGCTAAACCAAATAGGCTATAGTGGTCCACTATCGGTTGAATGGGAAGACCCCGGAATGGATCGAAATTATGGTGCCAAAGAATCATTAGAGTATGTAAGAAATATTAATTTCCCCACATCGGAAATAAAATTCGACTCTGCTTTTGAAGACAAGAAATAAAAGTTGTTATTAACGGTAGAAACAATGTAGCGTTTTATAGATCACATCAAAGGCGTCAGGGTTAATAAAACACCCCTATTTATAAAATTGTTATACATATGCCTTTCAGAACTTCGCTATCATTCATCTGCCTTTTTATTATTGACCTTTCAGTAGTTAATTATAAAAAATTATTTACAGATGAAAAAAATAAAAATGGGGATGATTGGCGGTGGTTCAGGTGCTTTTATCGGAGATGCTCATCGCCGCGCATCAAGAATTTGTAATGACTTTGAACTCGTTGGAGGAGTTTTTAGTGCCGACTTTGAAAAAAGTAAACAGTTTGCAAAAACAGAAGGCATTAGCAACAACCGCTGTTATCCAAGTGTTGATGCCATGATTCATGCTGAATTGGCTCTTCCTTTAGAAGAACGTATAGAGTTAGTTGCTATTGTTACTCCCAATGCGCTTCATTTTTCTTTTGCAAAAAAACTTTTACTTGCAGGGTTTCATTTGGTTTGCGAAAAGCCAATGACAATGACAGTAGATGAAGCCATGGAATTGGAAAAATTGGTGAACCAAAAGAAACTGACCTTTGCACTGGCTCACACTTATACAGGTTATCCGATGGTTCGCCAGATGAAAGATTTGATTGCACAAGGTGTTCTTGGAACCATACAGCGCATTGATGCTCAATATTATCAGGGCTGGATTAATTCAATTATTCATGGTACTGAAAGTAGAATAACAGGCGTTTGGCGCCTGGAACCTGAACATGCGGGTATCAGTAGTTGTATAGGCGATATTGGCGTTCATGCATTTAACCTGATTGAGTATACCACCGGACTAACAATAAAGCAGGTTTTGTCTGATTTAAATAGTGTTCAAAAGGAGGTGAAACTCGATTTAGATGCAACTGTTTTATTGCGTTTTAGTGATAACCTGAAAGGCGTAATTCGTGCCAGTCAGGTATGTGCCGGTGAAGAAAACAGCCTTACAATTGCCGTATATGGATCAAAATCCAGTCTTAAGTGGGAACAAGAGAACCCAAACTATCTATACTTGCTAAGCGATTCAGAACCTACCAAAATTTACAAACCGGCCCATGGTTATAATGAGGCATTTGCAGAAGCGAGTCATACTATGCCATCCGGTCACCCTGAAGGGATTTACGAAGCACTGGCTAATATATATAAGGGCACTGCAAAATCAATACGAGGAGTGAATTTCGTTCCAGGAGAATTTCCTACGGTACATGAAGGGCTGCGAGGTATGAAATTTATCCACTCGGTAATTGAATCCAACAAACTAGGAAACGTTTGGATTTCAATATAATGCAAAAAACAACTCATTACTACCTGAGCTAAAATCAATTAGGGTAAAAACTCATGAAATGAGTAGTTTATCAATTAAATGGCTTTATTATGATGATATCAATAATCATTCCTGTTTACAACGAATCATTGCTACTACCGGTACTTCTGGACCGGCTTTACAACTCATTAGGAGCTATAAGCGATTTTGAGCTGATTTTTGTGGATGACGGCAGCACCGACAATTCCCTTGATTTGTTAAAAGCAAGGCGGGAAAACGATTCTAGAATAAAAATCATCGAGCTCTCGAGAAATTTTGGACACCAGGCAGCTTTAACCGCCGGGCTTGAAAATGCTTCAGGAGATTATATAGCTATCATGGACAGCGACTTACAAGACCCACCCGAGTTATTGCCTGAAATGTATCAGATTCTGCTTGGTGGAGATTTTGATGTGGTAAGTGGTTTTCGTGAAGAACGCAAAGAGGAATATGCCCGCAAATGGCTAACGGCTCTGTTCCACCGTATATTTAGTAAAACCAGCGGTTTGAGAGAAATTGAAAACACAGGCCACTTCTCTATGATTAATCGCCAGGCACTGGATGCTTTATTAAGTATGAGAGAAAAAACAAGGTATATTCCGGGATTAAGAAGTTACATTGGCTTTCGGCAAACAAAAATTGCATACCACCGCGACGAGAGGGCTTCGGGCAAATCAAAAATGAAAACTTCCGACCTGTTTAAACTGGCTGCCGACGCTTTGTTTTCGTTTTCCAGGTTTCCATTAAGGGTTTGTTTATGGCTTGGGATTACAGGTGTTATTGTGTTCTTCCTTGCGGGCATTCATGTTTTGTTGTCGAAAATTATGGGATGGGCTCCGGTTGGATGGTCAACAACAGCCATTAGTATCTACTTTCTGGGGTCAATTCAATTAACATTTCTGGGTGTTCTTGGCGAATATATCTACCGTACTTATCGTGAAAGCCAAAACCGTCCGGTTTATTTCATCAGAAAGAAATACTTCTAATGAAGGATATGGTTGTGTTTAAAAAATTATCATTGATACTGTTGGTTGGGTTACTTCCTGTTTTGTTATGGATGTCGACTCAAGCCAGCATTTCGGGCGATGAATTTTTACACCGCAACCAGGCCGAAGCAGTGGTTGATTATTTTCTTTCTTCAGGCGCCAACCAAAAGGCTTTAGACACACCGGTAACCAACCTGAAACATTATGGCCAAAGTTACGACAATCTGGCTTCGTTCATTGCCAGATCATTCATCATTGAAGACATATTCCTGCTTCGGCATTTAATGAGCGCTGTTGCCGGTTGGCTGGTTATTTTCTTTGCTTTTTTAATGGCAAAAAAAACCGGAGGCTGGGGAACCGCATTTTTCACGATACTTATATTTTCAATCTCAGCAAGTTTTATCGGGCATTCGCTCAACAACCTCAAAGATATTCCCTTTGCGCTGGGGTATATGGCAGGAATTTCTGCCATATACAACTTAGTATGCCAATGGCCTTGTTTTAAATTAAAAACGGCCTGGCTTATGGTGGCTGCCATTACTTTTTCAATAAGCATCCGGCCTCCCGGAGTCATCCTCATTGCCTATTTGGGATTAACCATTTTTATTTTAGCCATCAAAAGTTATCATAAAAAGGAACTCTCCATAAAAACTATTGTTGTCCTTTTCTCGAAGAGTTTTTTAATTATGGCTGCAGGTTATTTTGCGGGATTACTCTTGTGGCCTTATGCCCTTCAAAATCCTTTCAAAAATCCATTCATCTCACACCAGATGATGGAAGACTATCCTGTAACCATTCGTCAGCTTTTTATGGGCGAACTGATTTGGTCGGACATGCTGCCCTGGTATTATCTGCCCTGGATGATGCTCATTTCTGTTCCATTGTTACTGCTTTTAGGGTTACTGATGTTTATTGTTTTTCAAAGATTCAAACACAATCCAAAAGCTGTAGCCATACTTTTATTTTCAATTCTTTTCCCTGTTATTTTTATTTTGTTCAGGCAATCAAATGTTTATGGCGGATGGCGTCATATCCTGTTTATTTATCCGCCATTATCCATCGTTGCCGGGTTAGGACTACATGCCTTTTATCAGTTTCTTCGTAAAAAAGCCAGCAAAATATTATGGGTACCTGCAGTTCTCTTTGTTGGCGTTTTAATTGCTGAACCTTTGGGTTTTATGATTCGAAACCATCCTTTTCACTACCTCTATTTTAATCCTATTGCCGGTGGATACAAAGGTGCCTATGCCAAATACGAAGCCGATTATTATTTTAACACCATTCATCCTGCTGCTGAGTGGCTCAATAATTATATCCTCCAAACCGGAGAAGAAAATGTAAAAGTAATATCCAATTTTAAAGCAGTCTGGCATTTCAGAAAAAACAAACAGGTTTCATCAGTACTACAATCATCATGGTACAATAGGGCTAATTACGACTGGGATTATGCTGTTTTTTCGGCTACTTACGTACATGCTCACACTTTAACCAATGGTTTATGGCCTCCACCCGGAACAATTTATTCTATTAATGTTGAAAGCAAGCCAGTTGCCGTAGTGGTTAAGCGAATTTCCAAAGATGATTTTAGAGGTTGGGAAGCACTTAAAAGGCATCAACTCAATGAAGCAAAAGGTTTTTTAGCCTCAAGTGTTACTGTCGACTCATTAAATGAAGGGGCCTGGCTTAACTATTCAAGAACTTTATACCAATTGGGAGAGTACGAAGACGCCTTGTTAAAAGTTAACAAAGCGCTTGCAATCAACCCCCTCTTGGAACCGGCCCTGCTTGAAAAGGCTCGATGTAAATTACAATTAGGAACTCCTGATGAAGCCTTGTCAGCTTTGGATTTTTTGCTGAAATACAACGTCAAATACCTGCCAGCATGGGAACTAAAGGCAACAATATTGGCTCAAGCGGGTAAAAAAGCTGAAGCAGTTCACTGTTTAAAAAAAGCCCTTGCCATTCAGCCTGCTTATAAACCCGCCCATGACAAACTTTTAGAATTAACAGAAAAATATTAAATTTGCAAACTAAAACAAACACATTATGAAGAAGTTGGTATTAAGATTGACATTGATTTGTTTCCTGGCATTTGGTGCAGGAAGTTTGAGTTCTGTATTTGCGCAGTACGATTATGAAACCGAAGCAGCACCTGATACTTTATCGATTGACGATATGGATCCGGTTTTGTTTTATGAAGATGAGGCCACAGAAGAGAAAAAATGTTGTCCGGGTTTATACATCGGTATAGCTGTGGTTGCAGGAGTTGCAGGTGTGTTGGTTTACAGAACTGTTTCGAAAAAGAAATAAATCAATAACTGAAAATTAAAGGTTAATGACAACTTAGCGTAAGTGACTGCCAATACCCCGGCTAATAAACAAAAAAGCAAAGGCATGAATACGGCTATTAAATTCCCCGTTTCGTGCCTTTGCTTTGTAAGATCCAACAAGTAATTTCTCTTTCCTTATTTTAGAGCCATCAATCGGCTAATATACTTACCCAGAATATCAAATTCGAGGTTAACAATGGAGCCCGGCTTAATTTGGTGAAAGTTGGTAAACTCGTAGGTGTAAGGAATAATGGCCACTGAAAAGCGGTCGTCGCGGCTATTTACCACTGTAAGACTAACGCCATTAACACAAACCGAACCCTTTTCCACTGTCATGTAGCCCTGCGAAGCTTTCTCCTTATCAATTTCATACCTAAACGTGTAATACCAGCTGCCATCGGCTTCCTTTAATTCAACACACTCGGCAGTCTGGTCAACATGCCCCTGTACAATATGTCCGTCAAGCCGTCCATTCATCAGCATGCTGCGCTCAAGATTAACCTTATCGCCCACTTTTAATAGGCCAAGATTCGATTTATCGAGTGTTTCCTGAATGGCTGTTACGGTGTACAGGTCGCCATTTATTTTTACAACGGTTAAGCAAACGCCATTATGGGCCACACTCTGGTCAACTTTTAACTCATGCGTAAAGGAGCATTTTAAAGTCAGATGAAGGTTTCCCTTGTCGCGCTCCAAAGCCATCACAGTGGCGGCATCTTCTACTATTCCTGAAAACATATTATTTTGGTTTTAATAATTAGCTGATGTTTTATTAGCTGTTTAAAATTGATCACTAAGAAAATAAACGCGAAGTCCCGAGTATCGGGAAAAGACACAAGACTCAAAGACTAAAGAAAAACTAAATGGCTCACAAATTCAAACTGTTATTCAGAGGAACATCTTTGCCCGCATCCTGGCAAAGACAAGTCTAAATTATCTAGTAAGTCTACTCTATCTATCTATTGTCTAAACTTCTAACTATCTTTAATAAATCCGGGAAACTAAATTCAAACAGTTCCTTACACCAATGGTTTAGGGCTTCAATGGTTCCATCCTGTTGAAATTTGTGCCATCTTTGGCCTTTATTTGCTTGAATGTGCTAATTTAGTAACATTTTCTGAGAAGCCCTTTCTATGAAAGCAATATTAAAGTCTCATTTTAAACACAGATTGTTATGATTACTGTTCAAACCACTTATCTGGGTAATTTACGCACAGAAAACATCCATGTTCAATCTGGAACAAAAATTCTGACCGATGCGCCAACTGATAATCGTGGCAAAGGAGAAGCTTTTTCGCCTACCGATTTATTGGCCACGTCGCTTGGAACCTGTATTATGACCATGATGGGCATTAAAGCAATGGATAATAACATTGATATTACCGGCACCAAACTGGAAATTACCAAAATTATGGCCAGCGATCCACGAAGAGTGGATGAAGTGGTAATGGAATTCCATTTCCCTAATAAATCTTACACCACTGAAGAAAAAAAACTTATTGAAAGTGTTGCCGGCATTAGCCCTGTTCCCTTAAGTGTTCATGCAAACCTAAAGCAAACAGTACGGTTTCACTGGTAAAAAACAAATTATGATTTTAGTTACAGGAGGTACAGGACTTGTTGGGTCGCACCTGCTTTACAACCTTACAAAAAAAGGACTTAAGGTAAAGGCCATTTACCGCGAGAGCAGCAATCTTGACGAGGTTAAACGGCTTTTCAGGTTTTACAATGATGATGCTGAGGCAACCTATAACCGGATTGAATGGGTTGAAGCAGACCTGTCGGATTATTTTGCTTTGGAAACAGCACTCGAAGGCGTAAAGCAGGTTTACCATGTTGCCGCTATGGTTTCATTCAATCCGGGCGAATCTGATAAAATGCTTGAAACCAACACCCAGGGCACAGCCAATTTGATGAACGCCTGTATAGCCTGCAAAATTGAGAAAGTTTGTTATGTTAGCTCAATAGCCTCGTTGGGCAAACAAATTGATGGCGGCACTATTGATGAACAGGTAGAATGGCAACCCGATGACCATCGCTCAGCTTATTCGTACAGCAAGTTCAGAGCCGAAATGGAAGTATGGAGAGCATCAAAAGAGGGCATACATACTGTTATTGTGAACCCATCGGTTATTGTTGGCCCCGTAAACTGGAAGCGCAGCAGCGGCAAATTGTTTTACTCGGTAAAAAAAGGAATGCCATTTTATACCAAAGGAGCCACCGGTTTTGTGGATGTGAGGGATGTTGCTCAGGCTATTGTTCTATTAATGGAAAGTGACGCCATAAACGAACGGTTTATTTTAAATGGCGAAAACCTTACGTTCAAAGAGTTCTTTACCATGGTTGCCATGGCCATGAATAAACGACCTCCTTTTATTAAAGTATCGAGAATGATAACTGAGATAGGTTGGCGTTTGAATTTGTTTCTCTGTTTTTTATCGGGAAGAGCCCCTGCAATTACCAAAGATACCGCCCGTACTGCCCATAATGTTTCGGCATATTCGGCGAAAAAATTCAGCGAGCGATTCAATTATTCTTTTATTCCTGTAAAAGATTCCATTGAAAATGCCGTTAATTGGTTTAGAATGATTGGTAACTAAAATTAGAAGCTGTTATTTATGCCCTCCAAAAAAGCATCAAAGAAAAAACAAACAAAAAACCATAGCCTAAAAAAGAAACTGTTAATCTGGTTTTTTAAACTTTCGGCTTTTGGTCTGGCTGCACTTATTGTTTTCCTGTTTTTAATTTGGGTGGGGCTTTTTGGAAAACTTCCGGGCTTAGAAGAAATTAAAAATATAAGGCACCAAACAGCATCAGCGGTGTATTCGGCCGATGGCGTTATGATAGGCAAATTTTTCTATCAAAACAGACTAACCATCGACAACAAATACATATCGCCCAATATTAAAAATGCATTGGTAGCTACCGAGGACAGTCGTTTTTTTGAGCATAAAGGACTTGATTTTATTAGTCTGGGCAGGGTTTTTATTAAAACCATTGTACTTCGGAATCGACAACAGGGTGGTGGCAGTACCATTAGTCAACAATTGGCAAAAAACCTTTACCCTCGTCGATCGTATGGCATTTTAACCTTACCGGTTAACAAATCGCGTGAAATATTTATTGCTGCCCGCATCGAAAAAGCTTTTACCAAAGAAGAAGTGCTTGGGTTGTATCTCAATACCGTACCTTTTGGTGAGAATATTTACGGCGTTGAAGTAGCTGCCAACCAGTTTTTTGGCAAATCATCATCAACCCTTACTGTACCCGAGGCTGCAACTCTGATTGGTATGCTGGCTGCCAACACGGCTTATAATCCTCGAATAAATCCTGAACGCTCAAAACAAAGAAGAAACATTGTCCTCGACAGAATGAAAGATCAGGGTTTTTTAACTGCCGAGGATGCTGAGAAACACAAAAACACCAGGATTGGGCTCGCCTATTCACGAATGGACCACAATCAGGGACCGGCACCTTACTTTCTGGAACAGGTGCGCATGGAAGCAGAAAAAATCCTGAAAAACGAATACGGCAGCGAATACAATATTTACGCCGATGGTTTGCGCATTTATACGACTCTGGATGCCACACTACAATCGTATGCTGTAAAAGCTTTGCAGGAGCACATGAAATATCTGCAAAAAACATTTGAAGAGCATTGGGGAAAACGCGACCCGTGGCACGATAAGCTGGAGGTTTATTACAGTGCCATTCGTAAGTCGGATAGGTACCGGCAACTAAAAAAATCGGGATTGGATGACAAGCAGATTCTGGAAGAGTTTAAAAAGCCGGTTAATACGACTCTGTTCTCGTATGATGGCAATAAGAAAACAACCATCTCGCCAGCCGACTCAGTAAAAAAAGCTTTGCGACTGCTTCATGCCGGATTTATGGCCATGAACCCCGCCAATGGTCATGTGCTGGCGTGGGAAGGTGGCATTGGCTTTCAACATTTTAAATACGACCATGTTACTGCTAAACGCCAGGTTGGTTCAACCTTTAAACCCATTGTATTTGCAACAGCTCTCAACCAAGGTTTTGACCCATGCGAGTTTATTTCAAACGAACGGAGAATTTACAGCCGGTACAATAACTGGTCACCGGTAAATGCCGATGGTAATCATCTGGGATACTACTCATTAAAAGGCGGATTAATTCATTCGGTTAATACCATATCGGCCGAAGTCATTAATAAAACAGGCGTAAGCGACGTTATTACTATGGCCCGTCGTATGGGTATTTCATCAACAATTCCATCGGTGCCATCCATTGCCCTTGGTACAGCCGATTTATCGTTAAAAGAAATGGTTACCGCCTATTCGGCCTTTGCCAATTACGGCACTACTGTTGAACCGGTTATTCTTCTTCGGATTGAAGATGCCCGCGGAAAAGTGCTTTACGAAGCAGAGCCCGCTGAACCATTAGAGCCCGCCTTTAATGAAGAAACATCGCGGATGATGGTACAAATTCTGCGCGAAGTAATTGAAAAGGGCACTGGTAGAAGCCTTCGCACACGGTATGCTTTAAAAGGCGACTATGGCGGAAAAACCGGAACAACCCAAAACAATGCGGATGGTTGGTTTATAGGTTTTACACCAAACATTGTTGCAGGAGCCTGGGTAGGTGGCGCCAATCCGGCCATACACTTTAGAAGTACCGCCTTGGGGCAAGGGGCCCACATGGCATTGCCAATTTTTGGCCGATTTATGCAACAAGCTGAATCGTCGCCCCGCCATCGGTATATTCGCAGCCAAATGTTCTATCCTTTGCCCGAGGAACTGGTGGCCATGCTTGATTGTCCAGATTTTGCCGATGAAGACCCCACTGAAAGAAATTTCTTTCAACGGCTGTTTAAACCCAATACACCACAACCTCCAAAATTGGAGAAAAGAGAAGAAACTGACGAAGAAAAAACAGATAAACCAAATCTGCTCGACCGGATGAAAGATTTATTCCGGAAGAAAAAGGATTAGCTAACTTTTGATACACCGCCTGAAACAATAAATTTCATGACTTCGGCTGAGTGAGCATCTATTATCTCCACATTGGATTCAGGTACAATGACTAACTCGCCCAGTAATCCGTACGAACTTGGCAAATAAACGCCAATGTAACCCTTGCCGATTCCAATTTGGGTTAAATCGGCAGCAGTAATAAACCCTAAGCGGCGAACCACACTATTGTCGTCAAGCTTAACAAGAACAGGTTTTTCAAACTTGCGCTCTTTTCCTACAAAAGCCGATAAAAGTTCTTTTACCGATGTATAGATAATTTTCACAAGAGGGGTACGGTTAATAAGTCGCTCGATAAGAGACAACAGCGGTCGAGATAATAATTTTTGACCCAAATATCCTACAATGGTTAAGCCCCCCATTATAATAAGCACGCCCAGGCCCGGAAAGGAATATTCCGACAGTGGCCCATCATGAAACAATTCCAAATCGCGTAATAAACCATCTATCCAGCTAAAAGCAAAGACTATTACATAAATGGTTACGGCCAATGGAGTGAGATACAACATCCCCTGAAAAAAATAAGATGCAATTTGCTTCATAGTACGCTTATTAACCTCATTATAAATTCTTCTACCATTAATTATCAAATACCGTTACCAGCTAATTGGGCCTTTACCGATTTTGGCAAAGCGCTATAAACCAATTGGTACGATTGCTTAATCCAATCCTTTAATGTATTATCGTTAATTGACCCATCAATATCAACTGTATTCCAGTGATTTTTATTCATGTGGTATCCCGGTTTCACGGCAGGATATGACTCCCGAAGTGAAACGGCTACCTCCGGATCGCATTTTACATTTATGCTAAAAGGCCCGTCTAACCCGGTTAACAAATACATTTTACCGCCTATTTTAAAAACCAAAGTTACCTCATCAAAAGGAAAATCCTCGGTAGTGCCCGGTAACGACAGACAAAATTCTCGAAGGTCTTCTATATTCATTAATTATAGATTAGTTTTGTGGCACAACTTGCAACAATTTCTTTTAACAATTAACAATGGTATGTTTTATAGTAACAACTTGCACAGGGTTTTGAACTTGTTTTTCTAATAAGCAAAGATAATTTCTTTTATTGGGATAATATTTCTCAAATTTCGATTCCCGCCAATTGGTTTTATGATAATAGGTTATTGTTTTCCTTAGTTCCAGACGATTTTACTACGGGCCATTTACCAATAATTCCTTATTATATTGCCATATGGTGGAAATTGTTTGGCAAAACCTTACTTGTTTCACATCTGGCTCTTCTTCCTTTTGTATTTGGGATAATTGTACAACTAAAGAATATCGCATCCAAATTTTTTCCAGATAATATTTGGCATCAATACATATCAATTTGTTTTATATTATTGGATGCCACTTTATTGTCGCAACTTACTTTAATTACCCCCGACATTGTTCAAACGTTTCTTTTTTTATGGGTAATAAACAGCTTACTTTCTGGGAAAAAACTAGAGTTTACAATAGCATCAAGCCTATTAGGTTTAGTTTCCATGCGTGGTCTAATTGCCTTGGCAGGATTATTTCTATTTTTTATTTGGCTTGAGTTCGCACATCGTAAAAAAAAGATAAGCCTTACTGAATTATTGCCAATAATAACAACTGTGATTATTATTACAACAGTTTATAGTTATCATTTATTAGAAAAAGGCTGGCTTTTCCATAATGCCCAGGCAGGGAAATGGGATAATTCACTTAGTTTGGCAAATCCCTATCAAATTGTTAAAAATATATTGGCATTTGGTTTTCAGCAACTTGATTATGGCAGAATAGGATTATGGGTAGTTTTAATCATTTTCATGATAAAAACGTTAAAAAGTAAAAGAATAATCAATTCTTCTGTTAATATTTTGCTTGTTTTGTTAGTTACTCAATTTCTGGTTTGGTTTCCTGTTACGATAGCATTTCAAAATTTTTTTGGTCACAGATACTTCATTCCTATCTTTATTATTCTTGGAATTACTGCGGTTTTTATAATTGTTAATTATTTTCGGTTAAAGAAACCAATTCTAATATGCTGTTTTGCAATTCTTTTAAGTGGATATTTTTGGGTTTACCCACGAAAGTTTGCACAGGGGTGGGATGGGACACCGGCTCATTGGCCTTATTACAAAGCAAGACGAACGATGATTCAGTATATTGATAATAACGGTTATGACAAAAATAAAATTGCCAGTTTTTTCCCAAATCTGGCTAATAGCAGATATATCGATTTAAACGACAATACCCCTTTTAAATTTAAAACTTTCAATCCGGATATAGATTCATTATGCTTCTATTCCAATACTTACAACATTGATGATGAACCTATTGATTTGCTTTTTGACTCTGGTTATTGGTATCCTGAACTTATAAGAAAGGACAGATTGAGGTTATTCTATTCAGAAGAAAGTCCGATTAATATTATTCCACCTGCGCTGTAAAAGCTCCCTCGATGTGATCAATGTCCCATTTCGTTTCATCAATTGGCATGCAAGTTACCACATCGAAACGTATTTTGTTATCAATTTTGTGTTGAATCACATATTCTTCGGTGGCATGCACCAAAAACCGTATTTTACCCGGTGTGATAGATTCCCGGGGATGCTCCCAGTTGGATGATGTTCGGGTTCTGACTTCAATGACAACCAGATAATCACCATCAAAAGCAATAATATCAACCTCTTTATGCTTGAATCGCCAATTACGGGCTATAATTCGAAAACCCTTATCGCGTAAAAAATCGGCAGCCACCTGTTCGCCCTGTCGCCCCAGTTCATTATGATCGGCCATAGTTTTAGCAGTTTAAAAATGACAACTCCGATTCACTTTCCGAAACAGACATTCTGACTTTTGCTCCCAGAACAATTGGTTCGTTTTGCCGGGAATGACCTGCCGGAAAATCAAACATAACCGGATATTGATACTCTTTTACAACATCAGTAATTATTTGGTTGGCAGTAAAGCCAAATGGCGTTTCATTATCCTGCATATCGGTCATTTGACCCACAATTAACCCCGACAGCCCGGCCAGTTTTCCGCTTACTTTTAATCCATACATCATACGGTCGAGGTGGTAAAGATATTCACTTACATCTTCAATGAAAAGGATTTTCCCTTTAGGGTCAAAATCGTATTGGCTGCCAATAAGCGAAAACAGCAGTGATAAATTGCCTCCAATAAGAGTGCCTTTTGCCACTCCCGGACGATTCAACGGATGAGCATGAATTTTGTAATCGGGCAATTGACCTTTTAAAAGATTCCACAAACGGCTCATCCCGGTATCGTCGTAACTGCCTTCTTTTAAACTGCGCACCATGGGACCATGTATCGACATCATTTCCAAACTGTTTTGCAATACCGAATGAAAAACAGTAATATCGCTATACCCAATTAACCATTTGGGATGTGATTGAAAAGCTGAAAAATCGATTAAATCAAGCAATCTGATGGCTCCATAGCCTCCTCGTGAGCACCAGATGGCTTCAACTTCGGGGTTTAGCAGCATCTCCATAAAATCAGCAGCTCGTTTTTCATCGGTTGCCGAAAACTGATGCCAGGCATCGGCCACATGAGGCGCCCTGATGTGCCTGAAACCGTGCGCATCTAAAAAAGATTCCGCTCTCTTAATTTCATTTTCGGCAATTTTCCCGGCCGGAGAAACCATTCCCACTAAAGCTCCTTCTTTTAAAAACGGTGGAACTATCATAATTCATCAATTTGCTAAAAATATCAGTAGTTGTTTAATCTATATTTCAGATGCTTAGTTGCCAAATACCACCTAATTCAGGGTATCAGAATAAGAAGTATAAATGACCGGGCTTTCTATTCTTCTTATCTATCCATCTAAACATCTTAATTCTAATCATCTAAATAAAACATTATTATATGTTGCCTATATCCCTTATATGGTTCAAAAAAATACTAGTTTTTAAATGTTTGGTTATCTTTGTGAAGTTAAAAAAAATCCTGATTATTTAAGGGGTTGCATCAGTTTCAAACAATATCTGTTTTACAACTCCATTAAAATCAAATTAAAAAGAAAAACAATTTCATTATAAAACAATGAAGCAATTTAAACGCACCCTGGTTACCACTGCTCTTCCTTATGCCAACGGCCCTGTACACATTGGCCATTTAGCCGGAGTTTATGTTCCTGCCGATATATATGTTCGTTATTTGCGGTTAAAAGGTAAAGATGTTTTACTTATTGGCGGTTCAGATGAGCATGGTGTGCCCATTACTCTAAAAGCCCGCAAGGAAGGCATTACGCCTCAGGATGTTGTTGATAAATATCATCGTATCATTGAAGACTCGTTCCGCGATTTTGGAATTTCGTTTGATGTATACTCGCGTACCAGCCGTAAAATTCACTACGAAACAGCATCGCAGTTTTTTCGCACACTTTACGATAAAGGTGAATTTATTGAAAAAGAATCAGAACAGTATTACGATGATGAAGCTAAACAGTTTCTGGCCGACCGTTATATAACCGGAACATGCCCCCATTGTGGTAAAGATGGTGCTTACGGCGACCAATGCGAAAGTTGCGGAACATCGCTCAATGCCACCGACCTTATCAATCCAAAATCGACCATATCGGGCAGTACGCCTGTTATGAAATCCACTAAACACTGGTATTTACCACTTGATAAGCACGAACCTTTTTTGCGCCAGTGGATACTGGAAGGGCATAAAGAGTGGAAAAGCAATGTGTATGGCCAATGCAAATCGTGGCTCGACCTGGGCTTGCAACCACGCGCAGTTAGCCGCGACCTCGACTGGGGCGTACCCGTGCCGGTTGATGGCGCCGATGGCAAAGTGCTTTATGTTTGGTTCGATGCACCCATTGGCTATATATCAGCCACCCGTGAGTTAACTCCCGATTGGGAAAAATACTGGAAAGACGACGAGTGCCGATTGCTGCATTTTATAGGAAAAGACAATATCGTATTTCATTGCATCGTGTTTCCGGCCATGCTTAAAGCCGAAGGTTCATACATTTTACCCGAGAATGTGCCGGCCAATGAGTTCTTAAACCTGGAAGGCGATAAAATTTCCACCTCGCGCAACTGGGCGGTTTGGCTGCACGAATATCTTATTGATTTTAAAGATAAGCAGGATGTGCTGCGTTATGTGCTCACTGCCAATGCTCCCGAAACCAAAGACAATGATTTTACCTGGAAAGATTTTCAGGCTCGTAACAACAATGAGTTGGTAGCCATATATGGTAATTTTGTGAACCGCTCGATGGTGCTTACCCAAAAATATTACGATGGAAAAGTTCCGGCGTTGGGAACTTTAACTGATTTTGACAAGGAAACGCTTGATAGTATTGGTGCAATTGTAAAAAGCACTGAGGAAGCCCTGGAAAATTTCAAATTCCGCGAGGCCATAAAAGAAGCTATGAATCTGGCCCGGTTAGGGAATAAATACCTGGCTGATACAGAGCCTTGGAAACTTATAAAAACAGACCCTGACAGGGTGCCCACTATTATGAATATTGCCCTTCAGATTACCGCCAATCTGGCCATTTTAACCGAGCCTTTTTTGCCATTCTCGGCACAAAAACTTCGAAATATGCTGAATATGGGCGAAGCCAACTGGAAACTTTGCGGTAATAAGGAGATTCTAATGACCGGGCACACCATTAATGAGCCATCTTTACTTTTCGATAAAATTGAAGATGATGCTATTCAGATTCAACTGAACAGGCTGGAGCAAACCAAACTTGCCAATCAGGCCGAAACCAAAACAGCAGCCCCGGCCAAAGCAAATGTAAGCTACGATGAGTTTTCGACCATGGACATACGCATTGGCACCATTCTGGAAGCCGAAAAAGTTGCCAAAACGAAAAAATTGCTTAAACTGAAAATTGATACCGGTATTGACCAGCGCACTGTTGTTTCAGGTATTGCCGAATATTTTCAGCCCGAAGAGATAATAGGTCAACAGGTTTCCATTTTGGTTAATCTGGCCCCCCGAAACATTAAAGGCATTGATTCGCAAGGTATGATTTTAATGGCCGAAGATGCTGATGGCAAACTTGTTTTTGTAACGCCCTCTTCCAAAGTAAAAAATGGCTCGGAAGTGAAATAGATTCCATTGGGAACCGGAAGAAAGGAAGAAGAAGATAGATTTTTTTATACTACAGAAAGGGCTGTCTCAAAAGGACAGTCTCTTTTTTTATTCAGTTATTAACAGCTAACTGTTTATAAATTAAAAAAAAACACTATTGTCCGGTAAAAAATACATTCTTCGTTTAAGTGCTCTCCCGATGAATCGGGATTACTTTTTTTATTCATTTATGTTTTCTTTCAATGGCATTCATGATCCGCTTCGCTCCACTGCAGCAAAAAAAGTAAGCACAT
>CALEUX010000108.1 GCA_937920475.1 uncultured Marinilabiliaceae bacterium
AGAAACCGTTTCATTTAATATTGCAGGATTTGATGGGCACATCTTTAACTGGCAACCTATCGCCAATAACACCAATAGTTATTCGTTTGTTCCTGAAGCCGGTCAGCAATATAATTTATCGTTAACCATTACCGACCCCGATGGATGTTCCTCTACCAGCACTGTAAACGTATCAGCGTATGCCATCCCCAACATAACCTTGGATATCAGCGGCAACGATATTTGTTTGGGTGAAACAGTTTCACTTACAGGTATTCAGGATGGATACAGTTATCAATGGTCATTAAATGGAGCCATCCTGCCTGGCGAAACCAATCCATCAATTACCCCAACTGTCTCAGGTCAGTATTCTGTTGTTGTAACATCGCCCGAAGCATGTAGCTCAACCCACACTCAAATTATTAATGTTAACCCTTTACCAACAGTAACCCTTTCTGATATATTTAAATGTCAGGGAGAGTCGCACATCTATTCATTGGCCGGTTATGCCTCCTATTTATGGCATAATGGAAGTACATCAAATCAAATAACCCTCACCAGTCCTGAGCCAAATGTTTGGGTTAGAGTAACAAATGCATTTGGTTGCGAGGCTACTGCCAATGCTGCATTCGAATGGCATAACAGCACTGTTTTCTCATTTGGAGCGGATACAACGATGTGTGCCGGCTTGGATATGGAAGTCAGAATCGACAACCAATTTACCAATTATCAATGGCGCTTTAATAACCCTGTTGGCCCTGTAATTCCAACAACCGGAAGCCCAAGAGCCAATGATGAGGTTCTTTTTTTCGAAACAGCTGATAATTCTTTTTCAGGAACTTACTATGTATCAGCGCTCGACCAGTTTGGTTGTAATATTAATGGTTCGTTCAATCTAACTATTTTGCCACCGCCTGAATTGCAATTGGAGTATGACCAAAAAGAAACCGGGCTGCTTTGCAGAGGCGATACCATTCACATCAAAATTATTTCTGATAATGCCAGAAATTTTACTGCTTATTTCTGGTACCGAAATGGTGTACTTATTCCTGACAAAAGCACTACCGAAGATTTTCTGGAAGTACAAGAACCCGGAATATACTCCCTCACAGCCGTTCAGGACAATGGTTGTTATGCTCAAGGGTTATCTATCCCTGTTGCGCTTATCGACAATCCATATTTTGAATTGAATGATGTTATGGCATGTCCTGGAGAAGATCTCGTTTTGGGAATTACCAATTTCAGGCCTGGCCGTTTGGAGGAATCAGAAACACCAGTAACATTTCCATTGAATTTTGATATCGATTATTACAAATGGAGTCATAATGCCAGCCATAACCAGAACAACCTGATAACCCAAAATGCAGGTCAATACACACTAACCGTTTTTGATAAAAACGGTTGTTTCTATACAGAGACTGCCAGTGCCCAGTATTTTGACAAACCTGAGGTTATTCTTGCCGATCAGGCAACTTGCGATAACGAACCTTTTGCATTATTACTACCTGATGGTTTGGCTCCTCAAATTAACAGCTATCAATGGAGCTTTAACGGAACTCCTGTTGCCACCCCTAACGCTGTTATCCAAAGCGGATTGTATACACTTACGGTACGTGATAACAACCCAATAACGTATACCAATGGCGATCAGGGTTGCGAGAGTTCTGCAACAATGGCATTGACGTTAAAACCATCACCGGTATTCACACTGGGTGATGACCGTGCTCTTTGTGATGGATCAACTTTGAGTATTAGCACAAATCCGTCGTTTACACGATACGAATGGAATGGTAATAATGCTGATGGACAAACCAACTCTATAGTAGTAAACACCGCGGGTTTATATACAATACAGGTTTGGAACGATGAAGGTTGCTCCAACACCGATGATGTTACTATTGCACTTAACAGTTTGCCAAGCATTGACCTTGGATCCGATATAGAGGTTTGTCCTGGTGACAAAGCTGTTCTTTCGGTGCCATCTTTTCAGAATATTTTCTGGTCGACCGGACAAAGAGATGTTACTTCCATTGAAGTTGGCAGTGGTAATTATGCTGTTCGTGTGGTTAATAACAACGGGTGCGAAGCCAGAGACGAAATAAATATCCTGCTAAAAAATGCGCCCCAGATAGATTTAGGGCCTGATTTGGTAATTTGTCCAACCAATTATCCATTTACTATTTCAATTCCTCCTGGCGATTATGTAGCCTGGCAATGGCACACCGGTTCAACAGCATCCAATATTACTGCAACCCTAATGGATACAGTAAATATTATACGAGTAATGAATGCCGAAAATTGCTGGAGTTGGGCTGCCATGACATTGAAATTCTTCCCCAGTCCCGAATATAATCTAGGCGACGATATGGCTGTTTGTTTCCCTGAAAACGTAACCATTGATGGTTTAGAGCATATGACTATGAATTACAGTGAAGATGAAAGATTATTCCAAATTAACAGTTGGACATGGAGTAATGGTGAAACCAACCGGTTTGTGAACATTACAGAGTCAGGTGAATATTGGGTTGAGGTGAGAGATAATGAAGGCTGTTTTATTTTGCGCGATACCATTAATGTTACCATAAACCCAACACCCACTATTGCAGCATTAGACTCAACCATTTATGCACAAATAGTGGTTTTTGCAGAAGGTGGAACACAACCATTTTATTACTCGTTGGATAATGGTACCAGCCAAACCAGTAATGTTTTCAAGAAAGTGCCCAATGGAAGCCACATTATTTGGGTTGAGGACATCAATGGTTGCGTTGTATCTGAGCAGTTTCTGCTGAACTCACAATACAATTTGGATATTCCAAATTTCTTTACACCTAATGGTGATGGCTATAACGACACCTGGAGGATTGACGGATTAGAAAAGCTGCCCGAATCAGTAATATCCATTTACGACCGTTATGGAAAACTACTAATTAAATACACTCACATCTCGAAAGAAAATGGGTGGAATGGAGAGTATATGGGCCGACCGGTACCTTCTGATGACTATTGGTATGTAATAGAATTGGTACCTGTTAATAAAATTATAAAAGGAAACGTAACTATTAAACGATAATTAACATAAAAAGGAGCATATATCAGATTATTGATAATCAATAATTAGTTCCTTAGCCAGTTATAAGACTCAGATGAAAAATAGAATTATTTACATATTGTTATTTTTTATATTTTCCTTAACAACATACGGACAGCGCTATTTTGTGTCCAACCAGTATGTTTATGACATGTTTCTCATGAATCCGGCAGATGCTGGCTCAGAAAGAGAGTGTTTTATTTTGAATGGTTATTTTCAGAAACAGTGGTTTGGCGTTGACTTGGCTCCTACTTATCAAATGCTTACGTTTCAGGCACCTTTAAAATCGAATGTTGGTTCAGGCACATATCTGTTTAACGACCGGAACGGGAACAACAAAAAGTTTGGATTTCAACAGTCGCTTTCGGTTGAGGTTAAGTTGAGGGAAAACAGAAGAGGCACAACCACATTGGCGTTTGGACTATCAGCCTATTTGGAGCAAGCATCTGTTGACCAATCGGCCTTTACCGGAGGAGCTGGTACCGATCCAGCCATTGACGGAGGTGTGGAGAGCGGCATGGGATTTAATGCCAATACCGGGATGATTTTAAGAATTAACAAGTTTCATCTGGGTGCTTCGGTAACAAACATTTTACCCCAAAACAACCCCATGTATGAGAATGAATTGGAACCATCGCTTCCAGCTGACATACATCTTCATACGGGTTACACGTTTAAGGTACCTGATCGCGACCTGTTTCTTGAACCATTGGTTTATTATCGTCGTAATTCACTATCGAACAGCAGAATGGACATAAACGTTAAGCTCACAATGCCTACTCCCGAACCCGATTTTACTATTTGGGGGGTACTGGCATACCGAAGAACCATGGATTACAACTTTGGGAAAGACCTCGGAATGGCAACAACCGCGGGTATCATTTATAAAGGCTTTAGTATTGGATTAGAATACCAACATGGATTAACCTCAGCCCAAAAACATCTGGGAAGTTCATTCTTAATGGTAGCCGGCTATCGGTTCTGCGGAAGCGACAGAGCCAGACGAATTCCATGTAGGAATAGAGATATTGACACAATGATGCTCGATAATAATACTCCACAAAGAAAAAAGGGATTGTTCCGGTTTAGATAAAACAACTAAAGGGTTACACAGGTAACCCTTTGTTTTTGTATACTAAAAACATTATGTTTGCGTTGTTATTTTTAATAACCTGCCAAAACATGATGTTTACCGAATGAGAATATTTACACTGTCTATATTAACCTTAATTATACTTCCAACGTTCTTAGCCGCTAATAATGTATTGCCTTTAGGGGACTCTTCTTCCAACCAAAATCCTGAGGTGGTTGCCAACGATGATTTTATTAGCATGTACGAAAACAGTGTGTGGTACGTACCTGTTTTAAACAACGATTATGGATTAACTGGTGGCCACAAAGCACCAACCATTACCCGACAGCCCAAATTTGGGAAAGCTCAGGTGATGCCCGACAACACCATTAAATATACTCCAAACCTTTACTTTTTTGGTTACGATGATTTTGAATACAGAGTATGTAATAATTACAACAATTGCGATAATGGCGTTGTAACCATTGAAGTGCTTAATTATGACTATAAGCCTAAGGCTATTAATGACACTATACGTGTTTACGACGAGAAAAATCTCACTGTGGATGTGTTGAAAAATGATTTGGAGCTAATGGATCCCCCTATTACCTTAATCATTATTACTGAATTAAAAAACGGATACTCTGAATTAGTCGACGACCCCATCGACAATCGAACCAAAATAAAACCCCATTTCGAGACTTTTTTTCTGGGAATGGATTCTTTGCAATACCAGGTATGTGATGCCGATGGAGACTGCTCACAAGCCTGGGCGTTCTTTATTATGAGCAACGATCAAAGTTCCAAAATAAAAATACCTTCAGGATTTTCTCCAAATGACGATGGAATTAACGATACTTTTTTTATTCGTGAATTTCAACATTACACCGATATCTACATAAGAATAATGGACCGCAACGGGGTTTTGGTTTATGAGGCAAAGCCTTATAATAACAATTGGAACGGATATGGCAATAAAGGCACCTATTCGGGGAAACTGGTACCCGCTGGCACATATTATTATGTTATTAAATTAAAAGGTTTAAAAAACGATTTAACAGGGTTTATTTACCTGAACAGGTAATGAGGAAAAAAGAAAAAATAAGCAAACATATTTCTGTTCTGGTTGGATGTCTCCTCGTAATCTTTGGAAACATTTCGGCACAGCAGGCACCTGCTTTCACTCAATATTTCAATAATCCGTTAATTATAAATCCTGCATTTGCCGGCACCCGTAATGCTTTAGCCATTGATATTGCCACCCGCCAGCAGTGGATTGGTTTTAACGGAGCGCCTCGGTCGTATTATGCTGTAGCACACACGCCGGTACGTAGTTCAAAAGTTTCCATAGGCGCATCATTAATGGCCGATAAAGCAGGCCCGGTAAACACCAATCATTTCTCTCTGGCTTACTCCTATTTGTTACGTATAAACCACCGTACTTTTCTATCGATGGGTTTAAATACAGGGTTCAATAATTTCTGGATTGGCCTTAGCGATTTGGATTTAGTTCAGGAAAACGATCCGTATTTTGAGAAAGATATTGAAAATACATGGAAACCAACCTTCGGATCGGGATTGGTTGTTTTTACGCCTTCCTGGTATGTTAGTGTATCTGCCCCTCAAATTCCGCTTAACAGAATTAATGGGGCCAATAATAAGCAGACATTCAGCCTGCTTCGAACCTACTATGTTTCGGCAGGATATTATTTTTATATTATGAATGGTTTGGATTTTAAACTCTCGTGGATGGGAAGGTTCGCCGATGGGTTTACAAACCACGATTTGAATAGTTTCTTCACCATTAAGGATAAATACAATCTGGGCATAACTTACCGGCTAAACACCTCGGTTGCCTTTATTGCCGGGGCACAAATAACGCCCAATATAGGTGTTTTTTATTCATACGATTTTCCGGTTGGAGGCACTTATTTACATAACATAAGCAACCAGGAAATTACTGTTAGTTTCGACATTACCAAGTTCTATGTTAGAAATCGCGATCGCGAATTCCTTCGTAAAAAACCTTCAGAAGAAGAACGTGCCATCCGATCGATACGTTATTTTTAGAAATGGTATTTCAACCTTACTGTGCCGCTGGTAATAGCATTGCGTTCACCCAAATAATCAAGTGAGTAAACCTGACAAATTCCGGATAAATCAAGATTTTTCATCAGTTTAAAATCGATAGTGGGCGATAAATAATAACCTGAATAATCGGGGAAATAAACAGTTGAAATATTTAAATCGAGGCGAGGCGAGACAGGAAAAACCCAGTTTAAGGCATAACTCCATTCACTAATTGATAATGTTTTAGATGTCACCGGGGCAGCAAACAAAACAACAAAAAGCTCAGTTAAATCTTTATTATTTAATTGGTTATACAGAACTTCACTTTGGATAGCCATTCGGTTTGAAAACACATAATCAAGGCCGGCATTAAGCAATAATGTTGTTTTATCGTTTGTATTTTGATTAAGAGGATGGTAATAAGAACATTCTGTTCTTATTGTAAGGCCTTTATAATCGCCGGTAATTCCTGCTCCAATAACAACATCCTTTTCGTCAACAACACCTCCCTGTATTTGAAAATCCATTTCATTATAATTAAAACGAGACATAACCGCGGCAGTAATTTCTTCATCAGAATTAATTTTAACAGTTGCTTCAATTACTGATGAAGGCGAAGGGAAAAGAGTCATTCGAATGGCATCACATCCGTATTTTTCAAAATTATCTATCTCAAAAAAAGAATAACTATTGAAGATATCATTTACATTCCACACCAGAGTCTGCCCCCAGTTTATGCGTTGTCGGCCCACGCGGATACTGAACATTCCAGAAGAAAAATCCATAAAAAGCCTGTCGATTCGTGATTGAAAAACAGTTGAATTATTGTTTATCCAGTTATGCGACCAGTTGAAATAATCGGTTGTAGCAATTAACGGTTGAGAGAAACCGTTAAATTGGCTGAGATAACTGCCTGAATAAAAACGATTTTGAATTTCCAGATTAAACGATATTCGGTTATTAAGCCAAACATTTAAATTTAACCGATTATTGATTTTATTTAAATTGTTCCACTCTTCAAAAGCATCATTATAACCAGATGTATGTAAAGCACTAACGTAGCCGTTAATTTCGAAGTTTTTATTTTGAGCATCCACTTCAAAGCAAAACAACGACAAACTAAAAAAGAGTATTATTCTGACAGAACCCATGTATCAAACAGTTTAATTATTGTACAATATCACTGGTAATCTTACCGTCTTCAAGATGTATTATTCGTCGGGCCCTTTTCATTATACGGGGGTCATGTGTGGAAAAAATAAAAGTTATACCTTCATCTTTGTTCAAATTACCCATAATATCCAGCAGCGTTTCGGCAGACTGACTATCGAGGTTGGCAGTTGGTTCATCGGCTAAAACAAATTTGGGTTTTGAGGCCAACGAACGGGCCACTGCAACCCTTTGCTGCTGACCACCTGATAGTTTTGCAGGACGGCTGTTTATTCTATCGGCTAAACCAACCGCTTCTAACAATTCGCGGGTGCGTTGGTCACATTCTTTTTGTGAATAGCCCAATAATTTCATTACAAATTCTACATTTTCGCCAGCCGTAAGCACGGGAATCAGGTTGTAAGCCTGAAAAACAAAGCCGATGTTCCTTAAACGAAAATCGGTTAGCTCACCTTTTCGCATGGCATGAATGGGATTACCATCTATAAAAATCTCACCAGAAGTTGGATTATCCAATCCTCCTATTAAATTCAACAATGTGGTTTTACCACTGCCGGAAGGACCAACCACAGCCAAAAAATCACCTTCATTCACCGAAAAGGTTATTCCATTTACAGCTTTAACTTCAATACTTCCTTCGGTATAAAATTTGGTAACATTATTTATTTCAACAATTCTCATAGGTGATAAGATTACAATGGCAACATCTGTTTTTGCTTAATTTAATCGGCGAACAGCATCCGCCGGATTCATTTGTAAAACTTTACAGGCAGGATAAATCGCCGATAATATTCCGGTTATTATTACCATTAAAGCCACTTTTATATACTGAGGCCATTCCAAAACCGGGTAGAGTCTTTCCAATCCACCATTTGTATCAAAGATAGAGGCAGTAGAGAATCCTATGAATACACCTGTTTCGGCCAACCAATTAATAATAAGCCAAGAAATAATCATACTAATAAAAGCACCGGTAATCATTAAAAGCACAGTTTCGGCAACTACCATCCAAAAAACTTTATTATCGTTCATTCCAATAGCCCTGAGCATACCAAATTCCTGTCGTCGCTCAAGCACTACCATCAGCATGGTATTTAAAATACCCAAACTAAGCGCGGTTAGGATAATACCAATCAAAATGCCAATAAGTAATCCAATATAAGTATGTAAAATGCCAACCTCGGGTCGCAATGTATACCATGGGAAAAAACGATATTGCGGATTTTCATTCTCCAAATTGTTAAGGGTATTTGACACTGCTGAAAGATTACCAGATAATTTTATGGCTATTTCATGCGAAACATCAACATCTAACCCTGCCAGTTGTGCCAGTTCTTCTTTATAAACAAACACCTCGGTTTTCTCGAACATTTTATTGTCCACAACAAAAATTCCTGCTACCCTAAAAACCGTACTAACCAGCTCGCCATCAATTGACTGAAAAGTTGCTACCAAACGGCTGTTCAAATCAACATTAAGGTTATCGGCCAATGCACGTCCGATTATAATTGGGTTTCGCGTGTTTGTATTAAAATAGCTTCCACAGGAATCAGGAATGATTTCATGCAACCTGAAAACAGCTTTTTCTGTCTCCGGATTAACACCTATTAAAGATACACCTGCCGATGCATGCGCTGAATTAATGTTGCCCAGAACTTTAAGCCTTCCACTCGCCGATTCTATTTGCTTATGTGATTTAAGTTTATTAACCAATTCATCGGTATTGTTTAAGTAATAACATAAATCGTGATTAATATAAAACGAATCGGCCTGCATCATAATATGCGACGCTTCCATCTGCACCACCGAATCGACCAGTTGCTTAACATAGCCTGATGCGAAGGCAACACCAACAAGGCCTCCTGAAAGGCCACTTATTATGGCCATTAAAACAACGAGACTTCGGATTTTTTTACGCCAAATATTTTTCCAGGCTATTTTTAATATAATCATAATCAGAATTTTTACGATTTTATAGCCTTCATCAGATTGAGTTTTGCCAAAATATAAACCGGAATAAATGTAACTAAAACCGTAATCACAAACACCACCAGGGCATTACTGAAAATAATAGCAAAACTATCAGAAAAAATAATAATAGGTTCCATGTTATACCGCCACATTACCTCAGCCAATCCTCCCTTTAACGGAATTGGAAAATGATGCAGGATTACCATAATTGGGTAAACCAGCATTATTCCTGTAACCACTCCAATGGTTGAAACATATAACATTTCGAAAAGATGCGTAATAATGAGCCTTTTCTTTTTCATGCCAATGGCCAGTAAAATGCCATATTCGCGCTTTCGCTCGCTGTTGGTCATTAAAACTGTTCCAAGAATGCCAAATCCAACAATAAAATAAAGAATGAGCTTTAATATCAGCACACCAACATCGCGCATACGGTATAGAGCCATTCTCCCTGATAGAATTTCCTGCCAGGTCATTACTTCATACTGGTTACTGTCAAGTTTACTTTTAAGAATTTCCTTTACCTGCTCAACCTGGTCTCTGTGATGCAAGGTTATCAGAATATGCGTGACACCATTGCTCAAATCGCCAAAGCTTCTCACCAGATTAATGGGTGCAAATATAAGTCTACGATTAACCTCCGGAATAGGATTAAAGCCTGAATAGATAACCGGATAAATATCGGCATTTTTTCTACCAAAGAATGATTGCCCCATGAGTATCACTGAATCTCCAACGGATGCATTTAAAAACCGCGACAGGCCCTCTCCTATCCAAACTCCATTATCGTCATCATTAAACTCCACAGAACCTGTTTTTCGATAAGGTTCGATGCCCCAAAGAACACACGATCGGCTTTTCTCGCCCCACGATATTAAGACATACATATCTACTCTGCATGCATAACTTTTTATGGCATCAATGGTATCAAGACAATCGAAGATTTCCTGAGGCTCAACAATGGCATTTTCGATACTTTTACTATCCCAATAATCTTTTTGATGAATCTCAATATGGCCTGTAAAAATTTCTATTTCGTTGTCTATTAAATAATCCCACATGCCTTCATTAAGCGACTCAATTAAAACCGAAAAGAAAACAGCAATCACCACCGAAGCTGCAGTTAACATGGTGCGCCTTTTATTTCGCCAGATATTTCGCCAGGCTAACTTGTGGTATTGCATAAAAACTGGTAAAAAGAATAATTATCGCACCCGCCGCATATTCTGAAGCGAGAAAAAATCGTCAGAAATGGGCAAATCGAATTCATAATTATCAATAATCATTATTGTTTTATTCCTTGGCTTATCGGCTGGTTGCATTTCAATACGTGATGGGGTGGTTTTATTTCCGAACTTTTTTATATCGAATGCATTCATTGTGCGCACCACCTCCATATTTTCATCATAGAACACCGCTTTTAACTGGTCAAAGCCATCTTTTGATATCCATAAATTGACCTTTCCCCATACAACCGGAGCATCCTCTTTGGGCATTAATTCAATTGTATAACATTCACTGCCTCTAATAACTTCCATATCAAGCAGCTTATGATGATAATCATTTAAAAATGAAGATTTATTTATAAGATCCTCATTATTAAAGTCAGAACCCATCCATGATTGCGACATTAATGTAACTGAAAGCTTAACTGTTTTTTGAATGCCCGGAAGCCAATTCCACAAATCATTTTCACGTTTAAGGTAAGTCTGGCCTTTATCTTTTGCCGGAGCAGTAATAAGAATTAGAGCATATTTATATCTTTTCGACCATGATTTTAACGTCATTTCATTTTGCCAGCCAGGCCTTACAACCTGCATGGTTACTTCAGAATACAACGTTTCTCCCTCAAGTTTTTGAGTAGCTTTTTTAACAATAGAAGTTGCATCTGCTTGCTTAGTCTGAGCCGTACCTGCGACAAAAAAAAGAATAACTACAATAAAACTTAAGTATCTCATTAAATATCTGATCATTAATTTTGTATAGGGAATTATTCTCGTCTGTTAAAGTTGCGATCCGACGAAATATATGGGGATAATTAAGTGATTATTCAAATTCTTCAATTTTAACAAATTCAACACGTGTTTTACCTCCAAACATTTCTGTATCAACAATCATTTTATCCTTGGTTAGTTTCACCAGTTCTCCTGAAAACTCATCAAATACCTTTCCATTTTCCATAGCCTGAAATCCAATACCTTTACGCACCCAGGTTCCGTTTCGCAATTCTTCTTTACACGAGTTGTAAAAAGAAAAAGTATTATCTAAAGAAATAACAAACCAGGTACTCTTGTAGCAATCGTCTACATTTGCGGCAGGGGTTGCTTTAAAAAACTGCCACTTGCCAATATAGTCGGGTACTTTCTCTTCTTTGCTGCACGAATTAAACAGCACAACAATTACAGACAGGATAATTATATAAATAAGAGATTTCTTCATGAATCCTAAAAAACTCATCATTTAAAACTAAAAACGAATCTATGAAAAATATACGTAATTAGGTTATTTTGGTTGATATTTTAACAGCCTATAAATTTGATTTTATCAAAAAAAGTAATACATTCAATTACCTATAATAAAGCTGAATAATGGCTGCGTATTAAAACAATAGATCGTTAGATTTTTAGATGTAAGATATTAGCAAATTCCAGATTATAAAATATTTAAAATCCAAATAAGTATTAGTACAACTACATGACATTGTGAAACATAAAAAACTTAACAAACAATTGAAAGAATGAATACTTCTTTAATTTTACATTAAGAAACACTTTTTGTTTAAAAAATAGTTTGCATAAAAAATGAGTTTTGTAAGTTTGTATAAGCGGAAGCAGAAAAGCTATAAAAGAGTATGCACAACAACCAACAAAAACCTTGAAGTATGAAAAAACTATTTGCAATTTTAGTAGTACTAGCCCTATTGGCTGTAAGCTGTGCTGAAGTTAATGCCCAAAGAACAAAAGGCACCAAATTTTTAAGTCCTCAGTTAACCGGGTTAGACTTTGGGAGCTACAAATTGAAACCAGAGGGTTCCAGCGAATCTATGAAACTGACTCAATTTGGATTAAACCTGGCTGGTGGTCAGTTTATTAGTGACGATTTGGCTCTAAAAGCAAATTTGGGTTACACCATGATTAGCCCTGAAGATGAAGGGACTTTATCTCTCATTACATTAGGTGTTGGAGTTCGCTATTATTTGGCTTCCAATTTCTTTGGTGGAGTAGCATTGGGTTACAATTCAATAACCATGAAACCTGATGGTGGAGGAGACAAAACTACTTTTAGTGCAATTATGGTTCCTCTAGAGGCTGGTTATTCTTATATGCTAACTGAAAAAATAGCTTTTGAGCCTAGTTTAAATTATAGCCTGAGTCTCTCTGGAAAAATGAAACAAGGTAGTGACAGTATGGATTTTGATTTAACACGTTTTGGCCTTACTTTAGGAATAACTGTTTTCTTTTAATTTTTAGCCCTTTTAACTATAATAAAAAAACCCGCTTAATGCGGGTTTTTTTATTATAGTCTATTCAAATACCTGCTTAATGGTCCATTTTTCATACCATTTAATTAAAGGCAACCCATTATGAAACTCTATAGGCAACCAAACATAACGGCCATCAATGGGATTTTTTGGCCGCCATTGGTCGGCCATAAAAATATAAGCATTGGATAAGCCTTGTACAGGCAAAATAAAGGTACTTTGTGAGAAAAAAGTAAGATGTGCATTATCGCCAACACATGGATTTGGATGTAAAACCCATGGCCCCCAAATATTATGAGCAACCAACAGCCGGGCAGCGTTGGGCTCCCAACCTGTGCAGCCTGAAGTAATCATAAAATACCGGCCATCCTTTTTGAAAATTGCAGGAGCTTCGTTATGCCCGCCCGGTTCAATGCGAATGTATTTTCCGGTGTGGCTCAAATAATCGTCTGTTAATTCGGCTAAATGCAATGTCAGATTCTCTTCAGAAGCATAAATGTGGTAGGCTTTCCCATCGTCATCGACAAAGAGCGTCATATCGCGCGACATTTGACCGCCTTCAAAATCACGTCTGACAAACAATCCATCGTTAACAGCCTGGCGCCACTCGGTAGTCCACCACTTTTCAAAGTCTTGCGTTGTTATGTCAGACTGGCGTTGCCCGATGCTCATATTATGGGGCCAGAATCCGGCATTAGGCCGAAAAGAGCGGATAAATTGATATGGCCCGGTTACTGAATTGGATTGGGCCAAACCCACTTCAGCCCTTGAATAACCTTCTCCTTTTCTCTCCAAATGAAAATACATCACAAAAATTTCGGTTTTTGGGTTGTAAATAACCTTTGGACGCTCAATAATACAGCCTCTTACAATAGGGCTTAACTCGTTGTCAACAACCTGTAAGCCTACACCTTCGCTTTTCCAATTGTATAAATCGGAAGATGAATAACAGGTAACCCCAACCCAAGCGGCATTTGAGTTTTCACCTTTATGCTCCCCAAACCAGTAATATGTACCATTATGAAAAATAATACCTCCGCCATGGGCATTGATGTGATTGCCTTCGCTATCGGGCCATAACTGACCGGGGTGAAATGCCGTATGGGGCAAAAACACGTCAGACTTTTGGGAATAACAGTAGGTAGTTAAACCTAAGCTCAAACCAACTAAAAATAGAAAAACGGAAGTATTGTGGTTCATTGAAGAGAGGTAATAAAATGTAATTAACTCGTTAATAAAACCTTAAGTCAAAAAAGAGTCGTAAAATAATAATAGAGAATTATTAGAATTCAAAGCTCAATGTGTTTAAAGGAGTTAATGAAATTAAATTGAATAAGTTAGGCATACCAAATTAAGGCTGCCTGAAAAACATAAAGCATTTTTCAGGCAGCCAACCAAACCCAAACAAATTAGTATCCTATAGGAGCAGCACCACTTTCAACAAGCCATCCCGGATTTTGATAAATAGGAGATGTACTGGTTGTGGAGCCATCAGAAGAAGTATCTAGAAAATGCTCAAGCGCTATTGGTTCAAGATAATGTGCTTCGCAGAAGAACAATCCGTTATAGAAATTATTATTGGCTATAACTATTTGATAAGGGCGCATATACATACTCAAGGTTGGTGACGACATGGTGTTTTTTGTTGGATCAGCCTGATCGGCTAGCAGTAAGCCGGCAGCATAACGATCTTTTAAAGGTCCCCAAATTTTGCATCCTTCTACCTGGAAACCATTTAATTGGTCCATGGCTCTCCAACGAATTAAATCGTTGTAGCGTTGTCCTTCGCCAATGAGTTCGCTCCGTCGCTCACGACGAATATTATAAACAGTTGGATCAACCAGAGCGCCCTTTGAATAAGCACCCCAATCATTCTCAGCCTCAATATTCATATCGGTAGCTGCAATTGTTATTGTATAGTCGGGATTCACACCAGCTCTGTTACGAATGGCCCGCCAATAAGCATCAGCTTTTGAGTCAATAGTCCCATTTTTAAGATATGATGCTTCTATATAAATCAGATAAGCTTCGGCAGCTCTAAACAGAACAGCAGCAGTAATATCTTTTCCCAGAACCTGATTATTGTAATCGTGAGAAAACCCCTTCCCAAGCATATAACCGGTTGATGTTGATGTTTTTCCATCGGTACTATAAACAACCGGAGCATTAGGGAATTTTTCAGGTACTGTAATATTAACAAATGCTTTTACCTCGTTTGGAGCTTTCATAAACAGTTTCCATCTCCAATCACGGTTTACTTTAGTATCTTCAATAAAGTCATCGCCGGTATAACCACTGCCAGAAGCATAAACTGGCAGACCATTATCCATCAGCACACTTTGTTCCATCTGATGAGTGTATCCCTTTTGTGCGCCATGATAAATGTAATGGTTGTAGTAATGAGTTCCCAGCCCATCTGTATAACCACGAAACATCAATACTTCAGGATAATTTTTAGGATTGGCCGAAGCAAACATATCATAGTATTGATTTAATGCCTGTGAAGCCGATTCGCGAATTACTTTATTATTATCGACCAAAGGGATAGCAGAAGCAATCAGATCAGCCGCCTCCATTGCCTGGGTGAGGAAGAAATTCACTTCATTATCGGCACTGCCACTGGGAAACTGATAGGCTGGGTCACCGGGCCAACCAGGACCTTTTGGAACAAGAGCTGTACCAGCATGATACTTCTCCCAGGTACCTTCGAATAAAGCAACACGAGCTTTTAATAATAATGCAGCATTCTTGGTTATTCTTGTTTTGGAACCGCTATTATTAAGGAGCTCAATAGCTTTATCCAAATCTTCGAGAATAAACCTGGCCACCTCATTACGAGGTTGACGTTTAGAGGCTGCTATTAATGCTTCCCGGTTATCGGGTAAAGTTGATTTAACTATGGGGAAATCGCCTAATCTACGCAATCTGTAATAATATTCATGTGCCCGTAGAAAATAACCTTCTCCAATATAATGCTTAACCAATGTTTCGCTGCCTGTTATTTTTCCGGCCTCAAAGCGTGGAACTACAGTTTGCAGATAGTAATTCAAGGCATAAATATTGGAAAAATTCCAGTCTCCTCCAGTGGTTCCTGTTCTCCATAAACCTGGTTTAAAGCGGTTATTGGTTCCACGACTGATGGCGTTATCAGTAGCCAAATCATCAAAAAAGAAAGATTCGCCCCCACTTCCCCAGTGACTGGGTAACATCCCGCTCGCCGAACCACTACCACTACTGTACTGATCGTATTGAGCATAATATCTGATGGTATATGCTGCTAATTGAGATTCTGACCAAAGATAATTGTCGGGAGAAACAGCCGAAGGAGGAGCAATTTCAAGAAAATCGTCGCAACCTGCTGTAAAAGCCATGCATAAGCACAATGCAAACGCTTTTATTGTATGGATATATTTAGAATTTTTCATCCGTAAATAATTTTAATAATAAGGTATGATGGAACTCGCATGTTGATAATTTTAATCCTATCGTGTTTGCGTTTAATTAAACATGCTCTTTTCATTGTTGTATCTTAGAAATTAACACTTAAACCAAACGAATAAGTTTTTGATAATGGATATGAGGAACCACCCCGGCGGCCAACACCAGCAGTTTCAGGATCAAATACTTTACTCATGTTTGTTATAGTTAACAGATTCTCACCCGAAACATAAAGGCGTAAGTTCTGAAGCTTTATTCTGCTGAGCACCTGTTTTGGAATGCTATATCCAAACTGTAAGTTTTTCAAACGCATATAGCTGGCATCTTGCAAATAACGTGTTTGAGATTTATGGTTTTTATTGGTATTGAATAAAGGACGAGGATAATAGGCGTTAAGATTCTGCCCGAGCGGATGATTTTCGTCAGCTCTGAAATAATCCAAGTGTTCTTTAAAGGCAGTTGACCACCATTGTCCGCCAGCAGTCACCCCCCAAAAAATTTCATCACCTTCGCCTGGCATAAAATCACGCTTTAAAACTCCCTGCCAGAACATCTGCATATCAAATCCTTTCCATGAAGCATCGAGATTGATACCGGTTCGAAAACGAGGTGTATTATTTCCAATTCTGATTTTATCGCCCATATCACCTAAAGCATCATTACCCCAATGTAATCGGCCATCTTTATCTATATCGGCATACATAACATCACCTGCTGTCCAGTTAGAACCTTCAGCATTTTGTCCACCATTTGCCATAGTTGCAAGGTGAGCCTGCATTTCTGCATCGGTTTTTGCAATGCCAATTGTTTTATAACCATATATATTTCCGGTAAGCTGACCTTCAATATAAGTTCCTATATTTTTGGTTGGGTTGGCATATTTATCAATTCGGGTTTGAGAATCTGAAATATTCAGGCGCGCTCCATAGCGGAAATCACTTATATTATCACGCCAGGCCAATTCCAGTTCCCAACCAAAGGTAGTTAAGTCGCAGTTGTTGGTTACAGGCACTGCTGTTCCTAAAATTAATGGCAGCTTAGCCGGTGTTCCAACCATGTCTTTTGTTTTACGAACAAAGGAGTCGAAAGAGCCAGTTAATCTATTATTCAATACCGCTATATCAATACCAATGTTGCTGTTGTAAATCCGCTCCCAGGTTAAAGTTGTAGAAACCAACCCCGGTGCAGAGGCAGTGTTAACTCTTGCCCCATCTACCAGCCAACGGCTATCAACAGCGCCTGTACCCATTGTTACATAGGTTGGATACCAATTGGTTGTATTCTGATTGGCCAATGTACCATAAGATGCTCTGATTTTCAGCATTTGAACATAAAGGCCCAAACTTTCGAAGAAAGACTCACGGGCTAGATTCCACCCTACTGAAGCCGAAGGTGCCCATACCCATCTTTCATCTGAACGGTAGCGCGACGAGCCATCGTACCTTAGGTTTGCCTCCACAAGGTATTTCCCCATATAGTCGTAGTTAATGCGACCAAAGAATCCGGCAGTAGCCCAATTTTGATATTCACCATTAATATTGGCTACTGAATTTGTAGTTAGATTAAGGATGGGTTGGTTGGGGTTTATCAGATCTTTTCTTTGGGCATTCATTTGGCGTTGTCTCCATTGCTCAGCCTGAAAACCTGCTAAGGCTGTAAAATTATGGTCGCCCAGTGAAAACTGGTAATTACTATAGATGTTTGGATTCAGGAAAGTAGAGCGATACGAGTATTCATACACTTCGTCCTGAGTGGCACTGGTAGTGGTTGGAACATATGTTGCTTCCGGATTATCAGCATAATGCGAGTAGGTTTTCAACACATCCCAATGCGTCCAGTTATTGCCGGTTCTGATGTTCATTTCGGCAATAATATTCCAGTTTTTAATGGGGGTTAAAGTGGCCTTAATTTGTTGCGACATATCGTCGTTCTGCTCTTTATGACGTCCACCTTTGTCCATAGCCTGAATATAATGGTTATCAGACATATAATAACCGTTGGGGTCATAGATGGCTCTGGTTGGACGCGCTCTGCGAAGAACATTGTCGTAAAAACTTGTATTCCAGGAACTGGGCCTGCTAAAGTCAGTTCGGGCAAAGCGATTTGAATAATCCACTTTTAAATGTTCAGTAAGTTTGGTAGATAACTTTGCCGTTAAGGTATAACGGTCGTAGCCATCGGTACCATAGCGCATAAAACCTTCCTGGTTCATAAAGTTTCCGGAAAGGTAAAAGGTCGTAATATCATTTCCACCGCTAATGCTAAGGTTGTGTTCCTGCGATGGAGACCACTCACGGTAATATTCTTTTAACCAATCAACATTGCCATTGGCCCAGTCGAAGTTCCATTTAGCACCATTGCGTCCTGTCCCATCGCTGCTCCAAACCACATCACTTGGATCAAGTTCTCCATCAAAATAGGCTTTTACCTTTTCCATGTAAGAAATATGGGGATACCAATGGTTATTGGAAGCATTGAAATTAGCATCCTCAAAATAATTTACAAACTCCCAGGAGTTGGACATTTTGGGCATGTTAATAGGGGTGCTGTAGCGGAAATTATTATTATAGTTTATTACAGTTTTGCCTCCCTTGCCGCTTTTTGTAGTAATAAGGATAACACCAAAAGGAGCTCGTGAGCCATAAATTGACGATGCTGCAGCATCTTTTAATACCGACACCGATTCTATATCCTGCGGATTGATAGTTCGAATATCGCCCTCCATACCATCAATTAAAACCAATGGAGAACCGCTGGTATAGGCATTGCCACTTGCATCGCGGCCAACAGTTCCGACACCCCTGATATCAATAGATTTGGATGCATTCAACTCGCCGCCGTTGCCACTGTTGGAAATATTCAAACCCGGAATAACTCCTTGTAAGGCCAGTACAGCATTTTGGACAGGCCTCGCCTCAAAATCTTTAGCAGTGGCTACTCCAACAGCACCGGTAAGGTTTACTTTCTTTTGCACACCAAAACCAATAACTACCACTTCCTCTAATTGCTTAGTATCTTCAACCAAACTTATATTCAATGCAGTTTGAGTGATAATTTGAATGCGCTGTGTTTGATATCCAAGATAAGAAACCAGAATAAAAGCGTTGGCCGGAACATCCAAAGAAAATTTTCCATTGATATCTGTAATAGTGCCAATATTGGTATTCTCAATTACAACAGCCACACCTGGCAGCGGCTCATTATTGGCAGCATCATTAATCTGCCCGGTAATAGTGCGCTGCTGTGCCCAGGAACTAACAGGCACCAGCAACAAGCATAACACCAAAATACATAATAGCAAGTACCCCGGGAGTCCCCTATCAGATGCTTTACTATTAATACATAAAAGGCTTCGTTTTTTCATAGCGGATTGGATTATTAATTAAAACTGATTAATTTTTAATACTTCTTGTTTTTGGTTAATAATGGAATTGATTTACCTTCTTTTAGTCATTTTAACTTTTTTCAACATCAAATTTCAGAAATTGACAGCGAAGCAAGGTTGAACAATCATTCTATTAGGGGTGAATTTTAATTCGAGAACATTTTTATTATCGCTATAATATTTTGTTTATTAATTATTTAATAATTAATACCAGCTTTTTGAATTAATTTTATACTCTATTTTTGAGCACTTAAAACATTTGCCAAAGAGGATTTCAAATAAAAAAGGCAAACAGTTGGTATTTGAAACCTCTCTGTTTGCCTTTCTGGCATTTAACTTAAAAAAATTTAATACTTAACCGACTTATCCCTGGGAAATGGCTGCCCGTTCCAGGCTTTTTTCGATGTCCAGTCCTGTGGTGGTGATACCCAGAATGAATGATTGGCAGGTAATCCTAATGGCAGAAACACCAAAGATGTCAGGTATAAGCTGCCATTGTTGGTGTACCAGTCGGCCAAATCGGGCTGATGCCCGGCAAATCCCAATTGAAGAAAACCCTGTGCGTTAAAATTGCCTTCAACCGAGAACATACGCTTTATAACAGCAGTTAAGGCATTGCGGGTTTGACCTTCGGTTATCTCAGATGGCAACTCTTCACGCAAAGCCAAAAGAGATAAAGGCTGGAAAACGCCTAAACGATATGTCATGGAGCGGCCAAATACCGGAAAAGTACCTTCGGGCGAAATAAATCGCTCGAGAATAATAGCGTAGCGTTGCATTCTTTTTTTGGCAATTTCAAGCACTTCGGGTTTTACCATACGCTTTTTCTGTACCAGAACTTCCAGAATTTCAACATACATAGGTTGAATTACAAAGCTATTATAATAATCGAAGGCAAATTGCTCTCCATCGGCATACCAGCCATCACCAATATACCATTCTTCAATTTTTCTGATGGCTGAATGAATTCTATAAGCATCGTATTGTTCATCAATTGAAAGCAGAAACGTTTCAACCATGGCCGAAAATAGTAACCAATTGGTATAAGGCGGGTCAACCCACCGAAGTTTTTTAAACTCTTCTATATACCTGGCTTTTGTAACTTCATCCAACGGCTCCCACAATTGTTTGGGTGCCCGCAAAAAACTATTGGCAATATAAGCAGCATCGACCAACGCCTGCCCTTCCTTATCCCATTGCAGATAATCGTTGCTGTTTGGATTAACTGCATGGGCATAACTTTTTAGAGCCAATTCGCGCAGGTGATGGCGTTGTTTCCCTTCGGGCGTATCATCATCGGGCAGATTAAACCAGGGAGCTATGCCGGCCATTAACCGACCAAAAGCTTCCATATAAACAACTCTGGTACGGCGGCCATCCCATGTGGGGCTTAACTCAACCGGCATATTCTTAACCAGTTCATCGCGACTTATATTACTCAAAACCGGATCTGCAATTGTATAGGCCAGATTGGCCCAGTAATCACGGTCGTTGATGGTTTCTTTTTGCTTTCGTTTTTGAGCAAACCCGCAGCTGAACAATAAGCCTAAAAAAAGAAAAATTAAGAAAGTCCGTTTCATCTGAATATTATTTGTAGCTTATTATTTTTTATTAGACTAAAGATAAAACATCAACAGTGCTATAAAAACAGATTATATCAACTGTCTTATTGTCAAAATCATCTATTTTGTCTTGTCTATCTGTCTAATGTCTAAACTTCTAATAGTCTTTAATAAATGAGATTAATAAACTTAAAAGCCTATTTTAAACTATCGATCTGATGCAATAGACTTGCTTTCAGAATAACGCAGCATTTCGGCAGCGGCAAGCAAAAACGCACCAACACCAAAATCGGCAGTCGATTCAATATTAATCATTTGTCCCGGAATTGCTCTTTCGCCAATGGGTTGAACATAACCCAATTTACCATTTGGTTGCAACGCCGAATGAATTAAGTAGTTCCAGCTTTTCTCAACAACCGGCAAATAAGTTAATTCATCCAAAACGCCATTATTAATTCCCCAAAGCATACCATAAGTAAAAAAAGCTGTCCCACTGGTTTCCGGGCCTGGCGCCAGTTTTAAATCGAGCATACTTCTCGTCCAATATCCTTCGGGTTGCTGCGATTTTAAAATAGCATCGGCCATACTTCGGAAAATGTAGAGGTACTCTTCGCGGTGAGGGTTGGTTTGGGGCAAATCTTCCAAAACCCTTGGGAAAGCGGCAAAAACCCAACCATTACCACGAGCCCAGAAATCTTTAAGTCCATTATTGGTTTTGTGCTTTGGATACACATATTTTGCATCGCGAAAAAATAAAGCACTTTCATCATCGTACATCAAATCTCTGGCAAACAAAAAATAATCGTACAACTTGTTTAAATACTGCTCGTTACCAGTGATTTTGTATAAACGCGTCATTACCGGCATAGCCATAAACAAACCATCGGCCCACCACCAATAGTCGTTTTGCGGGGTTGCCATTTGGTATTCCATCACTTCAATGGCTCTTCTGATCTTTATAGAATCAGGTTCGAGTAAAAACAAGTCGATGTAAACCTGAAAGCAGGTTTGCCAATCACCAAAAAGTACAAAATCGTCGGTTTCGCCATAATGGTATTTCCAGTTTTGCGGGTTTGTCGATTTAGCACCCATCCATTGGTTTTCTTCGGCCCATTGTAACGAATAGCTTTTGTAAGCCTCAATACCGGTTACCTTATAGGCTTCCAGATTGCCAATATGGTAGGCAGCCGGATGCCAAAAAGCATTGCCATGTTTGGGATGCGTTGTTTGCCAGTACCCATTGACTTTTTTGATGATTTCGGTTACCGCTTCCTTTGTTATGCTTTTTAACCCGGAGGGTTTCTCTTCCTTTGAAGGTTTTCCGATACAGGAAAATACAACAAATATGGAGAAAAGCATGAATACACTTTTCACACTCATCATAAAACAGATTTAGTAGTTACATTTCAGTTGGCTTATTTGAAAAAGTTAAAATGATTGAGGCAAACCAACTTCAGTAATCTTACTACAAATTTGGAGAAGATTATATTATTCCTGAACCAATAA
>CALEUX010000109.1 GCA_937920475.1 uncultured Marinilabiliaceae bacterium
TAACAATCATTCCCAACTGGCGGAACATAATACCACTTAAACCTTGTACCAATGTTAACGGGAAAAACACTGCCACTACCGTTAATGTGGTAGCCACAACAGCAAGCCCAACTTCGTTGGTTCCATAAATGGCTGCTTCTCGGGGTGAACTACCCTTTTCAATATGCGATGTAATATTCTCCAAAACAACGATGGCATCATCCACCACCATACCAATGGCGATTGACAACGACGATAACGAAATAATATTTAACGTATTACCGGTTACATATAGATAAATAAACGATACTATTAGCGATACCGGGATTGTTATGATGATGATAAAAGTAGCCCTCCATCGTCCAAGGAAAAATAGAATAACCAACACCACAAAAATTCCTGCGTATAGGATGGTATATGAAAGACTGCTGATGGAATTCTGAATAAATTCAGAGGTATCGAAAATACTTTCTATTTGCACATCGGCTGGTAAACTTTTAATCAATTGAGGCAAGGCGACATTGACTTCTTCGGCAATTTTTACCGAGTTACCACCCGATTGTTTCTGAATTATAATGCGTGCGCCTTTGCGTCCATTGCTCCTTTCGTCGATGGTCATTTTGGCAATGGTATCCTTAACTACGGCTATGTCAGACAGTTTTACTATACGACCGCCATAATTCCCAACCACCAGATTTTTTATTTCCTCACTGCCTTTGTACTCACCTTCAACCCTTATGGGATAGGTATAGCTGCCAATATCGAGAACTCCGCCAGGTAAATTAAGGTTTTCCTGTCTTATAACAGCACCAATTTGTTCAACCGACAAATTGTATGCTTCCAATTTAAGCGGATCAACATTGACCTGAATTTCGCGTTTGGGGCCGCCCGATAAAGAGACTGCCCCTACCCCTTCAATGCGGTTCAAAGGATTTACGATGGCTTCATCAAGAATTTTAGAAAGCCCCGGATAGCTCTCCTCCGCTGTAGCCGAAAGCATCATTATGGGAATCATGCTAGTGCTGAACTTGAACAGAATAGGTTTTTCAACCCCTTCGGGTAAAAATGCCTCAATGCGTCCCAGCACATCGCGAATGTCGTTGGTGGCTTCATCAATATTGGAACCCCATTCAAACTCAAGCATTAATACCGAGGTATTATCACGCGAAGTTGATGTGAGTTTTTTAAGGTTGTTAACTGTATTCAGGTTGTCTTCCAGAATACGGGTAACGTTGGTTTCGATATCGGCAGCACTGGCTCCCTGATAAAAGGTAAATACCGTTACAATGGGTGGATCTATCTCGGGATAAAGATCGATTGGCAGATAGCGAAGCGAGAAAAGCCCGAAAATGATAACCCCCATAAAAATAAGAATGGTAGTAATGGGCTTTTTTACCGCTGTTTCATATATTCTCATCGTTATACTTTTTTATACAGGTAATGCGTTAATTACAATTCGTTTACCACTTGCACGGCGCTTCCATCGAGCAAACGGGTATGCCCGGCTGTTACAACCGTTTCGCCTTCAGCCAGGCCTGAAATCACTTCAAACATATTTCCAATAAGCCTTCCGGTTGTGATGACTCTCCGCTCAACAACGCCATTTTTCTCAACAAAAACGTATCTCTCGTTGGTACCCTGCTGGCGAATGACAGCCAAATCGGGAACCACCGCCCTTTCTAATTCTCCAAAACCTAATACTACACGGCCAAACATTCCCGGACGAATGAGCATTTCCTTATTTGGAAATTGCAATTCAACAGTAAAAGTTCGGGTGGCCGCATCAATGGTAGGATATTTCAGATAAACAGAGCCTTCGAATGTTTTACCCTGATAAACATCGAGCGCCAGTGACACATTCAAGTTCTTTTCAACCATTGGAAAATATTGCTCGGCAACATTCACCATCACCTTTACAGGTTGCAACACTTCAATGGCAAGAATGGCTGCTCTGCCACCAGAAACCGGCGACATGCTATACATTTCACCGTTCTCGTAAAACCTACCGGTAACTACACCATTGATGGGTGACCGCAATTGAGTATTTTCGGACAAATTGCGATAAGCAGTACGTGCAACTTCCAGCTGGGTGGCCATTTGGTCGAGTTGCTGCTGCGAAATGCTGCCGATTCGAAATAGTGTGTCCAACCGGGCAAACTCAACTTCAAGGTTTTCTAGCTGAACTCTTGCTTGTCGGTAATTAGAAGCATCCATTTGAACCAGCAAATCACCCTTCTTAACAAAATCTCCAACCTCTTTATAGATTTTTTCAATTCTGACAGGGGTTGAAGAACTGATAAAAGCCTTTTCGAAAGGTTCAACATTGCCAGTTAATGTAACTATTTGCTCAACAGGCTGTTTTTTAACCACTTCTGTTTTTACACGGTAGTTTGTATTCTGATCCTCATCAGAAACACTTGTTTTTCCGCCACATGCTGTTAATAACAATGCAAAAACGAGCATCGGACTCATAAAAATTATAGATAAAAATGACCTCTTCATTTTAGTATTATTTGTTATAGTTGTATAATCGAGCTGTATTTAAATTACTTAACATCTACACTCCGGCCAATAATTTTAAAGTAGTCGGCTTCAGCCGATAAAAAATCGAACATGGCCTGGTTTAAATTTAGTTTTGCCTGAGTTAGAGCAATTTCAGAATCGTTAAGTTCAAGCAGGGTGCCCGAGCCGGTTTGGTATCTCGTTTTGGCAATCGAATATCCTCTTTCGGCCTGATTAACACCAACTTTGCTTGATTCTATCTGTTCAAATGCCTTTTGCATATTGGTATAAGCATTTCTTACCTGAAGTTCGAGATTACGATTTAAATAATCGCGTTGAACCGACATTTGCTCCCGGGCTATTTTCACTTGTTTCTCCTGATAATTTATGGCCCCACCCCTGAAAATGGGGATTGAAATTTGAACCCCTGCAATAAAAGGTCGGGCCCATTTATAATTGCTAAACTGAAAATCGTTGGCCTGAGAAACAAACTGATATTGCGAAAAAGCGGCTAAAGTGGGATATCGTTGCGAACGAACCAACTTAAACTGCGTTTGCATTCTTTCCATTTGAAGATCCAATTGTCGCAGGTCGGTATTTTCAGTAAGGTTGTAATCGGCATTTGCGGCAAAAAGTCCATCGTGATGGTATTGACCTAACGCATCGGTAACTTTAATGGTAACATTCTGGTTGATTCCCAGTAGAACCCTCAGCATCATTTCAGAAAGGCGAACCCCATTTTCGGTCTGCACTAAAGCAGGTGTTAAATTGCGTACCTGAACTTCACTTCTGATAACATCATACTCGGCAACCATACCTTGCGAAAACAAATTTTTTACATTTCGCAGGTTATCATTGGCATTCTCAACACTTTTACTCATAACCTGATATGAATCGTTGGACAACAGCATGGTATAATAAGCCTTACGAACCTCGGCAATCATATTTACCCGGGAGGCTCGTGCCGATTCGAGGGCTAACGCCATATCGTATTCACTGATTTTAATATTTTGATACAACGACAAAGAAAAAAGCGGCAATGAAGCTGAGAGTGTTCCCGTATAGCTGTTATCGTAACCCATTTCAATGGCACCACCGGTTCCAGGCCCAAACAACCCCTCGGGCATAAAAATTACCGGTTTGTTGAAATTTCGGGTATACATACCTTCACCTGTTAAAGAAGGGATTAAAGCGCTACGAGCCTCTTTTCGTGAGTAATCAACCCTTTGTACCTCCTTATCTGCAATGCGAATCATAGGGTTATCTGAAAGAGCAATTTCAATGGCTTTGTCGAGCGTTAGCTCTAAAACATCGTTTTGTTGGTTGTTGTACTGAGCATTACCCAAAGCGCCTGAAAAAACCAAAGCGACAAAAGCAATACTCCTAAACCAGTTTTTATTAATTAACATATAATTTGTCCTTATTTAGTTGTTAATATTTAGTTTTCTGCTTGTAATAGTTCCTCCAAGCGGTTTATTCCTTCATGTGTGGATATACCTCTGGTAAAATTGATAAACAGCGTTTCGAACAGTTCAGTTGTAGGGTATTCATCGGGTGAAAAAATCTCTTTGCGTCCCATCATATTCATTTGTTCAATAAATATTTTGGCTACCATTTTTACATTTAAACCATCTCTAAAAATTTTTTGCTCAGCACCCTTCAGAAGTAACGTTTCAAAATCCTGCATCATATGACTTCTTCTAATTGCAACCATTTCTCCCCAAATTAAAGGGTAATGAATTTCCAGATCTTCAAAAAACTGGGGATTAATTTTCTTAATTGCTGATACACCAAACCTCAACGAGCCTACCATAATTTCCATCACATCGGTTGAATTTTGTTTCAAGCATTTAAAATTTTCATCGTTTTTGGCATACATTCGTTCCAGGCAAGCCTTAAGCAATTCAGTTTTATCGGCAAAATTTTCGTAAATAGTACGTTTGGATACCCCTAATTTTTTAGCTACATAATCCATGGTTACGCGCCGTATTCCCTCGGTGACAAATAGTTTTCCAGCTCCTTCGAGTATGCGTTCCTTAATTTCCATGTTACATTAATTTTGAACGGAACAAAAATATTCAGAAAACTAATAAAACCAAAATAGTTTTCACGTTTTAACCTTCTTTAACCATGGATTTAAAATGGGTACTAAATCGGTATAAAAAGCTACTATCAAAAGAATTTTTCATTATTCAGATTTACTCGCCTTTGTAACATGCCGGTTAGAAAAAACTTATTTTTAGCTATCAATAATATTGTATCTTTGCACATCGAACCATACATTTAAAAATGATTCAGAAAGCGCTGTTTATTATTAATCCTGTATCGGGGATAGGCCGGCAAAAATCGATTGAGGATATTATTCAATCAGAAATGAACCGAAAAAAATGGGAAGTTGAAATAATTACTACAACTCATGCCGGACATGGTTTTGAAATCAGCAGCAGGGCTACCGGCCACTACGATTTGGTTGTGGCGGTAGGTGGCGATGGAACCGTTAATGAAATAGGGCGCGGATTAATAGGCTCTAAAACTGCTCTTGGAATTATCCCTACCGGTTCGGGTAATGGTTTGGCCCGTCATCTCGAAATTCCCTTTAAAATAAACCGGGCACTTCAGGCCCTTAGCGAAGCAAAATTCCGCGCCATTGATGTTATAAAAGTTAATGAGTTTTATTCGTTAAATGTGGCCGGCATTGGGTTTGATGCTTACATCAGTCATCGCTTTGCCAACCGTAAAAACCGTGGTCCATTGGCTTACATGCAACTTATAACCAAAGAGTTTGCCACCTACAAATCGTCTGTTTATAAAGTAACCATTGATGAACAGACACAGGATTGGGATGCATTTTTAATTAGTTTTGCCAACTCCACCCAATACGGCAATAATGTTCACATTGCTCCTCAGGCCCGCATTGATGATGGATTAATTGATGTTTGCTTTATCAGAGATTTTCCTAAAGTTACGGCACCAGCTCTATTAATTAGTCTTTTAGACCAGAGCATTGATAAAAATAAATATGACGTAATTGTTAAAGCACGCAAGGTAACCATACATCACCCTGTTAATATTTTAGGTCATGTAGATGGAGAGCCTGTGCATTTGGGAAAAGATGTTGAAGTGGAAATTTTACCATTAGCCTTAAAAGTGGCCGTTCCTCCCACGCATTTAAAGCAAACTCAGAATATTTTTTCGCCTTTAATGGAGATGTTGCCAAAGATTACGATAAACTAGTAGCAAGGCAAAAGTAAAAAGGCAGAAGTTTTAGTTGTTAGTTCTTAGTTATCAGCTATTAGCTATTAGCAGATAACAACTAAATGATGAACATGATAGTTAAGTCAAATAGATAACAAAAAAAAGCGAGGTGGCTATTTCAAACCACCTCGCTTTTTTTATGTCATTTAATAAACCTACACAATCATCCCGGCAGCAACAGTTTCGTTGGTAGCCTCATCTATTAAAATAATGCTGCCGATAGTTCGGTTAACATTGTAAGAGTCAAAAAAGAGCGGTTTTGTAGTGCGAAGTGAAATGCGTGCAATATCGTTCATCCCAACTTCCAGATTATTGTGTTCCTTCTCCAGGTCGCTGATGTTTACTTTATATTGCACTTCCTTTACCATGCACTTAACTTCAGATGTTGTATGCTTTAATGCATATTTGCCTCCAATTACAAGCTTCTTTTCGTTAAACCAGCAAATCATAACATCAATATTTTGGTCAACACGCGGAGGTTGTCCGTTCCCAACTTTAACCAGCATATCGCCCCGGCTAATATCAATATCATCATCAAGTGTAATAGTAACCGATAAAGGTGCACAAGCCTGCTGATATTGCTCACCAAAAAGGTCGATGCTTTTCACTTTGGATGAAAAGCCTGAAGGCAGCACCATAAGGGTATCGCCAACATTTACCACCCCACTGGCTACACGTCCGGCATAACCTCTGTAATCGGGCCACTCGCGCGATTGGGGCCGCACTACATATTGTACCGGGAATCGGAAATCATCACGGTTAATATCGCTGCCAATATGAATATTCTCAAGCAGGTACATCAATGTAGGCCCCTGGTACCAGTCCATATTCTTACTTCGGTCCACCACATTATCGCCATCTAAAGCACTGATTGGAACGTAGCGAACATCTTTTACCGATAACTTGGACGCAATGGCTTCAAAATCATTTTTAATGGTTTCAAAAATGTCTTCCTTATATTGAACCAGGTCCATTTTATTGACACAAATTATGATGTGTGGTATCTTTAGCAAAGACGCAATGTAAGCATGCCGGCGGGTTTGCTCAAGAACACCCAATCGGGCATCCACCAGAATAATGGCCACGTTGGCGGTGCTTGCTCCGGTAACCATGTTACGGGTATATTGAATGTGCCCTGGAGTATCGGCAATAATAAACTTACGTTTAGGCGTGGCAAAATATCGGTATGCCACATCAATGGTGATTCCCTGTTCGCGCTCAGCACGGAGGCCATCGGTAAGCAAAGCCAGGTTTACCTGCTCGCCGCCGGCACGTTCGCTGGCACGCTCAATGGCTTCCATCTGGTCTTCAAAAATGGCTTTTGAGTCGTAAAGCAACCGGCCAATTAAAGTACTTTTTCCGTCGTCAACGCTTCCGGCAGTGGTAAAGCGCAACAACTCCATATCGAGATAACCTGAATTTTTTCCGCTCATGATTTTATCCAATCATCAATTAAAAATAACCTTCTTTTTTTCTGTCTTCCATGGCAGCCTCCGACCTTTTATCATCGGCTCTGCCGCCCCGTTCGGTAACGCGCGAGGCAGCCACCTCCTGAATAATATCTTCAATGGTGTTGGCTGACGACAAGGTTAACCCCGTACAGGTAATATCACCAATGGTGCGACAACGCACATCAATCACCTTTGGTTTTTCATCATCGCGCAGTTTCATAAATGGAGCGGTAGCTAATATTACACCATCGCGTTCAAAAACTTCACGTTTGTGCGTAAAGTATAGCGAAGGCAATTCAATTTTCTCCATGTAGATGTATTGCCAAACATCCATTTCAGTCCAGTTACTAATTGGGAAAACCCTGAAATGCTCACCCATATTTTTGCGCCCATTAAAAAGGTTCCATAATTCAGGGCGCTGGTTTTTGGGGTCCCACTGTCCAAATTCGTCGCGGTGCGAGAAAAATCGCTCCTTGGCTCTGGCCTTCTCTTCATCGCGACGACCACCGCCCATGGCAGCATCAAACTTGTGCTCCTCAATGGCATCTAAAAGGGTAACTGTTTGTAATTTGTTACGGCTTGCATTGTAGCCGGTTTCTTCTTTTACACGACCTTTATCAATTGAATCCTGTACCAGAGCAACTAAACATTTGGCTCCGGTTTTCTCCATTAACCGGTCGCGGTAATCAAGTGTTTCCTGAAAATTATGCCCCGTATCGATATGAAGCAAGGGGAAAGGCACTTTGGCAGGCCAAAAGGCTTTTAAAGCCAGGTGAAACATCACAATAGAGTCCTTCCCGCCGGAAAAAAGCATTACAGGTTTTTCAAACTGTGCAGCCACTTCGCGAATCACAAAAATGGATTCGGCTTCCAATTCCTTAAGGTGATTAATCTGATACTTATCCATGAACTATTTTATTTTCTTAACCCTGCTAAAATATTTTATAAGTAGAGCAACACTTAAATAAACAGGGACAAATTTAATGTTTTAAACCGACAATAAGAAACCCGGTATTTTACAAACCCAATAAAAAAGGCCATTTCAACAGAAACAGCCCATTTTTATTCATAGTAAAACCGTATACTAATACAGCTCCTGAACATCGTCGGAGTCGAAACTCTTGTTGTATTGTTTCATGGCGCGCAAGCTCATACCCATGCTGGAGAAACCTCCATCGTGGAAAAGATTTTGCATGGTAACCTTACGTGTCAAATCGGAGAACATCACCACACAATAATCGGCGCAATCAGCGGCATCGGCATTACCCAGAGGCGACATCCGGTCGGAGAAGTCAATCAAACCGTCAATACCTTTAACACCGCTACCAGCTGTGGTAATGGTAGGCGACTGGCTAATGGTGTTCACCCTTACTTTTTTCTCACGACCATAAATATAACCAAAGCTACGCGCAATTGATTCCAGCAATGCTTTGGCATCGGCCATATCGTTATACCCATAAAGCGTACGCTGAGCAGCCACGTATGATAGTGCTACAATTGAACCACCCTCACTCATGGCGTCCTGCTTAAAAGCTGTTTGAATAAGCTTATGGAACGAAATTGCTGAAATGTCGAGTGTTTTCTCAAGGTAGTTGTAATCCAAATCGTGATAAACACGTTTCTTTCTAACATTGAGTGACATTCCAATGGAATGTAAAATGAAGTCGATTTTTCCGCCTAATACCTCAACTGAAGTCTTAATAACATTCTCGAGGTCGGCTACATTGGTAGCATCGGCCGGAATTACTTCTGCGCCTGTTTTTTGAGCCAGTTCAATAACACTTCCCATTCTACAGGCCACATGTGTGTTAGAGAGGGTAAATACTGCGCCTTCTTCATGAGCTCGCTCTGCTACTTTCCAGGCGATTGACATGTCGTTAAGTGCTCCAAAAATGATCCCTCTTTTTCCTTTCAATAGATTGTATCCCATATCAAGTTTTTGATTTTTGAGGTTACAAATATAAGGCTTAATTGTCCACAATGAAAGATTAAACTTTTTTTTGTTTTTATTAAGTCTATTTAAAGACTGAGGTTTCAGGTCGTTTTTATATATTTAAACGATGAGTCGCAAAGGTAATGAGCTATACATCAACAACATAAACTTAAACATAGAGTCAATCCTGAGCAGAAAGCCCCATTAAATCGCGGGCATTAGTCACAGCGGCATCAGTTAACTGGGCACCGCTCAACATTCCGGCAATTTCAATAACCCTTTCTTCGTAGGTGAGTTTTTTAATTTCGGAAACGGTTTGATTGCCGGCATCGGATTTAAATACTCTATAATGATGTGCTCCTTTGCCAGCTATTTGTGGCAAATGAGTAATGCTGACCACCTGAATATTAGAGCCCATTTGTTGCATGATGCGTCCCATTTTATCAGCAATTTCACCTGAAACACCTGTATCAATTTCATCAAAAATAATGGTGGGTAGTCCCTTGGCCGACGAAAGCAACGATTTTATGCACAGCATGACCCTGGAAAGTTCACCACCTGATGCAACTTTTGGAATATCGGCCAACTGGCTGTTTTTGTTAGCAGTAAACAAGAATTGAATTTCATCGGCACCATCATCGCGTAGGGTTTCTGCCTTTTCCAGATGTACCTTAAACCGTGCATGCGGCATCCCTAATTCGTGCAACTGGCTCTCAACAGTTGTTTCAATATGATTAAAAACAGCCTTACGCGATTCAGTAAGTTGCAACGCTAATTTTCCTACTGTAGCTGTTTGTTTTTCAATTTCCCGATTAAGATTTTCCAGCTGCTCTTCAAATGAGTCCAGATTTTGTAATTTATTATCGAAATCGGCCAATATTTCTAACAAAGCTTCAACCGAATCTACATGATGTTTTTGCTGAAGGGAGTAAATGGTATCCAGTCTGTCCTGAACCATCCTGATTCGCTGAGGGTCAAACTCTATACCATTGGTTTTGTTCGCAATTTCGCTGGCAACATCCTTCATTTCAATATAAACCGAATCAAGGCGGGTAACAAGTTCTTCTGCATCGGGAAGATACTTCACTATTCGTCTGATTTCGTTTTGTATCTGATGTAGACCATCAAGCACCGGGAATTCCGATTCAACCAATAGATGATTGGCCGAAACCAGCGCAGCCTTAATCTCTTCAACATGGGTTAATTGCTCCAATTCTTTTTCCAGCTCTGTTTGTTCTTCCGCTTTAAGCCCAGCATTGCGCAGCTGCACGGCCTGAAACTCCCAGTAATCGCGGTCGGCTTTTTGCTTTTCATGCATCTCCACCAATCGACTTCGCTCCTTTTGTAATTGACGAAGCTTTAAAAATTCCTTACGATAGCTATCTCTTAGGTGAATGTTTTTAGCTACGGTATCAACCACCATTAGTTGGTAAGAATAATCACCCAATAAAAGATTCTGATGTTGAGAATGTATATCGATGAGTCTTTGAGTCAGTTCTTTTAAGAAATTCAGGTTGGCAGGAGTATCATTCACAAATGCCCGCGACTTGCCATTGGGCAAAACTTCTCTGCGTATAACGGTTTCTTTGTCGAAATCCATATCTTCAGCAGAAAACAAATACTCCAGGCCATAACCCTCGATGTTAAAATGGGCTTCCACCACACATTTTTGTTCTTTATCGCGCATGGCCGAAGTATCGTTGCGCTGCCCAAGAATCAAGCCCAGAGCGCCCAACATAATCGATTTTCCGGCGCCTGTTTCTCCTGTTATAACCGAGAAGCCCTCCTCAAACCCTATATCGGCCGAGTCAATTAATGCATAATTGGAAATAATCAGTTGTTTTAACATGAGAGAAGCTTTATCTCACAAAAATAAAAAAAGAAAAAGAATTAAGTATCTGTTTAAATTTAGTTACCTGAATTTATTATAGACTCTAAGAAGTTTAGATACTAGACAGAAAGACGTGTCCCTGTTTTTCGGGAAAAGACTTAATGGAAATTACAGAGAAACAAGATGGTTAAGTTATTTCACTTATTTTAAGCATGTTAATTTTTATATCATTTGTATAAAAGTCTTATGTCTAAAAAATAATTTTAAACAGGTTCTAAATACCTCCGGTACTACTCTGCAATTTTCTGTATTTTTCCGAATTTGCCGGGTCCACTTCGGTAAGAATATTAACGACTCTGCCCTTTTCCATGGATGGTGAGTTGGAGAAAACATTGAGCAGCTCCTCAGTTTTGGCATCGAAAAATAAACCAAGAGCAAACGAATTGGGACGCTGCCTGTAAACCCGTTGCAGCAATTCGAGCGATGAGGCCATATTGGAACGTCCTTCTTCGGGTTTTTCGGCCATTAAATCGAGGCCCCGGCGATGGTATTGATAAAAGCAGTTGCGCAAAGGCACATGGTATTCGTTCAGCATGTTCTCAACCAACCAATACCGGTTACGTGTACTTTCGAACGAGCGCCAGCCACTCTCGCGGGAATTCTGCGACATATTTACAATTTGTTCAGCCTTCTGGAAATAGGGTGTTCCTCCTCTCTGACTAAACGAATCATAATCGTACCCCAAAATAACATAAGCATAATAGGCCAACATGCCTATAAGATTCGATTCAATATTGGCGGGATTATAAATCAATGGTTCAAACTCAATATACCTGAAATGAAGGCTTTGGTCGAGATAATTAAAGATGGTTGTACTGTATGAAGAGTTGTAAACCGGCCGTCGCGCCTGAATTTGCATGGTTCCTTTAAATTCATCGGAGCCTATTTGTTCCCGAATATTAATCAGGATATTACATTCTATACGTTCCTCAGGTTTATATTTATGTTCAGTCCATCGCTGGCCGTTCATAAACTCCATAATTGATTTTTGCAAAGTTTCGAACACGCCACGGTTGGTACCCTGAATACTTGGTGATACCACCTGAACCATGCACCTGAATTCCTGGCCCTTAAGACCGAATGAAATCAAAATCAGACCAATAATCAAAATTCTTCGCATCATATAATTAGATTTGCCATTAAGCATTCAACGAATCTACCAAAATAAGTTCCAAATAATCCAAAATATCCGACGCCAACTCTTTTTTTGATTTTAACGGAAATTCAATCTTTTTATTTTCTCTGTTGATGATGGTTATCCTGTTGGTATCTACCATAAAACCTGCATCAGGGCTGGCCAAAGAATTCAAAACAATAAAATCAAGATTCTTCGATTTAAGTTTTGCTCGGGCATTGGCTTCTTCGTTTTCAGTTTCAAGAGCAAAGCCTGCCAAAACCTGACCTTTCTTTTTTATTTCGCCCATGCTTTTGGCAATATCCGGGTTGGCTTTAAGTTCGATGGTCAGGTTATCGCCAGTTCGTTTTATTTTTTGACTGGCTGCTTTAACAGGAGAAAAATCGCTAACAGCCGCCGCCATAATGGCACCATCGGCCAAGGGAAACAATTCACATGCTTTTTGGTACATTTCTGAAGCCGACACCACATTATGTCTGTTTACATTGGGATGGTTGATACTCATTTGAACCGGCCCGGCAATTAAATCAACCATAGCACCGCGCAATGCCAGTTCCTCTGCAATGGCAAAACCCATTTTGCCCGACGAATAATTACCAATAAAACGAACCGGGTCAATGGCTTCATGCGTTGGGCCTGCGGTTATCATAATCCGCTTACCAGTCAGACTTTTTTTTTTATCGGGAGAGTTAAAAAACGTATGTAACTGCTGCACGATAGCTTCAGGCTCTTCCATGCGGCCTTTGCCATGTAAGCCACTTGCCAGCACACCGGTTCCCGGTTCAATTACCTGGCACCCCCAACTTTTAAGAATTTCTATATTTTTTTGTGTGGATGGATGTGCAAACATATCCAAATCCATGGCCGGGGCAATAAAAACCGGACACTTGGCTGATAAATAAGTAGTAAGTAATAAATTATCGCAAATTCCATGAGCCATTTTTGCCAAAGTATTGGCCGAGGCCGGAGCAATCAGCATTACATCTGCCCATAATCCAAGGTCAACATGGCTGTGCCAGGTGCCATCGCGATTCTCAAAAAAATCGCCTAAAACCGGACGGCCCGACAATGCCGACAAGGTTACCGGAGTAATAAATTCCTTGCCTGCAGACGTCATTAAAACCTGCACTTCGGCGCCTTCTTTTACCAACAGACGCAACAAAAAAGCAGCTTTATAAGCGGCAATACTTCCGGTAATACCAAGGATTATTTTTTTACCTTGTAACATAATTAATTTGTTTAGGTTAGTTTTAACCCTGAAGTTCTGTTTTCAAAGATAAAACCTATTCCGGATTCAAAAAACCTTTTGCTGGTTAAAATAGGTTTTATTAACTATTGAATAAAAAAAGAAGATAAGAAAGAACCAGTCTTTCCTATCTTCAATTATTTGATTCAAACAAAAAAAGCAAAACTGCTTTCAGCGCTACTCGGGTAAAATATCCTTTGCCGGATTACGGTAATAAACATTCCCCTCAATAAATTCGCTGGTAGCAATTGAAACGGCTTTGGGCAAACGCTCATAAAACCTTGAAATCTCAATTTGCTCGCGGTTTTCAAAAACTTCTTCAAGGTTGTCAGTGTACGAAGCGAATTCCTGAAGTTTTTTGTTAAGCTCCTCTTTCATTTCTACACTAATCTGATTGGCCCGTTTAGCAATAATAGTAACCGACTCATATATATTTCCGGTAGGTTCGGCAAGCTTTGATGTGTCCCAGGTAATTGTGTTCAACGGGGCATTTGATTTTTTGTAGTCCATACGTTTGATAATATCAGGTTAAAACACTTATTCAATGTTAATTAATTCAACCTCAATGAGGCATCTTCAAAAATTTTATTGGCTCTGCGAAGATACTGACTTTTGGGAAATTCATTGATAAAAGAATAATATTCATCAACGGTTTCTCTTAAACGTTCTTCCATTTTATCTTCAACGCTATTAATAGCTTCAATATATCGGGCTTCCAAAATCAGGAAAGATAACTCCTCGCGGTATTTTGTATCGGGAAAATCATCCAGACTGTTACGAGCAGAAATAATGGCGCTCTGATAATTGTTGCCCAAATAGTTACCCAAATTAAAATATAAACGGGCATTTAAATAAGATTTATACACCAGTTTATCTCTTAACTCGTCCATTAATTTGGTGGCTTCAGCAACCCTTGGACTTCGGGGGTATAAGTTGATAAAAAGCTGAAACCCATCCAAAGCATCATAGGTTTCGGTTTGGTCGAGCCTTGGATTGCGCGACATTTTATAACTGCAATAGGCCGTCATAAACTGAGCATCTTCGGATTTTGGGCTGGTTGGATAATTCTGTACAAACAGTTTATAATAATGTCCGCCCAAAATGTAATCTTTCATACCATACAAACAATTGGCATAGGCAAAATGGGCTTCTTCCGATTTTTCAGTTCCTCTGAAAATGCCAATCAGTTCGCGTAACAAAGTGGCAGCACGCATATAATCTTCGGCCTGGTAATACTCCATGGCTTTTGTATACTTTAAATCGTAATCGGTGCTTTTTAGCAGTTTCTGATATTTACTGCACGAAGTTGACAAAACAATCAAAAGCAATAAGAGTATTTTTCTCATTATCAAGACTTTACTTTTAAAAAACGTGGCCATTCAAATTAAAAATTGTCCGAAAACATTTTGCAAAGATACTGTTTTCCTGATAATCACCTCATCAAACTGACCCTGAAATTTCGCTAATCGGTTTTTAAAAAGCGATTTCGGGTTGCTGCATTGATTTAATCGGCTATTTGGAAAAGCAGAGAATAGTTTCTGCAAACTAACGGAATCCTTCAGGTTTTATCAAAAACCAGGCCATAAAAATTAATGTGGGAAAATATAACGATAATAAAAATTAAAGATTAAGATGGATTTGAAAGTGTCAAAAAACATTACCTTTGCCCGTAAATCATTTAAAACAATACTATCGTGGATATTTTTAATAAGATAAGCGCGAACATGGGCCCCCTAGGCCAATATGGTAAAGAGGCTCATGGTTACTTTATGTTTCCCAAACTTGAAGGGGAAATACACCCGAAAATGAAATTTCGCGGAAAAGAAGTATTAACCTGGAGTTTAAACAACTACCTGGGTTTGGCCAACCATCCTGAAGTGCGTAAGGCTGATGCCGATGCTGCCAAAGAGTGGGGATTGGCTTATCCGATGGGTGCCCGTATGATGTCGGGACATACCAGCAAACACGAAGAATTGGAAGCAGCTTTAGCTGAATTTGTTAAAAAAGAAGATGCCTACCTTCTGAATTTTGGTTACCAGGGTATGGTTTCCATTATCGACACTTTGGTAAACCGCAACGATGTTATTGTTTACGATTCTGAATCGCATGCCTGTATCCTCGACGGTTTACGCCTGCATATGGGTAAACGTTTTGTTTATCCACATAACGATATGGAAAACCTAAGGAAACAGCTTGGTCGTGCCACTGCACTTGCCGAAAAACAAGGCGGCGGTATTTTGGTAATTACCGAAGGGGTTTTTGGTATGGCCGGCGACCTGGGCAAATTGGACGAGATTGTAGCCCTTAAAAAAGAATTTGAATTCCGCCTATTGGTTGACGATGCGCACGGTTTTGGTACTATGGGGAAAACCGGTGCCGGAACAGCTGAACATTTTGGAGTGGAAGATGGCGTAGATGTTTTGTTTGGTACTTTTGCCAAATCGATGGCCAGCATTGGTGCATTTGTTGCAGGCCGTGAAGATGTAATCAGTTACCTGCGCTACAATATGCGCTCGCAAATATTTGCCAAATCATTGCCAATGCCTTTGGTTATTGGAGCTATGAAAAGGCTGGAATTATTGCGTACTCAACCGCAATTGAAAGATAATCTTTGGAAAATTGTTTCAGCTTTACAAAAAGGCCTTAAAGAAAAAGGTTTCAATCTTGGAAAAACAGAGAGTCCGGTTACACCTGTATTTTTGGATGGTACAATACCGGAAGCAACTGCTTTGACTATGGATTTGCGCGAAAATTATAACATTTTCTGTTCAATAGTGGTTTACCCGGTAATTCCAAAAGGCCAGATAATGCTCCGCATTATTCCTACAGCAGTTCATACCCTCGAGGATGTGGAATATACCATTAAAGCATTTGCCGAAATTAAAGAGAAATTACTGGCAGGTAAATACAAAAGTGATAAAATTGCCAGTTTATAAAAGCATAATAGTTCTCTAATAAAAAGGCTGT
>CALEUX010000110.1 GCA_937920475.1 uncultured Marinilabiliaceae bacterium
TGCTTACTTTTTTTTGCTGCAGTGGAGCGAAGCGGATCATGAATGCCATTGAAAGAAAACATAAATGAATAAAAAAAGTAATCCCGATTCATCGGGAGAGCACTTAAACGAAGAATGTATTTTTTACCGGACAATAGTGAATTAAAATCTATACATTTATCTTTATACTATATTAATGGTACGTAAGAGCAAGAAAGATATAAGCATCCTGAATCTTTGAGAATACATGTAATCAGTCGTGAATTTTTGAATGATTTTTTCGCAATCCCAGAATTGGGTGTAAAAGAGTATAATAAACAGCAAACCCGTGAAACATGGCAGGCAATAATCAGGTACTTTAAAGAAGCGCAAGACAGGGTACTTTTGTCGAATACTGAAGCGCTGAGCATGTTTAAATCGCCTCATAAAATGATTATGGAAATTACAAACCTGTAGGTCTATGGAATAATTCCGCACAACAAATGAGGATATATCTATTCATCATAATAACATTAGTGACTTTTCAATTGCAAGGGCAGTCGAAAATTCAATGGAGCGGGCAGGTTTCGGCCTGGGGTAATGCAACTGATGCTCACCAATTGCCTGTTTGGCTTGGCGGTAGATTTATGCCACAGTTTAATGTTATTCCGAATCCTGATAATAAGAGAAAAATTGATTTCGAGGCATCGGCCAATATAAACGGTTTGTATGGTTTTAGACCGTTTGATGATTCTTCTCACGATGGAACCTTGAAGCCATACAGATTATGGTTACGATATTCGGCCAACCAGTTTGAGTTAAGAGTAGGACTGCAAAAGATTAACTTTGGCTCGGCATCAATGATACGGCCTCTTATGTGGTTCGATAAGGTTGACCCGCGCGACCCGCTTCAGTTAACCGATGGTGTTTGGGGGTTATTGGGTCGTTATTATTTTTTAAACAATGCCAATATCTGGATTTGGGTGTTGTACGGTAATAAAGATTCAAAAACATGGGAATACGGCTATACCAGTAATGACGAACCTGAATGGGGTGCCCGTGTTCAACATCCAGTTTCAATGGGGGAAATCGCCCTGACGTTTCATCATCGGCTATCTGATACAAAACCACTGGGTGATGCTTCAATCATTCATCAAACCAATCCCGAAAACCGGCTGGGTATTGATGGGAAATGGGATGTAGGACCAGGGGTATGGTTCGAAGGGGTTTGGATACATAAAAATGTAAATATTGGCGATTTTACAAATCAGCAGATGGTAACCCTTGGAGCCGATTATACCTTTGGACTTGGAAACGGCTTAAATGCAATTATTGAGCATTTGGTGTTCTCGTGGAATAAAAATGCGTTCGATTTCGATAATACTGTTTCATTTTCAACGTTATCGGGTAATTATCCTTTTGGCCTCAATAATCAGATAAGTGCTGTTTTTTATTACAACTGGAACAATAAAGACTTATACAATATGTTAACATGGACGCAGCATTACAACCATTTTTCTTTGCATTGCATGGTTTTTTGCAACCCTGAGAATTATCGGTTACCAATGTCGACTGGTAAAGTAAATCTTTTTGCTGGTAATGGGATTCAGATAATGGGGGTTTGGAACTTTTAATGAATGTTTTAGCCATTGTAAAAGTGGCTTGGTGATAAAAAATATATTCAACAACAAAATAAAACCAATGACAAACAATCCGATAATTACCACTGAAAAACTCATCAAAAAATTTCCCATGGGAAAAGGTGAGTTTTTGGCGTTAAAAGGTATCGACCTGGAATTTAATGAGGGCGAATTTGCCGGGTTGATAGGGCCAAGTGGTTCGGGCAAAACAACATTGCTCAACATAATTGGGTCGTTGGATACGCCTTCAGAAGGTGAAGCAATGGTGTTGGGGCAACCCGTTAGTCAGCTAACAGCAAGGCAGGCCGCACAGTTGCGGAAGGAGAAACTTGGGTTTATATTTCAGAGCTATAATCTTTTGGCGGTGCATACAGTGTTCGAAAATGTTGAATTCCCATTACTGTTGTTAAAGTATACACCATCTCAGCGTCAAAAAATGGTTATGGATGCTTTGGAATGGGTCGGACTTACCGATAAGGTTAACTCTAAACCACCCGCCTTATCGGGTGGCGAATGTCAGCGAGTAGCCATTGCCAGGGCTATGGTAAAAAAGCCAATGGTGGTTTTGGCCGATGAACCAACAGCCAATTTGGATGCTGCCAACTCACACAACATTTTAAAAACCATGGAAATGTTGAATAAGGAATTGAAAACCACTTTTTTATTTGCTACACATGATGAAAAGGTGATTAGCTATCTGCATAGAAAAATATTCCTGATTGATGGAAAAATTGATAGGGATGAGCTCATCAAATAATGCTTCTTAAATCGAATAAATTGGTTTTATGTTTTTAGCATTGAAACTCGCATACCGTAATTTGGTTGGAGCAGGACTCAGAACCTGGCTTAATGTTATTGTTCTGTCCTTCTCTTATGTGGTTATTATTTGGTTAAAAGGACTAATGGTTGGTTGGGATCATCAGGCTCGCTTTGACATGGAAAAATGGCAAATTGCCAAAGGCCAGTATTGGCATAAACTTTACGATCAATACGATCCCTTCTCACTAACCGAAAGTCATGCACCGGTACCTCAAAGATTTTTGCCCTTTATAACTGAAGGCGCTATGGTGCCGGTTTTGGTAGTGCAAGCCAGCCTGTATCCGCACGGACGAATGCAACCAATCTTGTTAAAGGGAATTCCGAAAAATCAAAACCTTCTAAAACTTCCTGTGGCAGCCCTCGACACAATTACAGACGCAATTCCCGCCATTATTGGGACAAACATGGCCCGATCGGCAAAACTGGGAAAGGGAGACAGGGTTGTGCTTCGTTGGCGCGATAAATCGGGAACTTTTGATGCTGCCGAGGTGGTTGTTACCGATGTTTTTGCAACCAATGTACCGGCAATTGATGGTGGGCAAGTTTGGATTGACCTTGAAAAACTCAGGCAAATGATGCTACTGCCCAATGAGGCTACATACCTGAGTTTTGGACAAGGAATTAAGGAAATACCAGAGGTGAATGAGTTTGTACTTAAAACGCAGCAGGAACTTACATCCGAAATAGATGTTATGATTAAAACCAAAACTACCGGACAGTCAGTGTTTTATATAATTCTCTTATTGTTGGCTATGCTGGCAATTTTCGACACGCAGGTATTATCAATTTTTCGACGGCAAAAGGAGATTGGGACATATGTAGCTCTGGGATATACGCGTCAGCAGGTGGTAATGTTGTTTACAATTGAAGGTGCCATGCATGCCGTTTTAGCCGCAGCTGTTGCTGCAGTTTATGGAATTCCGTTTTTTATCTGGCAATCGCACGCCGGGTTTACCATTCCAATGGACTCCAGCGATTATGGAATTGCAATGGCCCAAACCATGTATCCGGTTTTTACGGTTGGGTTAATTGTTTCTACCACTCTCATTGTGCTCATAACTACTGCTGTTGTGAGTTACTGCCCATCGCGCCGCATTGCCCAAATGAATCCAACTGAAGCATTACGGGGGAAAATACAATGATAAAATTTTTATTGAAAGGTCTGGTTCGCGATAAAAGCCGAAGTTGGATACCAACCTTGGTGGTGGCTGTTGGCGTTATGCTTTCGGTGTTTTTGCATGCCTATATAACAGGCTTTATGAATGAAACCATTGAGATGAATGCTCAGTTTTTCAATGGTCATGTAAAAGTAGTAACCCGGGCATATGCCGATGAAATTTCTCAGATTCCCAACGATTTAGCATTGCTCGAAACCGATATTTTGGTTAATCAGCTAAAAGTTCAGTTTCCAGATGTGCAATGGTTTGAACGAATTCACTTTGGTGGGTTGGTAGATGCCCCTGATTCATTGGGAGAAACAAAAACACAAGGCCCTGCAATGGGAATGGCCGTTGATTTATTGTCGCCCACAAAAAATGAAGTACAACGGTTAAATCTGTATAAGTCTTTGGTTAGGGGCAATTTGCCACAAAAACCAGACGATATATTAATAAGCGATTTTTTTGCACAAAAGCTTCGGGTTAACCCGGGCGATACTATAACATTTATTGGTAGCACCATGAATAATGCAATGGCCTACCACAATTTTGTAATTTCCGGCACTCTATCGTTTGGAGCTATGGCACTCGATAGGGGTGCCATGATTGCCGATATTGAAGCTGTGCGGTTTGCGCTTGATATGGAAAATGCAGCCGGCGAAATAGTAGGTTTTCTACCCGCCGGTTTTTATTCCTCAAAAGTAGCGCACGCCATGCAAAGTGATTTTAATAAGGTAGCTGATGAAACCGATGTTTTTTCGCCTGTTATGCTCACATTCGAAGATCAGGGCGATATGGCAACCTTTGTTAATTTGGCTCATTATATGGGTGCTATCATTACGGGTATTTTTATGTTGGCCATGTCGTTGGTGTTATGGAATGCCGGCCTGTTAGGAGGACTGCGCCGCTATGGCGAAATTGGTATCCGTTTGGCCATGGGAGAGGAGAAGGTACACGTTTTCAGTACCATGATTTATGAATCATTAATGATTGGTATTGCCGGCTCCATTTTAGGAACTTCTTTGGGTTTGTTTTTTGCATGGTTATTACAGACTTATGGGCTCGATATTAGCGCTACCATGAAGGGTGCTTCTATTATGATGCCTACTGTAATAAGGGCTCGAATTACAACCGCTGATTACTTTATTGGGTTTATACCAGGTGTTGTATCAACATTAATTGGAACTGCTTTAGCCGGTATAGGAATATTTAAACGACAAACGGCACGGTTGTTTAAAGAATTGGAAACATAAATAGTTAATAGTACTTAGTATCTGTTTAAATTTAGTTCTCTGGTTTTATTAAAGAATCTTAGAAGCTTAAATACTAGACAGAAAGAAAAGACTAAATAGAAATACAGACAAATAAGACAGGTAAGTTATTTTGCTTATTTTAAGTGTGTTAATTTTTGCATCTTTTGTCTAAGCGTCTTTTGTCTTATGTCTAAAAAATAGTTTTAAACAGTTACTTAAAGTTTAAGCCGATGAAGAAGATCTCTGTTTTTATTTTAGCAGCCATAATCCTGAGCGCCTTCAGCAATCAGGATGCATCCGAGATTTTGAGAAAGGTGGATGCTAACCTATCATCAGAAAACCGAGTGTTCGAGTCAACTATTACTATTCACGGGCGCCGGGGCAGCAGAACCATTACCTCCAAATCGTGGAGCGTGGGAGATACCAAATCATTTACCGAATATTTGTCACCAGCTCGTGAACAAGGCACAAAAATGTTAAAACTGGAGAACCAGCTTTGGATTTATACCCCCACCACCGACCGGATAATTCAAATATCGGGACATATGTTACGACAATCGGTTATGGGTTCCGATCTCTCTTATGAAGATATGATGGAAGACCGAAAACTAACGGAAATTTATAATGCCTCAATTCTTGGCAGGGATATGCTGGATAATCGGGATGTTTACATTATAACACTTTTGGCCAAAGTGGAAGATGTTGCCTATCATACCCAAAAAATGTGGGTCGACGCTGACAGATTTGTTCCCTTGAAACAGGAATTGTTTGCCAAAAGCGGCCAACTACTAAAACGTGTTGAAATGAAAGATATTATTTATGTTGATGGACGTTGGTTTCCTACTACAATGGTTTATAAAGATATGCTCAAACAGGGCGATGGTACCGAATTTAAAATTTCAGGAATCAGGTTTAATCAGCCAATTCCGGAACATTTGTTTAGTAAAGCATCATTAAAACAGTGAAAACAGACCCATTATGGCAACAAATTTTCACCAGCTGACCCTTTTACCCAATATTGGTAAGGTAGTAGCCGAAAAATTGGTTCAGGTAGGAATAGAATCGCCTGAACAGCTAAAATCCATAGGTAGTAAAAATGCTTTTATCCGTTTACGAACGGTTGATCCGGGTGCGTGCCTAAGCATGTTGTGCGGCCTTGAAGGAGCCATTCAGGGGGTTCGTTGGCACAGTCTGGAGAAATCAAAAAAGGAGGAATTGAAAGAATTTATTAAGACACTTCATTAATTCTACTTTGACAGATTACGATATTTTTTTGGTATTTTGGAAAACATCCATGTTTAAAATGAATTATGGTTAGCCAGCCCCAACGGGGCGCAATCAGCAATATAGGGCAACGCCCTATGAATGTAAACCAAATCAATTGTCGCCCTGTAAGGGCAAAATCAGTTAATGATTTAATAGAATTAACAAGTTTTTATTTCTCTCATCTTTTCCCCTTAAAAAAGGACTTTACCAGCCGGCTGCACTCTTCTTCCATAATACCCCCAATAATTTCGGTTTTGGGGTGGAGGGGTGATGGGGTAAAGTTTGAGAACCCTCTTTTCTCATCTCTGGCACCAAATACCAACCTGCCAAGTTGCGCCCAGCTTAAAGCGCCGCCACACATAAAACAAGGTTCCAGGGTTACGTATAAAGTACAGTTAATTAAGTATTTGCCACCCAGGCATTCGGCAGCAGCCGTAATAGCAAGCATTTCTGCATGGGCCGTAACATCGTTCAGTGTTTCAGTAAGGTTATGCGCTTTGGCAATTATCCGGTTATTACTCACAATAACAGCGCCCACGGGCACTTCATCCTTTTTTAACGCCTCGCGGGCTTCATTCAATGCCTGCTGCATAAAATACTTATCCGAAAAATCTATTGTATCCATCCAATGAAGAATAAAATTCTTATGACTTTGGTCGCTGATTAATTCTTTTTTTCTTCCTATTTTCGCAAAGATAATTTTTAACCTGATAGAAATTGACCAGATTGAGCAGAAATGGGTTACAAATCTGCTTCCTGCTGGTATAAATAATGTAAAACAACAAACCATGTACAGAACTCATACAAATGGTGAATTAAGAATAAGCGATGTTAACCAACAAGTAACACTGTGTGGATGGGTGCAACGCATCCGGAATCTGGGTGGAATGACTTTTGTTGATTTGCGAGACCGATATGGAATTACCCAACTGGTTTTTGATACTGAAAAAGATAAGAATCTGGCTCAGGATGCCCGTGCCTTGGGGCGCGAATTCGTTATTCAGGTTGTTGGCACTGTAGCCGAGCGAAGCAATAAAAACAGTAAAATGCCTACGGGCGATATTGAAATAATTGTTCAGAAACTAAACTTATTAAACCCATCTGATTTACCACCATTTACCATTGAGGACGATACCGATGGTGGTGATGAGTTGCGGATGAAATACCGTTATCTCGATTTACGTCGCAGCTCTGTTCGTCGTAATTTGGAGTTGAGGCATCGCATGGCCCTCGAGGTAAGAAGTTACATGAGTGCTCAGAATTTTATCGAGGTTGAAACACCTGTGCTCATGAAATCCACGCCCGAAGGTGCCCGCGATTTTGTGGTTCCTTCACGCATGAATCCTGGACAGTTTTATGCTTTGCCCCAGTCGCCCCAGTTGTTTAAACAGCTTTTAATGGTTGCCGGGTTCGACAGGTACATGCAAATTGTTAAGTGCTTCCGCGACGAAGACTTACGAGCCGACCGTCAGCCCGAATTTACCCAAATCGACTGTGAAATGGCTTTTGTTGATCAGGACGACGTGCTCAATACCTTTGAAGGCATGACCAAGCACTTGTTCAAAGTTCTAAAAGGCGTTGAATTTGATTATGCTTTTCCGCGCCTGCCCTATGCCGAAGCTATGGAACAGTATGGTTCCGACAAGCCCGATATTCGCTTTGACATGAAATTTGTGAACCTTACCGGAAAAGTAAGCGGTAAAGGGTTTAAGGTTTTCGATGAGGCCGAATATGTTGGTGGTATTTGCGCCAAAGGCTGTTCTGAGTATTCCCGTAAGGAACTCGACCAGCTTACCGATTTTGTTAAAAAACCACAGATTGGAGCGCAAGGCCTGGTTTATATTAAATGTGGCACCGATGGCACTTTCAAATCGTCGGTTGATAAGTTTTATTCCGAAGCCGATTTAAAACAAATAGCTTCCATGTTTGGAGCTGCCAATGGCGACTTAATACTTATTTTAGCTGGCATCCGCAAAAAAACTTTAACAGCCCTTTGCGAATTGCGCCTCGAAATGGGCAATCGTTTAGGGTTGCGCGATAAAAACAAATTTGCACCACTTTGGGTGGTAGATTTTCCACTTTTGGAGTGGGACGAAGAAACCCAGCGTTTTTACGCCATGCACCACCCGTTTACGTCACCCAAAAAAGAAGATGTGCTCTTGCTCGATACCGATCCGGGCAGCATACGGGCCAATGCTTATGATTTGGTGATTAATGGCGTTGAAATTGGCGGTGGTTCCATCAGGATTCACAACGATGATTTGCAACAAAAAATGTTCAAAATTCTTGGGTTTACCGAGCAGGAGGCCGAAGACCAATTTGGATTTTTGATGAATGCCTTTAAATACGGCGCACCACCGCATGGTGGTATTGCATTTGGCTTCGACCGTTGGGTGTCGTTGTTTGCAGGCATTGATTCCATTCGCGATGTTATTGCTTTCCCAAAAAACAACTCCGGTCGCGATGTCATGAACGATTCGCCTTCAACCATTCACGAAAACCAATTGAAGGAACTTAATATTAAATTGGATTTGAGTGAGAAAAAATAAAATTGATATTATTATTTCTCAGAATAGGATGTCTCAATTTGCATTGGGATATCCTATTTTTATTTTACTGTTATTGGTAAGCTGTTCTTTAAACAATAAAGAAATTAGTAAAAGTGAATTAATTCAAGAAGGATTCATTTTGAGTATTGACAGTGCTGGATTTCATCATGCTATTAAGAAAGTTGTAAAGATTGGCGAAAAGGAATATTTTTTATTATTTGATAAGAGGAATGAAAAAATACATTTCTTTGAAACAGAAAGTCTTCAGTTGATAAAAAGCAAAGAAATTCCTGACTCTGATAAAATTATAGATATTGATTATCATAGTTGCGATACCATTTATTTTTTACTTAAAGGCAACGTTATTGCCATAGCAGACTCTAATTTTGTTCCATATTTCAACTTTATGATAAACTCAAAAAGATTGATAGAATTAATATTGGTGTGATGGGTACGATTTTAATTTTTACCGAAGCCGGCAAGATAAATCAGATCATTTCCATTAACCCCGATAACGTAATGCTTATAGATGATTTTCTTAATCAATGGTAAATGTTTGTATCAAAATTTATCTGGTTTAATGCAGGTTTATCTGAATAAATTCAAACTAACTATATCTGTTTAGTCGTTATAAAATTGCTTAAAACAATTATTTAAACTTGGAGTTGTGCTAAAGTTTTTTCTCCAGTATTTATCACCATCAGACCTTTACCTCATACGATTTCTGGTTAACCAGCGGGTTGGCATACATTTCCAGCAAGCTGGTACGAATAAATTCATCGTCTAATTTGGCTCGCTGAATATGGTCGTTCAAGTATTCAATAAAAACAGTTTTTTCGGCCTCAGAGTAATGGCTGGTATGTTCAGTGCTATTGTTCAGCAAATCCCAGGCAATGTAGTTTCCTGGCCAAAGATGGTAGTTTTGATGTACATGCTGATCAATCATCTCGGCTAAAGCTGTAAACTGGTCGTTTTTAACCGTCAACGCTTCAATAATGTTTATCTCATCGGTAATGGGGTCGCCAAACGAAAAATGAACACGTCCTTTACGTCCCCGTAAACCTGTTCCCATGTGCCGCAAGTCGTCGTTTTGGGTTTTTTGGTAATCGGGATTTACTTTTTTGTTATAAAACTCTACGGCTTTTAAATAATCGCAGGGATCGTATTCGTACGATATGGAAACCGGAACAAGACGCAACTCTTTAAAATTTTCGGGAAGCGTTTTTTCACCACTTATGTTCAGCATCTTCAGCAGGCTAACCTGAGTGCGGTCGTTCCCGTCCTTCGATCTCCCTTCACGCTGGGCTATCCAAATACTGTGTTTTTTTGTATTCAGGGTATAACGGATGTAGGATGATAGCCGGCGCGAACTCTCCATCATTTGCTTAACCGGAAGATTTCGGTTTACGATAAAAGTGCGGTTCAGCTTCACCAGGTCGGTAATCCATGGAAAAATCAACAAATTGTCACCAATGGCAATCTCAGTAGTGTTAAACCCATTCTCAAATAACAATACGTTCAAAATGGCCGGGTCTAAAACAATATCCCGGTGATTGGAAATAAACAGGTATGACTCCTCCGGGTTTAACCGGTCCAGCCCTTCAACGGTTACTCCTTTGGTGGTGCTTTCGATAACTCCTTTAACGTAAGCCGATATTATTTCAGTTTGAAACTGACGAATGGAAGTGATGTGCATCACTTTGTCCATGATGGCAGTTGGCGGAATATGAGGGTACAAAAAACCCAATAAATTAAGGAATGATTGTTCTCCTTTAAGACGATTGAATACCATTTGAATCTCGTGGTCCTCGTAAGGACGAATGGATTCGAAATCCAATTGTTGATCGTTTGTCATTTCTTTTGCTTATGGATTTAATTACAAAATTAAACAAACTAATAAGTTTATGAAATTTCTCTGCCGCGATTATTTTTAGAGTAGAATTTTTATCGCTTCCATCGGTATAAAATTACCTGTATTATATGAGAATATTGTAATATTTATGAGTTGACAAAAATATTATTTTGTTGAAAACGGAGGCGAGATGCATTTGATCTATATGAAATTTCGTTGCATATCCCATAAATCAATAAAAGGTGAAGTGAATTTCCATATTTAATCATTGATTCGAACCTGAAAAGACACGGCTTTATCCAATAAATGGAATGTATTCCAAAATAAGGAATATAGGATAATGATAAAAAAGCCTTGTGCTCAGATAAACAGCTATTTAAGAATTGTGGCATTTACATTGATATTGTCTGTAAAACGACATTGATATGCTGAAGGCAAGAGTTCACAAGAATACCGTTTTATTTAGTTTTGAAGAGGAACAGAGAGGCGATTTAGATATTGCTCCAAAGCTGAGAAAGGAAATGTTGAATTATCTGCGGTTGCCATATACCAATTTGCTCATTGATTTTAAAAACTTCAGGGCATTTAATGAAGAAGCGCTTCATGTTTTAGAAGCCGGCCAGCGTTTGTCGGAATTAAACCATTGTCAGGTAACCTTATTCAATGTTGGATTTGATGCGCTGCAATTAATGAGAAATAAAAAAGCCGATCACCATTTCTTTTTTGGCGACCGGCCCAAGCCCTTCTCAGAGGAATTATTATTGGTTTAGCTATTTTCTAAAGCATCCCAATATTCCATTGCTCTGCGTGTATGCGGTATAACAATGGTTCCTCCTACAATGTTAGCCACTGCAAATATTTCAAGTATCTCGGCAGTGGTAACTCCTTGCTCTTTGCATTTCTCGAGATGATATTTAATGCAATCGTCGCAACGCAAAACCATGGAGCTTACCAGCCCTAGCATTTCTTTAATTTTAGTCGAAAGTGCCCCCTCGGCATAGGTATTGGTATCCAGGTTAAACAACCGTTTTATTACCAGATTATCCTGCGAGAGAATGCGCTCGTTCATTTTTGAACGGTATTCTCTGAATTCCTTTACTTTTTCGTCCATAATATCTTTGTTG
>CALEUX010000111.1 GCA_937920475.1 uncultured Marinilabiliaceae bacterium
CCCGGACTATTTCGCTAAACTCACTCGAAAATTTTGAAAAGATACCCCCTTCTTATACGCAATAATAAAAGCCTCTTAAAAAAACAATACTATTTGTTCATTATTAGAGCATTGATAACATAAGCCTGACGGCTATGGGGCTGTGCCCCGGGTTATTGATTCAACCCTTTCAGGGTTTGTATAACTATTATGGATAAAATAATAGAACAGTAAGCGTTATTTGTTGATAATTTAGCTACTGTTGTTGATATAAAAGAATGTGTCAAAGTAGAATTATTCCGGGATTTTTTTAATTTTATAAACTATTTGAATTATAAACGGATATCCATGTTGCGCTACCTATTCCATATTATTATTTTATTAATGGTATGGAACAGCACTTTGGCGCGTAACAAGGCCGTTGCCGATAGTTGTTTGCAGGTTCTTAACCGGCAACCAAGTTTAGATGCCGAACAAAAATGCCATTTACTTTACCAGATTATTCTTAACCTTTCCAACCCCGATAGCTGTATTGTTTATGCCGATAAACTAATTGATATAGCCCAAACCAATAACCATCAGCTGTATTTGCAACGGGGGTTTTATGAAAAAGGGCAGGCTTTAATGTTGAAATCACAATACAAAGAGAGTTTATCACTTATTCTGAATAGTTTAAGTATTGCAAAAAAGAATGAACTGATGATTGAAACGGCCTTTTGTTATTATACATTGAGTGAGATTTACCGACAAACAAAGAATAATTCTCAATCTGTTGATTGTTTAAAAAAATCCATCGAGATATTTAATAAAGATACACTTAAGGGCAACTATTTATACGGAGCTCTTTATCAATTAGGTAATTTATATCTTGAGTCAAGTGTTTACGATTCTGCTTTAGTTTATTTTAACGCTGCTTTAGTAGGTTTTGAAAAAAACAACCATATAATGGCAATGGCATATACTAATGGTAACATTGGGGTAATTCAATCTAAGCTGGAACAAGTTGACTCTGCTCGTATTAATCTGCTTCGTGCCATTGATATTCTAACGGAGTTTAATGATTTTAAGTCAATTATAGGGTATTTAATTTATGCTTCTCAAAATGAATTAAATGTCGGTAATATTATAAAAGCAACCGATTATATAAACGAAGCTTTGCAGAATTTAAAGCTATACCCAAATCCTGAACGCCTGAGGGATGTTTATGAACAATTAGGAAGAATATATGAACTTAAAGGCGATTACGCCAAAGCCTACCATTACCAAAGGGAGTATTACACATTACGCGACAGTTTAATAAATATTGATGTGGTAACCCAAATGGCCAACCTGCGCACCGAGTTTGAAGTGGGGCAGAAACAGGCTGAGGTGGATAAATTAGAAGAAATTAACCGGGCTAAAACGCGTGTAATGGTATTTATGATTGTTGGGTTGGGCCTGGTTTCTGCTTTACTGGTGGTAATATTGGTTGGTTATCGCCAAAAGCTGGGGCTTACCCGTAAACTGCAACTGCAGAAAAAGAAACTGGCCGCCCGAAAATTGGAAATGGAAGAGGCCAATAGCGCCAAGGATAGGCTTTTTTCGGTTATATCGCACGATTTACGCGGGCCGGTGGGGTCGCTAAAGAATTTGGCCACACTAATAGTGCAATCGCTCGATAACCGGCGGTTAAAAGATGCAGAGGAATTGGCCATATCTATGTCGGATGCCTCGCAGCAGGTTGAGTTTTTGCTCGATAACTTATTGCATTGGAGCGTTAGTCGCCAAAACCTGTACAAACCCAAAAAAGACACTTTCGAATTTAACCAGTTGGTAAATGAAGTGATGAAGGTTTACCTTCAGGCAGCCAAAGCCAAACAAATTCAATTAACTTACAACCCCTGTTTTGCGGGTATGGTTATCGAGAGCGACCCCAACTGCTGGGCCACCATAATTCGCAACTTAGTGAATAATGCCATTAAGTTTACGCACATGGATGGCCGCATCGAAGTTACATCGTGCTATAATAGTGGTCATGTCAGGCTTGAGGTAACCGACAATGGCCTGGGTATGAATGCCGAACAGGTTGGCCATCTGTTTAATTTTGCCGGGAAAAAATCGGAGTGGGGCACCAAAAACGAAAAGGGGCAGGGACTTGGTTTATGTTTGGTGCACGATTTTGTTACTATGCTCGAGGGCGCCATCGAAATACAAAGTCAGCCCGGCCAGGGCTCAAAATTTATTGTTACCATTCCGGCCAATCTGGTGCAAATGGGTGAACAAATTGGGCAGATGCATCTTTTTGAGGAAAGCGTTAAGGAGAGTAGTAAAAGTAAGGCCGCTACAACAAAACAAAGTTTGAACAAAGTTGAAAGTCGGGAGGAAGTAGAAGAGAGGCTGAAGGCAGGAGGCTGAAGGTAGAAGTTTGGAGACAGAAAACCGGAAACCGGAAACCGGAGAAGGAAAAAACTCCTGATTCCTAATTCTTAGTTGCTGACAGCCAAAAACTTTCTTTAGTTCTATGTTAACAGAAAGAAAACACCTTCGCTAAAAAATATGTGGCGTCTGCGTCAATCTTAATCTCCTGTATGATATATTTATTTGAAATTTTGTTTATTACTTTGTGTTTATCTTATTTTTTTAAAGTCTTTTTCCAACAAATCGCAACACGTGTCATTTTCCGATTTTCGGCATTCCACTTCGTTCCAACTTTACGTCTTAAAAATCTAAGTTATCAATTCCCGATTCTCGCCGACCACTCCGGGATTTCTGCATAATAAGCTGTAAAATCTGGGAGAAACAGACCATTGTGTAAAAAATCTTCGGGCGTTTTACCATTACAATGGTTTGAATAAATAATATTTCGTCTTAACTTCGCATCCCCTAAAATATTGAGTGTGAAAATGCCCTTCGGTGATTTGATTTCAAAATGGTTGGGAAACCTGATTCTTTGGCGGGTGCGGAATATTCCACATCGTAATTTTGTTTTGTTTTTAAGTGTGGTGGTAGGTATTTTCAGTGGTTTGGCGGCAGTCATTCTTAAAAACTCCATACACTTTTTGCACCGGTTTTTAACCGAAGGGTTCGATTTAACCGATTGGAACTATTTATACCTGCTTTACCCCATGGCAGGGATATTCATAACCATGCTTTTTGTCAGGTTTATTGTGAAAGACGATATCAGTCATGGTGTTACCAAAATATTGTATGCCATTTCCAAAAAGGGGAGCAACCTCAAAACACATAACTCTTTTACTTCCATCATTGCCAGTACTTTTACCATTGGTTTTGGGGGGTCGGTTGGAGCCGAGGCGCCCATTGTTCTTACCGGGGCCTCTATTGGTTCATCGCTGGGGCGATTTTTTCATTTAAACTACAAAACCATTACTTTACTCATCGGGTGTGGCGCTGCCGGAGCCATTGCAGGTATTTTTAAAGCGCCCATGGCTGGACTTATGTTTACCCTGGAAGTGCTGATGCTCGATTTAACGCTCGTTTCCATCGTGCCTTTATTGCTGGCCGCCGTTTCGGCCGCTTCCATTGCCTATTTCTTTTTGGGCGAAGGTGCTGAATTTACATTTCATCTGGAGGCACCGTTTCAATTGGAAAACCTGCCTTTTTATGTGATTCTGGGAGTTGTGGGTGGACTGGTGTCGCTGCACATGACCTGGGGGACGCTTTTTTTGGAAAAAAAGATTGCGCTCATAAAGAATCCCTATATTAAATGGGCGGGAGGTGGATTAATTCTGAGTGTACTCATCTTTATTTTCCCCCCGCTGTATGGCGAAGGATACGACACCATTATAGCATTGCTTTCGGGAAATCATTACGCAGTGGTGCAAAACAGCGTGTTTTATGCCTATCGCGACAGCGACTTGGTAATCCTGCTTTTTCTGGCGCTGATAATTGGATTTAAGGTTGTTGCATCCACAGCTACCAATGGAAGCGGTGGTGTTGGCGGTATTTTTGCGCCAACGCTTTTTATGGGCGGGGTAACAGGTTATTTTTTGGCCCGGCTGCTTAACAGTTTCGGATTTATCGATTTGCCACTGTCGCACTTTACACTGGTTGGCATGGCTGCATTAATGGCCGGTGTGATGCATGCGCCGCTTACAGCCATCTTTCTTATTGCCGAAATTACCAACGGTTACGAACTTTTTATTCCGCTAATAACCGTTTCAACCATCTCGTTTTTAACCAATAAGTATTTCGAGTCGCATACCATTTACACCAAACGTCTGGCCCGTCGCGGCGAACTCATCACACATCATAAAGATAAGGCTGTTCTTACACTGATGCGCTTGAATAAGGTTATTGAAACCGATTTTCTTTCGGTACATCCTGAGCAAACATTAGGCGAATTGGTGAAAATAATTGCCAAGGCGCGCCGTAATATTTTTCCGGTATTGGATGAGCATAAGCGGCTTTTAGGTATTGTTCTGCTCGATGATATTCGTGAAATTATGTTCAACCACGAATTGTATTATACCACACGGGTAAGGCATGTGATGACGGTTCCGCCTGCTTTTATAGAGATTGATGAGAATATGGATGAGGTGATGAAAAAATTTGAAGATACAGGTGCCTGGAATCTCCCGGTGGTGGAAAAAGGAAAATACCTCGGTTTTGTTTCAAAATCGAAAATCTTCTCGGTGTACCGTAAGGTGCTTATTCATTTTTCTGATGAGTAAAATAAAGGCTGAAGGCTGAAGGGGGAGAACGGAGACAGGAAACCGGAGACAGGAGGATGGAATAGGGAGATGAAGAGGCTTTCTAATAAGTTATCACACTCAATCATTTTTCTTTGTGCTCCTTTGTGTGTACTTTGTGTGTACTTTGTGGTTCAATTATTTAAGTTTTACCACAAAGAACTCTAAGGTTATCACAAAGTTGCACTAAGGACTTTCTAGGCAGCCTCGGAGCAGGAAATAGGAGATGATTGAACGGATTAGATGGATTTAAGTAAGGTTCTGTATCAGTTGCACAAAACTTTCTTGAAAAAAATATGAATCTTTAATTTATTGAGGTTATTTTTGCCATATAAAAGATAGATGGGTTATCTGAAAAGGGTGGCTTAAGCTTCTGAAATTCTTTCTAATCTTCTCTATCCATCTTAAATCTAAACATCTTTTATCTAATTTAAAGTCCTTGCGTAATTTATTGCAGATTAACAATATGAATTAAAAATAATTCCAAAATAAACCAACAAATGATTCGCGACAACCAGATTTTCGATTTGATTAAACAGGAGCAGCACCGCCAGATGGATGGCGTTGAATTAATTGCTTCAGAAAACTTTGTTAGTCCCCAGGTAATGGAAGCCATGGGATCGGTAATGACCAATAAATATGCCGAAGGTCTTCCGGGGGCTCGTTATTATGGCGGCTGCCAGATTGTTGACCAAAGTGAAAGTCTGGCCATTGAGCGTTTAAAACAGCTTTTTGGTGCGGCATGGGCCAATGTACAGCCTCATAGCGGTGCTCAGGCTAACATGGCGGTGTTGATGACTGTTTTGGAGCCCGGCGATAAGTTTCTGGGATTAAACCTGGCACATGGAGGACACCTCTCGCACGGTTCGCCGGTTAACAGTTCCGGCTTGTGGTACGAGCCCATTGCCTATGGTGTAAAAGAAGACACCGGCACCGTGGATTACGACATGATGGAATCGCTGGCACTGGAACATAAACCAAAATTGATTATCGGTGGCGCGTCGGCCTACTCGCGCGATTGGGACTACCAGCGTATGCGTGCCATTGCCGATAAAATTGGCGCCATTCTGATGATTGATATGGCGCACCCTGCCGGTTTAATTGCAGCCGGTTTGCTCAATAACCCGGTTAAATACGCCCATGTGGTGACTTCAACCACCCACAAAACATTGCGCGGCCCACGAGGTGGAATTATTTTGCTGGGCGAAGATTTTGACAATCCTTTTGGTAAAACCACCAAAAAAGGTGAAATACGCAAAATGTCGTCGCTGCTCGATTCAGCTGTATTTCCCGGAATTCAGGGTGGTCCGCTCGAACATGTTATCGCTGCTAAAGCTGTTTCATTTTTTGAAGCCCTTCAGCCCGAGTATAAGGCATATCAAACCCAGGTTAAGAAAAATGCCGCCGAAATGGCGCGCCTGTTAATTGCCAAAGGTTATAAAATTATCTCGGGTGGTACCGATAATCATAGTATGCTGGTTGATTTACGCACCAAATTCTCCGATTTAACCGGTAAAAAAGCCGAGAACACCCTGGTTTTGGCCGACATTACCATCAATAAAAATATGGTTCCTTTCGACGACCGCTCACCATTCCAAACTTCCGGAATCAGACTTGGCACGGCTGCTTTAACCACACGTGGATTAAAAGAGAATCATATTGAACCTATAGTTGGTTTTATTGATGAGGTTTTATCGGAGCCCGATAACGAACAGGTACTCAACAGTGTTAGAAAGCGGGTTAATGAAATGATGAAGACTTTCCCGCTGTTTGCTTATTAGAAGGGAGACAGGAGGACGGAAGAAGTTAGCTGCTAGTTGCTAAGAACTAGGAGCTAACACCTAACAACTTTCTTTAGTTCTCTGCTTTAACAGATAAAAAGCACCTTCGCTTACCAATCTGCGGCATTTCGTTAATTTCTCGCTGTACACGCTGATTATGCTGTAGGTTTCTGCTTGAAGCTTAATCTTGCAAAGGTATTTTTACCATATAAGGCATTTAAGTTTGTTATAAGACATAAAAGGTTTAGCTACGTTGGTATTTCTAGCTGATTTCATTGAAAAGTCTGCGACATTTGCGCAAACGTTCTGCGGAAATCTGCGAGAAACACACATTTGTTTGATTTGGTGATTGTTAATTTGTGTTTGTCTTTAGTCTGAGAATCTTTTCCCGATAATTGGGACTTCGCATCTGATGTCTTTTCCTCATACCTGAGACTTCGCATACAAACTTCTATAAATCTTAAAAAATAGAGACTGTATAATCCGGTGAATTTTATCAGATGGTAAAAGGCACCGGATTTTTTTATTCTGGTTATATTTGCAAGAAAAAAATGTCACTGGGAATAGAAGAAAAGAATCTGAGCCGTTTTATAATGGTGGGCGACAGGGTGTTGATTAAACCCAAATCGCCACAAAAACAAACCAAATCGGGACTTTATTTGCCTCCCAATATTCAGGAGAAGGAAAAAGCTTTGTCGGGTTACGTTGTTAAGGTTGGCCCCGGATACCCCATCCCTGCCATTGCCGAAATTGATGAACCCTGGAAAGAAAAGCGCGAACAGGTGCAATATGTTCCTTTGCAACCTAAAGAGGGCGATTTGGCTGTGTATCTTCAGGGAAGTGCCATTGACATTGAGTTTAATGGCGAAAAATACGTAATAGTGCCTCACTCGGCTATATTGCTTTTAATTCGCGACGAAGGTTTATTTGAATAATTTTTTCGACTGAAGAACCAAATCTATCCATTATTTGTTTAATTTTCTGAAACGTAAAATTAGACAAATATTATGAACTTAAGGCTTTTAACCTCAATACTTTTTTCTTTATTAATAACAGGCAATATATTGGCGCAACAAGCCAACCTTTCGGGCTTGGTTAAAGATGCCTATACCAACGAACCTGTTGCTTTTGCCAATGTGGTGGTATTCAATACTCAGATGGGCACCACTACCAACGAAGAAGGTAAGTTTGTTTTCCAGAACCTATCGCCCGGATTTGTACGTCTGCAACTTTCGTTTGTTGGTTATGAGTTAACCATTACCGAAGAAATTCAGATTTCGGCCATTCGTTCCAATTATATTGAGGTGGCGTTAAAACCCACAACCACAGCATTACAGGAAGTTCGCATTGTATCGAGTCCTTTTGCACAAAAGGCCGAGAATCCTGTTTCATTGCATCGTATTGGTGTTGATATCATTGAAAAAAGTGCCGGAGCCAGCCGCGATTTTTCGAAGGTATTGCAGAGTTTCCCGGGTGTGGGTAGTACGGTTTCGTATCGTAACGACTTAATTGTGCGTGGCGGGGGCCCATCAGAAAACCGTTTTTTTCTGGATGGTATAGAAATTCCAACACTGAACCACTTTTCAACGCAGGGCGCATCGGGTGGCCCGGTTGGTATTTTAAATGTTGACTTTATTCGTGAAGTGGATTTTTACTCCGGGGCTTTTCCGGCTTCAAGGGGAGATGCTCTGAGTTCAGTATTTGAGTTCAGGCAGATTGATGCCAACCGCGACAAATCAAGTTTTCGCACCACCGTTGGGGCTTCTGAGGTATCATTATCGATGAATACGCCGCTGAGCGAAAAAACATCGGCTCTTTTCTCTGCCCGACGTTCCTATTTGCAATTCTTGTTCGACCAGATTGGACTGCCCTTTTTACCAACTTTTAATGATTTTCAGTTTTACTCCAAAACACGCATCGACCGTAAAAATGAAATTTCATTTATAGGTGTTGGTGCCATCGATCAGTTCCGGTTAAATCCATCGCCAAAGGAAACCGAAGAGAACAGGTATATTTTAGACTATCTTCCTGCTTTTGAGCAGTGGAACTATACCGTAGGCACCAGTTACAGGCATTTTTTGGGCAGCAGCTATTATTTAGTGGCATTAAGCAGAAGTCACCTGAACAATACCATTGAGAAATATGCAGGAAACGACAAAAGCTCGCCCAATAATCTGATTTCTGATTATATCTCGGACGAGATAGAGAATAAACTGCGGTTCGAATATTTTGCCAATCCCGGAGATTTTACAATAAATACCGGATTCAATCTTGAATTTGCTGAGTATTACAATCGAACGCTCAATAAGGTTTTCGAAAATAATGCCCCCGCTATTATAAATTATCGCTCCAATCTGAATATGGTTAAATGGGGTGTTTTTGGGTCGGTATCACATTCATTGCTTAACAATAATCTCACCTTGTCGGCTGGTTTGCGGTTAGATGCCAACAACTACAGCGGCCAAATGAGCAATCCGTTAAAGCAACTGAGTCCGCGAGGTTCGGTAGCCTATCGGATTTTGCCTTCGTTATCGGTCAATGCTGCCACCGGACGTTATTATCAGCTGCCTGCCTACACAACACTTGGTTATCGCGATGCCGACAATGCTTTAAAGAACAGGGACAATGGCATAAAATACATCAGAGCCGACCATTTTATTGCCGGGCTCGACTGGCGTTTGAACACTTATACCAAAATAGGGTTGGAAGGTTTTCGAAAAAACTATAGCAATTACCCGCTTTCGGTAAGAGATGGCGTTTCGTTGGCCAGCAAAGGCGCCGATTATGGCGTTTTTGGCGATGAAGAGGTAACACCTGTAACTGAAGGTCATGCCACCGGTTTTGAAATTTTAATGCAGCAGCGTTCGCCAAAAGGGTTGAGCTATTTAATGGCATACACTTATGTGGTTAGTGAGTTTACTGATGCATCCGGAAAATTGGTACCGTCGTCGTGGGACAGTGGCCATTTGTTCACCCTAACCATGAATAAAACCTTTAAGCGCAACTGGGATGCCGGGTTACGATGGCGTTTTGTGGGAGGACTGCCATATACACCTTATGATTTGGAAACATCGTCGAGGGTAGAAGCCTGGGATGTCAGAGGGCGCGAATATTTGGATTTCAGTCGTTTTAACCAAAAGCGGTTGGGAAGTTTTCATCAATTGGATATCCGGGTTGACAAAACCTATTATTTCCGAAAATTCACGTTAGGATTTTATCTTGATGTGCAAAACGCCTACAATCGTCAATACCTGCAGGCTCCTAATCTTATCCAGATACTCGACGATGCCGGAACACCCATCATCGAAAACCCCGGCGATCCGATTTCGGAGCAGCGTTATCGCTTAAAAGAGCTTAAAAATACATCCGGAACTCTACTTCCATCTATAGGAGTAATTCTCGAATTCTAACCGGTTGCTTTATAACTCTAAAAACGCCATCATTGACGAACAAATCTATATCTTTGCGGATTCAATTTTACCATTATTGTTCGTTATGACTGAAAACAAAATATGCCGGTTATTCGGGATTAAATACCCCATTATTCAAGGGGGGATGGTTTGGTGCAGTGGATGGAAACTGGCTTCGGCAGTTAGCAATTGCGGTGGCTTGGGCCTTTTAGGGGCAGGAAGTATGCATCCTGAAACGCTGAAAGAACATATTCATAAAATGAAGGGGGCAACCAATCAGCCCTGGGGCGTTAATGTACCCTTGCTTTATCCCGAAATGGATGTTTTAATGCAGATTATTGTGAAGGAGGGTGTGAAAATTGTGTTTACATCAGCCGGAAGTCCTGCCAAATACACTGGGTTTTTAAAAAGTAAAGGCATTACGGTGGTTCATGTGGTATCGAACAGCCGCTTTGCAAAAAAATGCGAAGAAGCTGGTGTTGATGCTATTGTAGCAGAGGGTTTTGAAGCCGGTGGCCATAATGGTCGCGAAGAAACCACCACCATGACTTTAATCCCTTTGATTCGTCGTGCTACCAATTTACCTGTAATTGCTGCCGGAGGAATTGGCTCAGGCGCGCAAATGCTGGCTGCTATGGCATTGGGAGCCGATGGTGTTCAAATTGGGTCGCTGTTTGCTCTCTCCGAGGAGTCGTCGGCACATGCTTCATTTAAAGAGCTTTCCATTAATTCGGGTGAAGGCGATACCATGCTTTCGCTCAAAAAACTGGCCCCTGTTCGTTTGTTGCGCAATCCGTTTTTCGAAAAGGTTAAAGAAGCTGAAAGCCGCGGGGCAGGAGAGGAGGAGCTGAAAACGCTGTTAGGGAAAGGTCGTGCTAAAAAAGGCATTTTTGAAGGCGATTTAACAGAAGGCGAACTTGAAATAGGGCAGGTTGCCGCCATGATTCGAAAAATTGAACCGGTTAAAACCATTTTTGAACAACTCATAAGCGAGTTTAATGACGTGGCCGCGAAGATTAAGAAGATGGAGTAGTTATTAGTTGATAGTTTAGAGTTTATTGTTGATAGTTGATGGCTGAGGTTGATGGTTTTTAAGCAGACAGGTTTTTTCTGAAAAAATAGGTACTGCGGCTTGACTCCTTAAACGAAGAATATATTTTTTGTCGGACAATAGTGTTATATATTAATATCGTTTAGTTAAGCTCTTTTACCCCTAAATCCCCTAAAGGGGACTTTACAAGATGCCCTGGAAATTACCCCTTTAGGGGGTAGAATGAGTAGCAATAAATTTTCTTAACTAAACGACTTTGATATAGGTATTCATTATCATGATGAGACTGAAAAACCGTTATAAATAAAATCTGAGCATGATTGAAATTTACAAACATGTATTATCCAATGGGTTACGTGTTTTGGTGCATCCCGATAAAACCACACCCATGGCTGCGGTAAACCTGTTGTACGATGTGGGTGCCCGCGATGAAGAACCTCAACAAACAGGATTTGCGCATTTGTTTGAACACCTGATGTTTGGAGGTAGTCGCCACATTCCATCGTACGATGAGCCGGTGCAACGGGTTGGCGGTGAAAACAATGCCTGGACCAGTAACGATTTTACCAACTACTACGTAACCTTACCCGCCGGAAATATCGAAACTGCTTTTTGGTTGGAGTCGGACCGAATGCTTGAGCTCGATTTTTCGGAGAGGAATCTTGAGGTACAGCGAAAGGTAGTCATTGAGGAGTTTAAGCAACGCTATCTCAATCAACCATATGGCGATGTTTCATTGCTGGTGCGCCCCATGGCTTATAAAGTCCATCCATATCAATGGCCTACCATTGGTAAGGAAATATCGCACATTGAAAATGCTGCTTTGGCCGATGTTGAACGTTTTTTTTACAAACACTATGCCCCTAATAACGCGGTTTTAGCCGTTTCGGGTCATGTTGACCCAGATGATGTATTCAAAATGGCCGAAAAATGGTTTGGTGACATACCAAGGCGAAACGTACCTGTTCGTAACCTTCCCGTTGAGCCAACTCAGACAGAACCTCGTTTACTTTCAGTGGAACGGGATGTGCCGGCAAGTTTAATCAATATTAGTTTTCATATTGGAGGGCGAAAAGATGCGATGTTCTTTGCCACTGATTTGTTGTCGGATGTTTTGTCCAATGGCCAATCATCCAGATTGACCCAATCACTTATTAAAGAGCAAAGATTATTCTCCGATGTTAATGCCTATATTTCGGGCGATGTTGACCCGGGGTTAATGACTGTTACAGGCCGTTTAATGCCGGGTGTTTCCATGGAGCAAGCCGAAAAAGCCATTTGGGAGCAGCTTAACAGCATTAGTCAAAATGGCGTTACACCTTATGAACTGGAAAAAGTTAAAAACAAAATTATTTCCAATCTGGTATTTGCCGAAATCAGTTTTCTGAATAAAGCCATGAATATGGCCCAATACGAATTATTGGGCGATGCCAATGAAATAAACCGTGAAATTGACTATTACACTGCTGTAACGCTCAATCAGATAAAGCAATGTGCCAGTGAAATTTTTACGCCGAACAACAGCTCAACACTTTACTATCACTCAAAAAAGAACAATTAAGAAATATGGTTCATGATAAAACATCCTGAAAGAACGAAGGGGCCCGGATTTGCGCCGATTGATGATATAGATTTTATTCCCGTTAATGAGTTTAAACTCCCGAATGGAATTCCGGTTTCTTTAATGGAGGCCGGCAGTCAGGATGTTACCCGCATCGACCTGGTTTTTCCGGCAGGCTCGGTTCAGGCTGGTGTTCCCTTGCTGGCTTCTACAGTGGCCAATCTCATACTGGAAGGTACCACCACCCGGACCTCGGCACAAATATCGGAAATGCTCGATTTTTACGGTGCCTACCTCAATGCGCAAACCTATCATCATAACTCGGTTGTAACGTTATTTTGTTTGAGCAGCCATTTGCCGGTGTTGCTTCCTTTGGTTGAAGATGTGGTGAAAAATGCTGTTTTTGACCAGCTGGAGTTCGATATTTATATGGACAAACGCCGGCAGGAACATCTTATCGATTTAGATAAGGTAAAAACCATATCAGCCCGGAAATTCAGTCAGGTTATTTTTGGAGAGGAACATCCTTACGGGCGAAAACTGGAATTGGCTCATTTCGATATGCTGAAACGCGACCACCTTGTCGATTTCTATAAAAAGGCCTTTACTCCGCAGGATTGTCGCATTGTTGTGGCAGGGCAGCCCGGCAACAACCTTCGCGACTTGCTGGCCAGCCATTTTGGTGCAGAAGCCTGGATGCGCGGTCCCTTTAATTTAAACGGAGTGGGCGATATTATGCCAGCTACCGAAAAGTTTCACCTGATTCATAAAGAAGGTGCTTTACAATCGGCCATCCGCATCGGCAGGCCTCTGTTTAACAACCACCATGCCGACTTTATTCCGCTTCAGGTACTCAATACATTACTTGGCGGCTATTTTGGTTCAAGGTTGATGACCTCTGTTCGCGAAGAAAAAGGTTTAACATATGGCATTGGTTCATCCATCGTACCTTTCAGAAAAAGTGGCATGTGGATGATTGGAACCGAAGTGAAAGGTGAGATGCGCCAGGCGGCTATCGACGCCATCTTTGAGGAAATGGAGAGGCTGATAAATGAACCGGTTTCTGACCACGAGCTTGAACTGGTGAAAAACTATATGCTGGGCGAATTGCTGCGCAATTTTGACGGCCCCTTTTCGTCGTCAGATATTTACCGGACACTTCTGGAATATGACCTTGATTTTGAATTTTATGCTCAAATGAGTCGCGAAATACGAGCCATTACACCAAGACGCATTCAGAACCTTGCTGCTGAGTATCTTAAGAAAGAAGATTTTTATGTGGTGGTGGCAGGCAAATAGTTTGAGTAATCGCAGGAAAACACTATCTTAGGAGTTTATTCATTTCTGAAAATGGGAATAAAAAACTTATCGACTGTTTATATTTAATTTGAATTGTTTAGATGCATGGCATTGCATAGTTCAGATTGATAGATAAGACTGTATCTTACAATTCTTCTTTTCTATCCTTCTAAATATCTTACATCTAATTATCCAAATTAATAGTTAGAATCGAAACCATTTCATTTAAACCAAGCCAATCATATTGATTTTTTTATTATGCCAGTTTTCTCAAAATCTGATAACTCAGTTGACACCAGAATAGCGGAAGAGCAGGAGGCCAAACGACAGCTTGAGGAGATTTTAAGGGTTTGTACCAGGTGCCAATCGGTGGAAGATCATAAGATGATTTATAAGGCCTTTGAAGTTGCCATGGCTGCGCATCAGGGTGTCAGGCGCAAATCAGGGGAATTGTACATTATGCATCCGCTGGCGGTTGCCCGCATTGTTGCTGAAGAAATTGGATTGGGATCAAAAGGAATTTCAGCAGCCCTATTGCACGATGTGGTTGAAGATACTGATTATACACTGGACGATATACAAACCATTTTTGGCGATAAGGTTGCATCCATTGTGGATGGATTAACAAAACTGGAAGGCGCCTTTGACCAGACAAAATCGAAACAGGCCGAGAATTTCCGTAAGCTTCTGCTCACTATGGTGGAAGATGTACGCGTGATACTTATAAAACTGGCCGACAGGCTTCACAACATGCGCACGCTCGACAGCCTTCCCGAGCACAAGCGTCTGAAAATTGCAGGTGAAACACTTTTTATATACGCTCCACTGGCACATCGCCTCGGGTTATATGCCATTAAAACAGAACTCGAAGATTTAAGCCTTAAGTACGAGCACCCCAAAGTTTACAACGAACTGTTATCGAAACTTCAGGAATACCAAAGCCGCAATGACCATTTGATTACTCGTTTTTCGCTTCCTATAATTGATAAATTGACCGACGAAGGGTACGAGTTCGATATCAAAGGCAGACCTAAATCCATCTTCTCCATTTGGAACAAAATGCAGAAGAAACAGGTTCCTTTTGAGGAGATTTACGACCTGTTGGCACTGCGCATCGTTTTTAAGCCAAAACAAGGAGTCCCCGAAAAGGCTCAATGCTGGAACATATACTCCATTATTACAGATATTTATAAACCTAAACCCGACCGGTTGCGCGACTGGGTTAGTGTTCCCAAGGCCAATGGTTACGAAGCCTTGCATGCTACCGTTATGGGGCCTGCCGGCAGATGGGTTGAAATTCAGATACGCAGCGAACGTATGGATGAAATTGCCGAGCGGGGTTTTGCTGCACACTGGAAATATAAAGGCCAGCAGGATAAAGAATCGGAACTGGATAATTGGTTAAAACGCATTCGCGAAATTCTTGAAAATCCGGAGTCGGACTCCCTGGAGTTTCTCGACGATTTTAAGCTCAACCTGTTTAGTTCCGAAATGATGATTTTTACCCCTAAAGGGGATGTGAAAATTATGCCCAAAGGAGCAACAACACTCGATTTGGCTTTCGAAATTCACACATCAATCGGGTATAAATGTATAGGTGCTAAAGTAAATTATAAATTAGTACCATTAAGCCACGAGCTTAAAAGCGGCGACCAGGTTGAGATTCTTACCTCCGAAAAGCAAACACCAAAATACGAATGGCTGAATTATGTAACTACGGCAAAGGCCAAATCGCGTATTAAGGAAGCTTTTAAAAAAGAGCGCAAAGTATTGGCCCAAACAGGTGAGAAAATGCTTGAAGAAGCACTTAAGCAGAAAAAGCTCACCACCAATGCAAAAATTCTAAAGAAGATACAGCATTTTTATAATATTCCTGTTAAGGAAGAATTGTATTTTAAAATTGGTCGCGGCACCATTCGTTTGGATAACCTTCAGGATATTCTCAGCGATAAAACTTCCAATAAGTGGGTGCGATACTGGCGACTTTCGTTTGGAAAAGGGGAGAGTAAGCTTAAAAACGTGCTTGGTGCAGGAAAAAAGAAACCAACTGCAATGGTGCTTTCTGATGACATGAGCACCGACCAGTACCAAATTGCCCCATGCTGCAATCCCATTCCCGGCGATGATGTGGTTGGATATTTGGATGATGCTGAAAAACTGATTTTGCACAACCGCAAATGCCCTATCGCCATTCGCCTTATGTCGAGCCAAGGTAACCGTATTGTGTCAGCCAACTGGGAATCGCATAAAATATTATCATTTTTAGCTATTATCAATCTCTCAGGCATTGACCAGATTGGCATCGTCAGTAAAATTACCAAAGTTATCTCCGACGATCAGAATGTGAATATGCGCTCCATTCATTTCGAAAGCCACGATGGAATTTTTGAAGGCACAATTTATCTGTATATTCACAATACCGAAGACTTGAACAATCTGATTTTTAACATTATGAAAATTAAGGGAGTGCATAATGTGACGCGTCAGGAACGAATTGGTAAATAAAGGGAGGTAGGAGGAGGAAGACCGAAGAAGGGAGTAGGAAAACCGAAGACTGAAGACGGGAAACGGGAGACCGGAGAGATGTTCAGAAAAATTATACAGCACCTGTGACTTTATATTCATTTAGTTTTAATCTAAATAAGTTTCGTAAATTTGGAAAAATTACCTATTTTTAAATCGCTGTTTTAAATAGGATTAATTATGGATAAGGCCAAAAATAAAGAGATCGTTAAACAGATCTTTACTGAATATTTACAGAAAAACGGACATCGCAAAACCCCCGAGCGTTATGCCATTTTAGACGAAATCTACAGTCGAGATGGCCATTTCGATATTGAATCGCTCTATATTTTTATGAAAAATAAAAATTACAGGGTAAGTCGTGCCACCTTATACAATACCATAGATTTACTGCTCGATTGCAAACTGGTTATAAAGCATCAGTTTGGAAAAAATATTGCCCAATTCGAAAAAGCTTTCGAGTCGAAACAGCACGACCACCTGATTTGCACCAACTGTGGCAGTGTTACCGAGTTTTGCGACCCCAGTATTCAAATCGTTTTAAATAATGCCACCAGTATAATGGAATTTGATGTGGTACACCATTCCATGTATATTTATGGTGTGTGTAAAGTTTGTAAATCAAAAAATTAAATTTGCAGGCTGGTACTTATGATAATGTTATAGTGACCAGATAATCAAGTGTTTATTTAAAAGTAAAAATAAAGCATTTATTTATCGTAAATACCATTTAAAATAGCTAATTTTACACATCGGAAAGTCATCCTCTTTGGAAGGCTTTCCGATTTTTTGTTGTTA
>CALEUX010000112.1 GCA_937920475.1 uncultured Marinilabiliaceae bacterium
CAACGATTAATCTTAAAATAATTTTTATAAACGCTTAATTGTAAACAAAAAAACAAGAATCATGAAGAAAAAATCATTTTTCCTGATGTTGTTATCAGGCATGTTGCTTTGGGGTTGCAGTCAACCTCCGGCAATCAGTAAAGATGAAATTGCCATTATCCCGCTGCCACAAAAACTGGAAACCGGGTTTGGTTATTTTGTCATGAATGAGAAAACCCAGATTGCATTCAATCAAACCGACGAAGAAGTAGCCTCGGTGGCGGCATATATGCGCGAGGTTTTGGCACCCGCAACCGGCTTTAAGTTAGCCAGCGGTAATGCCAGCAAAAATGTTATTGTTTTGATGATTGACGAAGCCATCAGTGGTAATAAAGGTGTTTACCAATTGGATGTTAAGCCCAGAAAGATAGTTATTTCAGCTCCCGATGCCACCGGTTTGTTTTATGGTGTACAAACCCTCCGGCAATTGCTGCCGGTTGAAATTACACAAAACACCCTCCAGGCTGGTGTTGAGTGGAAAATTCCTTCTGTTTCAGTTAATGATGAACCCTCGTTTCAATATCGTGGTTTACATCTTGATGTTGCCCGCCATTTTTTCCCGGTTAGTTTTATTAAGAAATATATTGACCTGCTGGCCTTCCATAAAATGAACAAATTTCACTGGCACTTGACCGAAGATCAGGGCTGGCGCATTGAAATAAAAAAATACCCACTGCTGGCCGAAATTTCAAGTATGCGAAAAGAAACCCTCATAGGTCATGGAGGCATTCCTCCTTTCGAATTTGATGGACAACCCTATGGTGGCTATTATACTCAGGAAGAGATAAAAGAGGTGGTAGCCTATGCCCAATCGCGTCATATAACCGTAATTCCTGAAATAGAGCTACCCGGTCATACCGTGGCTGTGCTTGCAGCTTATCCGGAGTTGGGTTGCACCGGCGGACCATACGAGGTAGTGACCCGCTGGGGCGTTTTCGACGATGTTTTTTGTGCCGGAAACGATGAAGTTTTTACTTTCCTTGAAAACGTTATGTTGGAAGTTATGGAACTCTTTCCCAGCGAATACATCCATATTGGTGGCGACGAATGCCCCAAAACCCGATGGAAAGCCTGTAAAAAATGTCAACAGCGCATTAAAAATGAAGGTTTAAAGAATGAATATGAACTTCAGAGTTATTTCATTCAGCGGGTTGAAAAATTTTTAAATGCCCATGGTCGCCAGATTATTGGATGGGACGAAATTCTGGAAGGCGGATTGGCTCCCAGAGCAACGGTGATGAGTTGGCGCGGTGAAGAAGGTGGCATTGAAGCCGCCAAAATGAGGCACGATGTAATTATGACGCCCAATTCGCATCTTTATTTCGATCATTATCAGAACAACTCAAAGGAGGAACCATTAGCTATTTGCTGTTTTACCGATTTGGCAAAAGTTTATTCCTATTATCCAATTCCTGAAGCTTTAAACAACGAAGAAGCCAAACATATATTAGGTGCTCAAGCCAATCTGTGGACAGAATACATGAAAACTCCCGAACATGTTGAATATATGGCTTATCCAAGAGCCGTTGCACTATCAGAAGTGGTTTGGACCGACAAATCGCTGAAGAATTATGATGATTTTATTCGCCGTTTAAAAGTTCATCTCAAACGGTTGGATGGCATGAATGTGAACTATTTCAATAAGGATTTTTAAAGAAAATTGTTTCTCGCAGATTTTCGCAGATTTAGAAACGCTGATTTTCGAGGATGTTTTGATTAATCGAGGTATAAACGTCAACCATTAATTCTACTCCGCGGTAATCTGCGCTTGTTTTTCTGCGTAAATCTGCGAGAACGTTTAAATAAAATTCTCGCAGATATTTTTGATTAGCAACAGATAAATGTCAATTTTTATTTTAACGAAAACCCTTTTATCCCACGTTATACGTCAATAACGAAACTGCCTAATTACTTTCAATCACCTGCCCCTCTTCAGTGTAAAGTAATATAGGTCCATCAAGTAATACTGCAATAACTGTTGCTTTTGAATCCAAAACAGACTCGGGCACATCAATGTAAGCAATCCCGGGAACATGGCTCCAATACAGCTTTCCAATTACCTGATGCGAAAGCTTGGTGCCGTTTCCAACCACCCAAATGCGGTTGATTTGATTCTTTAAACCCTTTATAGCCAGTGGCCCATTGGGTTTACCATTAACAACCAGATAAAGAATACTTTTATCCTTCGATAAAAACGAAGGCCCACCATAGTGAAGGGAAGCAATACCCGGAGTATAATTTTCCAAAAACGTGGCATGTTTGCGTGTCCATGCAGCATCGGTTTTGAGCTTTTTCAGAGCTGCTTCTGCCAGCGAAACATTTGGGGGTGTTAACTGAACGGGGTGTTTTAATTCTACTGCCACAACCGTAATGGCCTGGTCGTATTCCGAAAAAGGCAAATCAATGGTTAAAAGCCCTATTTTGGAGTCGGCTTTATAAGCAGGCCTCACGTTCGACCCCACAATACGAACATTGTTTACCTCCGATTTTAATCCCTGTAAAGTTAACGGTACATTATAGCTGTGGTCGAGATAAAGAAAAATGGTTTTATTATCCTTGCTTAAAGCCGTTGGACCAAAAAAATGTCCTTCGGGTAAGCCGGCACGTGTTCCGTAAATGGCCTCGGAATGCTTACCTGTCCAGCGGGCAAACTCTTTCAGAATTTTTACCTGAGGTTCAGGAATGGAGCCATCTTCTTTTGGGCCCATATCGAGTAACAGGTTGCCGCCTTTACTGATACAATCAACAAAAGTGAGTAAAAGCTGATAAGGCGATTTATAATTTTGGTCGTTGTGCTGATACCCCCACGAGTCGTTCATGGTAAGACAAAGTTCCCAGTATGGATTGGCAGGCTTTTTTACTGGCACGCCCTGTTCGGGTGTATCGTAGTCGCCATAACCTTTTAACCGGCTATTGATGATAACATTTTTATTGTAGCCCCGTAATTTATCACGTAGCTCTTTTGCTTTCCATTCTTCGGCCGAATGTTCCCAGTCGCCATCGAACCAATACAAATCGGGATTATATCTTTTGGAGAGTTCGCTCATTTGACCAAAATAAAAATCCACGAAGCGCTGCCAGCGGACAGCGTCATTCTGGTATCTTGAGGTTTCGCGTGTAAACGCCGGATAATCGGGATGTGACCAATCAATCAGCGAATAGTACAATCCTACTTTTAATCCGTTTTCCCTCATGGCCTCGGCAAATGGTTGAATCAAATCCCTGCCAGCAGGCGTGTGGTTTACCACATTAAAATGGTCGAAGTTGCCCTTCCACAAAGCCACGCCATCGTGGTGCTTCGATGTAAGCACCGCATATTTAGCGCCAGCTTCCTTAAACAGTTTAGCCCACTCGTTAGGTTTATACTCCGAGGCTGTAAAACCATTCATCTGTTTCATATAGTCCTCGTGGGAGATGTAGCCATTAAAAAACGACCACGACTCGTCGATGCCATTAACAGCATAGATGCCGTAATGAATAAAAATACCCAACTTAGCATCTTTAAACCATTCCATACGAGTGGAATTCTCATCAATAGTTTGACTCTGAACTGAAGTACAAACCATTAATAATAAAACATTTAAAACAATAATTATTTTTTTCATCCGTAACATTTCAAAGTTCATTAGGATTCAATATAACATGTTTAATTTTCTTGCGCTGCCATGTGTAAGTGATGTGCACCATACCATCAGAATCTTGTATGATGGATGGATAACTAAACTCACCTGAAGTCTGATTCTCGAGCACATAAACATCTTTCCATTGCAACCCGTTATCTGAAATGGCCAGATTAAGCACATGGCGTCCCTCCCACCAATCTTTGCCTGCCAATAACGGATTGTAAACCAATAAATGGCGGCCATCTTTTAAGGTAACCGCATCAGTTCCGGAATTGGGATTTTGCACTTCCATTAAACTCATTTCCTCCCATGTTTTGCCACCATCGTGCGACCATGACTGTGCTATTCGGTTTTGACGACTGCGACACAGAATCTGCAATTTGTTTTGCGGATGAAACAATACCGAAGGCTGAATGGCCCCAATACTATCGCCATGCTCCAGCTCAATTTTATTCAGAAATTGTCCATCATCAGAAAACAACTCAAGGTGGGCTATCCATCTGTCATCAAGCGTTTCAATGCTGGATGGACAAAGAAAGGTTCCATTGGCAAGGCTTACTGGTTTGTTTTTAATGGGGCCAAGCACCCCATCGGGCAAACGAACAGGGTTACCCCACGAAATTCCAGCATCGTCGGAGAATTTAACCATACCCCACCATTCGCGGGGATTTTTACCTACTTTATAAAACAGAAACAACCTGCCGGCATCGGAAACAAATAAAACAGGATTCCAGCATGGTATTGAAACAGAATCTGCATCAAATCCACTGGCCATAAAAAAAGGGTTGGTCCATTTTCCGTTTTTAAAATAGGCACCCCAAATGGTCACATCAGACGCACCCTCGTGTGTGCCTCCAAACCAGGCAGCCAACAATTCTCCTTTTCGAATTTCAACGATGGTTGAAGCATGGCATTGACCATACAGTTCAGTCGGGAAAATATCGTTGGTAACAATTTTTAAATCATGCTTTCTTGTGCAAGCAAAACTTAATATTAAAACAAAGATTATCAGGCATTTTTGCATCCGAGAACAATTCGTTTATGTGATTGAACGTATAAGAATTGATATGTATTTATCGGATGTCGGATTTACACCCATTCAACTTTCATTAATCTTTATTGATGCGGTTACGATGCACCAGTTCTCCATCAACAAAAATTTCAACAATATATCTTCCGGGCGACAGATTGCCAAGGTCAAAATTCAGGGTTCCACCTTTAAACTGAGCATATTCGTGCGTTTCGTAAACAACGCCATCGTTAACAAACTGTATTTTAATTTTGGAGGCAACCGGCAAAAAAGCATCAAGCTCAATGTTTCGCTTTGTTCGTCGCGGATATAGGAAAAAAGCGCTTTGCGACACAGAAGAATCCACTTCAGGATTAGGCACTGCATGAAAAGCCAGAAACTGACCGTTTCCGCAATCGCTAATAAAATGGTGCAAAATTCGTCCCTCCAAATCCAAAAAGCGCAAATACCCATAACCACCTCGCGGATTGGCCCAAAATTCCAACCCATCGCCACCCAAATCGGTCAGCGTAAACTCGTATTTACCAGGCAACAGAGTAATTGTATCGGAATAAACCTCGTTGGCAATATATTGCCCGGGTTTGCGCTGATAAATGGTGTCCGACTTACTGTTAACTAAAAACAGACTATTCTCTTCGGGTTTATTGTTGGTTTTGTATTGCACCACAAAGGTTAACGGCAATTCTTTGGGAGATGTAAACTCCGAAATAAGTGTATTATCGTTTGGCCAACCATCTTTTTTACCATTAGGCAGCGATAAAGTGGCTTCAAAAGTGTTTTTACCACGTTTAAAATCAACCTCTCCGGGTAAAACTATGCTGGCAGCCTGGTTGTGGAGCAAGTGTCCCTGCCATACAAATTTTCTGGATTTAAATCCCTTTGTTCCGTAAACGATGGTTAACTTTTTTAGCGGTTCGCTGCCCAAATTCCGAAATTCAATAACAGGATGAAAACAGGCCGGATTTTGCCGCGAGAAATTCTCATTATCAGAAGGAACAACAATGCGCTCGATGGCCACATCGTGCTGCTGCGATGGCTTTTGATACTGAATAAAATAAGCTGCTATTTGTTCGCGGGGCTGGTCAACATGGGTAGCCGTATAGGGTTGCATACCCAGCCTGATAGTGTTGGTGCCGGGTTTAGCTTCAACATCAATTACATCAGGTACCTGAAGGTCGCCCGGGCACCAATGTCCTCTATCGTAAATCCAGGTGCCACCTTGAGGATAAAGCGGATTGGAGGCACACTCCTTCCATAAATTACGTCGATCAACAACCGTTTCGTTGTAGAGCACTTCGCGCCATCGGTCGCAAAATTCACTGCAACCCGATGGCCGATCGGCTCCATGTCCGGTTTGTTGAATGCGAACCCGGCCAAATGCAGCCCTGCTATCAAAATTGAATGTATAAGGTGTCAGGTAATTTTCGATAGGATCGGCGAGATTGCCATAAGGAAAACTGCCTTTATAAATTTCGGTGAGTGCAACGGATTTTGCTACTGGCGGGCCAAACACAATATCAAAATTGATGGTTAAAGCCCACCCGAGTGTTTCAGGTTCATAGCCTGTATGCCTATAGTCTATTTCAACACTGTCGCGCAAAACAGACGAAAAATCGGTTACATCAACTTCCCATGTAAATTTCCAGTCGTTTTTAAAGCTGCTGCCATAAGGCGTTATTATTCTGCCAATTTCAATATCTCCCGATGGTGATGATTGTCCCCCAACCCGACGTGCATAAATAAAGTCGAGATAATCCCAATGGGCAATAGCCATGGAGTCGGGATGACCGAGCGTAACCCGCATGGTAATTTTCCGCACATTTTCGTTGGAAGAAGGAAAAACACCCCAGCCCGGAAACGATTTAATACCCGCCGAAACATCGGTATTAATGGTTATGCGGTTATGGGTGGTAACAGTGGTTCTTTCAGTTTTTTGTGAAAAAACATGACCAGCAATTAGTAAAACGGCCACTAATAATACAGATTTCTTCATAGTATTAAAACCAAAGGTTATTTCACTACTTCAGAAATTTTTAGTGCCCAGGCGTGCTGGCATGGTGGGTTTCGACGCAAACTGGCAGGAATATTCACCACAAATCCATTGCCCTGGGGTTTCCAGTTCAGTTTTACATTCGACCCCAAAAGGGTTACTGTTGCATTTGAAGCAGGTTTACACGACTCAACAACCATTTGCGATGGCAGCTGCGTTTCACCCTTATCGGGCATGTAAATGGCATATACATTACCATTCTTTTTTTGAGTGTAGGCAAATTTTCCCTGACGGTAGGGTTTAATTGGCTTTGTTTCGTATATAGCATCGCCATTAACTTTTATCCAGGCGCCAATTTCTTCGAGTAAATCGTAGGCACCTTGCTGCCACTCTCCATCAGGACCGGGAGCCACATTATACAAAAGGTTACCACCCTTGGCAACAATATCGGTAAGTAAGTGTATGGCGTCGCGTCCCGACATATAAACAGCATCAGGCGTGTATGACCATCCACCACCAGAAATGATACATGATTCCCATGGATAAGGTAATATATGGTCGGGCACCCGGTTTTCGGGCGTTAGGTAATTCTGGTTTTTTCCATACACGGCCCTGTCGACCACAATTAAGCCAGGCTGAACTTCTCGGGCCTTATCAACCAGTTCGTCCATTCGTATATCCTGATTAATAATCTGGGCCTTAATAAACCCGGAAGTATTATTTTTGAGGGCATCATGATACCACTTATTAATAAATTCGGGTGATTTTTTGGCAACCCAGCCTCCATCGAGCCATAAAATATCCACACTGCCATAATCGGTCATCAGTTCCATAATCTGGTTATGTGTGAATTGTACAAAAGCCTCCCAACGCTCGGGATAAGCCTCGGGATCGTAGTTAACATTACGATCGGGTGTGGCAAAATTGGGCCACCAGTAGTTTTCATTTTTCCAATCGGGCTTAGAAAAATAGGCTCCAATCCACATTCCCTTATCGCGGAAAGCACTGAAAATTTCTTTTGTAACGTTTGCCCGGCTGTTGGTATGAAACGGACACTCAACGGATGTGATTTTATAATCGGTATATTTACTGTCAAACATACAGAATCCATCATGATGTTTGGTAGTAAATACAACGTATTTCATCCCAGCATTGTGAGCTGCCTGTGCCCATTTTTCAGGATTGAACTTAACCGGATTAAATGTGGTTTTGAGGTTTTCGTATTCCTTTTTATACGCTATATAATCTTCGTGCGGACGACGGCACCAACCCTCATCTTCGGCACAAATACTCCACGATTCAACAATGCCCCATTGACTGTATGGGCCCCAGTGCATCAGTAATCCAAATTTAAAATCCTGCCATTTTGCAAGTTTTTCAAGCACCTGAGGGTCTGTTTCGGGAACATAACGTTCATCTTCGTAAATGGCTTGAGCGGAAACCGTAAATGTTCCAAAAAAAAGAAATAAAGCCAGAGAAAAAAGTAAATATCTCATGTCATAAAATAATTTCAATTTAAAAATTAATAGAGGGTGTCTCAAAAGTCAGAGACACCCTCTTTTTATTCGTACTCCTACCCGAGTAGTTTTTCAAATACTCAATTTTCAGAGCCTTAAAAAAACTTATGAGACAGCCTCCAGTTAACAAGCAAAAATGAATGTATTATTGACCACTACCATAATCAGGACAGTTTTTGTCCCACCATACTCTTTGTGAATTCAATATTGTGCCTTCAAAAACATTGGCAGTAAAACCTTGCTCAGTTAGTGCTTTTTGCCAGTTAGCCAAATTGGTTTCATCACTTGGTTTATTCCAGGGAAATCGTCTTGGAAGTTTCATTTCAATACCTCCAGGCTTATTATAAGGCTCCCAAGCCCAAATAGTACTGGTCTTCTTGGGATAACCAGTTCTTCTGGCAACTGCAACACCTTCATAAGGATTATCAAAAAGGTTGATGATCTGTTGAAGAATAATTTTTTCAACATTACCACTTTTATCCCCTTCAATATAACGAATATCATCCTGGGCCATTAAAGCAGCCAAATCACCAGCTTGAACAGTACGCTCAGCATAATCAACAATCTGGGCAGCAGAAGCACGATAATCGTACTGCTTTAAAGAATACTCAACTCCCTTGTTGTAATAGTCCTGAGCAGTTCCAATACCGGTGATATAACCCTTCTCGATAAATTCAGCCAAGTAAAGATTAACTTCGGCAGCCCCAATTAAAATGTTGCGGTATTCACCAGTACGATTATTCTGTTTTGGTTTAATCAGATTATAATCAACATATGGTAATCGGGCATAGGTTCTGTTTGCTGCATCTCTTAAAACCGGACCATAATAATCAATTTCGCCAGACCTATCGGGAGAAACCGGAGAACCAATCAGTCGGTCCCATGGCTCAACCACCGGAATATTTACCCATGCAGGCAGATCCTCTTCATCCATTACTTCAAGCAACAGCGCCAGATTGGCATCGCTCAAATCATTCTTCCTAAATAAGATACGTAAGCGCGGATCTTCGTTACGACGCATAAAATCACTGAAATTCATAGAAGGGCCATAATTCTCGATCCAAAGTGAATTATCTCCACCAGGACCTGGGTAAGCTGCACCAGCAGTCCATATAGCATTTTGAGATGGATCCAGAATAAGTAGTGGCTTACCATCTGAACCTTTGTAAGAAATAATATCAGCCAAAACAGTATTCATCCAGGTAGGGTCGGCATGCTCCAGGCGAGCTGCGATTCGCAGTCGTAAGCTGTTAGCATAACGTGCCCACTTAATCCAATCGCTTTGGTAAAGAAAATCCTGATTACCCGGACGAACCTGATCAGAACCTGCGTTTACAAACACATCGATGGCATCTTTAAGTTCAACCAACCAGGTTTGGAACAATTCCTGCTGACTGTCGTATTTAGGTGTCAGATTCCCGGTATATCGGGCTTCGCTGGCCTGAGTATAAGCCATGCTTCCATACCAATCGGTATGACGAAGTGAAATTTGAATAACCGGAATATAAGTTAACGCCTCAAAAGCTTTATAGGCAGAGCGGGTTGAAGCATCCATTAAACTAATTCGATAACGGATTTCTTTCATATCTCTTAAAACCTGATATACAGGTACACTACCTAAAGCTCCTACGTCATTGAAATCGGAAGCATTTCCGCTCCTGGATGCTGTCAACTGACAAAATCTCCAGAAATAGACACTGTTGTTATAGAACCATTGGGTATACTCATTACCCTCAGATGCTGAATTATACAAAGCATTTGTAAACAAATGCGACAGATCGGGGTCGTTTACTTCACGTGGATCTTTGTTCATCTCCGCAAAGCGATCGGTACATTTTACAGTTAGTAAAACCAACAGTAAAAACAAACCTGATATTTTTAATACTCTTTTACTCATATCAAATGAATTTTAAGCAATTACAAAGTAATATTAATAGCACCGCCAATGGTTCTAACGTAAGGAATCTGTTGCCATTCGTGGGCGGCCCCGGATCTGTTACTTCTTACGCTAAATGGATGCAAATTATCCTTTAAGGTTTTGTATAAGAAACCCAAATCGCGACCATATAAACTTACGCTTGCATTCGACAAACCAATTTTCTGACACCAGGTCCTAGGTATATCATAGGTAAGCGAAAGCTGGCGGAAACCAATATAGGAGTTTTCCTGTAACACATTATCATTGATAACACCAGCTCCCCAGGAATTATTCCAGTAATACCAGTATCCGGCGTGTGTAGGTTCAACCAAACCTGCTTCAAAGGCTTCTTTATAGGTCATACCTCCAACATTGTGTGTTACAGTTTCACCTGCACTGTTTTTCATTTGTACAGTAGTACCCGGTGCAAAAACACCATTCGGAATAACACCGTCATCATAAGTGTTGCCTGTCCAACTGCTGTTCCATTCTATACCGCCATGCTGTTTGTCTCTGCCCTTTAAAGTAGATTCAAACAAACCATAAGAAACACCATAACGGGCTGAATAAACGCTTATGTCGCCACCAATTTTGAAATCGAACAATGCGTCCAGGGAGAAGTTCTTATATTTAAACCCTGTACCAACACTTCCTGTAAAGTCAGGGTTCATATCACCTACAACAGTTTTTTCCTGATTTCTAGATTCTCTAACGCCACGGTTAGTCGCATCCCATGATAACAATGGTAGTCCATTTCTGGGATTATTAGGGTCGTTGGGATCTTTAAAGAGTCTTGGAGAAGAATCTGAAACCAGTAACCCATAAGAACCACCTACAATGGCCATTGATCCAATGCGTGTATTACCATAGGCCCAGTCGCCTTCTAACAAATATTCATCAACACCTTCATAGAGTTCAAGGATTTTATTTCGGTTACGGGCATAATTTAACGTCAGGTTCCACTCAAAATCTTTAAACTTCAAAGGGACTGCATGTACCATAATCTCAATCCCCTTGTTTTGGATATTACCTGCATTGATTAGTAATGAATTCACACCTGATTCTGCGGGAGCAGGGATATTTAAAATCTGATTGTAGGTATTCTCTTTGTAATAAGTAAAGTCAATGCCTAAACGATTGTCCAGAAAACGAGCATCCAAACCAAATTCAATGGATTTTTTATTCTCAGGTCTGATATTAACGTTGGGCATTTCGGTGCTTTTAAAGCTATATCTTGGAAGATCTCCATTATAACTTAAAACTGTACCTTGCCTGCTAAAACCTGGGTTGATACGGTAAGGAGTAAAATCGTTACCGACATGCGCCCATGACATCCGCAGTTTTCCATAATTAATCCAATTTGGTAACTCAAAAGTTTCAGTAGGTAACCATGACATGCTCACTGAAGGATAGAAATAGCTATAATCACCAGTGCCATCGGCATACATTAATGTTGATGACCAGTCGTTACGGCCTGTGATACTTAAATACAACTGATTTTTCCACCCCAGATCAGTGAAGAACATTAACGACTGTAGAATCTTCTCATCATTAATGTAAGCTTCCTGTCCTGGTTCATTTTTACTATTCGAAAGTGCATAAACTCCTGGTACAATTAGACCACCATTGGTCCAAGCCCTCGAATAACTATTGGCAGTTTCCCAGTGTTCAGCGACCAACGACATGGAACCATCCAAACCGTTGCCAAAATCATGCTTAAAATTAAGCCATAATTTAACATCGTATTGTTGCTTTCTTGAGTGGCCTAAGCTGTAATAACCTCCCTCATTTCTGTAACCCTGACCAAGCTCTTGAGTTTCATACTTTGTGTAATAGTTGTTCACGTAACCTTCAACTACTGTTGAAAACCAATTGGTAATGTTAAAGTTAAGTTTACCTGTAATCCTCAACGACTCTTCTGTTTGTTTATAGCTGTTTTCATTAATGGTCATCCACATTCCATGACCAGGAATCTGATAAGATGGGTCGTTATTATCCTGACGTGGAATACCACCATGATCTGCCCTGTAGTTATTTCTCCAATACTTTGTATCATAGAATCTTGGAAAGATTATACCAGTAATGAAGTTTTGCATAATATCCCTTTCTGGATTCTCAGGTACTGAATTGGCATAACTTAAAGACAACTCAGATGATATGTACTTATTAAAATCGCGGGTAACTTTTGAAAAAACAGAGTTCCGTTGAAATTTATTTCCAGGATAAATCCCTTTTTCTGTAAGGTTTGATAAGGATATAATGAACGTTGAGTTATCGCCTCCACCGTCTAAAGTGACGTTGGTATTGCTTTGAGTTCCTTTATCAAAAATATCCAGAAAGTTGTTTGGTTTGGCTACATACTTCATCCATTCACCATCCAAACCCCTAACCATTGTTCCGTCCATTTTATGTCCCCAGTGCAATCCAGTGCCAATAATTGGTTCACCTGCAGAATTGGTTTGGAAATATTTCGATGGTGCAAAACGGTCTGGAGCCCATGATGCATAACCCGGAACAGTAGCTGTTCCATAAACATTTTGAAAGGCAGGTCCATCGTAAGCTTTTTTAACACTAAATCTTTGAGAAAACTTAACGCCCAAATCCTTACGCGCTTTACCACTTTTTGTTGTGATAACAACTGCTCCATTTAAAGCTCTTGAGCCATAAAGAGCAGTAGCTGCTGAGCCTTTCAATATTGTAACAGTTTCAAACTCATCTGAGTTCAGGTTTTTAAGGTTGTTACCCCAGTCGCCTGAGCCCCACTCACTACCACCAGATATTTCATTATCAATAATTACACCATCAACAACAAAGATGGGCATATTATTGCTACCTAAAGTTGAATTACCACGAATAGTGATTTTTGTACCTCCAAAAGAAGTACCCTCGCTGGGAGCTACCTCCACACCAGCCGCTTTACCTTGCAAAGCTAAAACAGGACTTACAACACCTGCTTTTGCAACCTCTTCACCACTTACTTCGGAAACAGCATATCCCAAAGCTTTTTTCTCTCTTTTAATACCCAAAGCCGTAACAACAACCTCCTGAATCTGTAAAACATCCTGTACTAATACAAGATCAATTACAGAACGGCCGTTAATTGGTATACGTTCAGTTAAATAACCAATAAACGAGAACACCAAAACGCCATTGGATGGGGCAGTAATGGAATAACGACCGTCAGCATCGGTAATACTACCGGTGGTTGTACCTTCAATCATAATGGTTACACCCGGCATAGAAACTCCGTCAGCATCAGTCACTCTACCTGTAACAGTTTGCTGTGTTTGCATATACACAGCCGATTCTGTTGCAGAATTTGGAGAGGGATTTGCTTTTTTGCCTCCCTCGCTGGCATTAACGCCTGACCACACCAGCACAAGCAGTGCGATCAACAACGATGTTTGTTTTTTAAAATTCATAACAACACTTTTTTTCATAGAATACAAATTAAATAATTCATATAAGCCTCAATTTTTGATGAATCATGATTGGTTCTGTTTTTCATAGGCAATTAGATTTACTGGTTAACATTGCAATAGATTTTTAACTGATTAAGAATATCGTCGCCAATACCAATCCGGTAACCAGACGATTGGAACATTATTTTTCGTTCATTATTAATGACAAAAACCTTTGGTAATTCTTCACCCTGCGATAATTGAGAAGATTCATCAATCTCTTTTAGCCATGCCCTGTCATCTTTTAAAAAGATGACTCGCTGGGGTAAGTCAACTATTTGGGCGGGATTAAAACCTGGTGTAATACTCTGAGGTGCCAGCAAAACTGCTATATTACCAGCCCAATTATCAAAAACGGCTTTTAATCGTTTTAAGTCGTTTATTAAATGCTTTGATGGCTCCAAAGTCGGATTCAGCCAAATAAGCACCAACCCTTTTTCGCTGTTCAACGCTTGAATATTCAGAACTTTACCTGTGTTGAGCTCATTGAATTCTTTGTTCAGGTCGATGGCTTTATTCGGTAATTGAACAAAAACCGATGCATCAGGAATTTGCAATCCAATTTCAACCTGAGTTCCTGCCTTTACATCAAAAAACTGTCGGCGTGCCTTCACTGACCCATCGGGCAGACGTGTTGATGTTATTAAAGAGTAAGAGCCTACAGGGAGTGAAACTTTGGCCGGGAACATCGAAAACGCCGCTGCGTTGCTAAAATCAAGCGTTTTAAAACCAGAACCATCGAACCTTGCAATGGAGAAATTTTGGTAATATACGGGCCACTCATCATTCCCCTTTTTAATGTACTGTAGCACAAGCTCTCCCTTATCGGAATTCATTATCCGACCGGTTTCAAGATTAACATCGACCCAATTATCAGCAACATACACCTGGGGTTGTTTGGTAACAGTCTCTATACGCGCCGGAATACCAATACTGCGCGCTGCAGCTACAAAAAAGATATTTCGTGAGTTTACATCGGCCACCCGCAATTCCAGAACGCCAGTTGGTAAAACAGGAACATCCCATTTGTTGGCATCACTTATAACAGTAATATTTTTACTTACCCAATTGGCCAAATGCTCAATATTTAAAGCCATTTCAACCATGGTACCACGGCCAAAGAAATCCCGGAAAGTTTTTTTATAGGCAGATATCAATTCGTTATGGATGCGTGGATTCAGTACATATTGCTGAAACATTTCACTGTTTGAACAATAAGTTTCTTCCGAATAAACAAAATGGTCGATAAAAACATCCCGGGGTGTGTCCCTCCTGTCTTTTGGCGAAACAACCGACAATAAGACTACTGCCTTAGTACCATTTAATTTACCGGCATATTGCAAAAATGCTTGTATTTCGGGCAAATTGCCTCGGCTTTCTTTAAGCAGTTGCCATACTGTATTTCTTTCAATACCTGTACTCTGAGAAATTTGCACGGCAGCAACTGAATCGATAAAGCTTGCTTCGTAGGCGGCTCTGATAGAATCTTCCTGATATAACCTGCGATAATGATTTTGGCTGATTTCTACTTTTTCAGAAATGGCACGAACCTCAGGAGCTTTTAGAAAGAAGGCTTCAAAAATTCCGTTCAAAGCATATTGTTTAAGCGAGAGCGTTAAAGTATCGGTAGCATCGTGGTCTATTTTACCATTGGCAATTAAACCACTATTTGAAGCCCACACCATTAAATTGCCAATGCCGGTGGTTAAACTGCAATAGCCCTCTTCATTGGTTGTTTTAACCGCCAATGGAAATAACTCAGAGAAATTCACCAACTGAAACTCCACTTTGGCATTTGGAACGGGCCGGCCGCTTTCATCTGCAACTTTTACATGTACAATTCGTGTATTGGCATAATTATCCAGTATATTAATCTCGGTAAACCTTTGATTTTGAGAAATTATATTACCGGCTGAAGTTAAGTGCCCATATACTTTACTATGTATGAGCATGGCCCGTGTGGCAGGGCTTTCGAACCAACCCATGTTTAATGATGGTTGCGGTTCACAAGCTCCGAGGAAATACCAATCTCCATCAATCCAAACCTCAACCCATGCGTGGTTATCGTTGGTGTGCGCCCAACGCGGTGTATAAACCTGACGGGCAGGTATACAAGCTGCACGCATGGCGGCAACCGTAAAAGTTGATTGCTCACCACATCTCCCAAATGCAGTTTTTACAGTATTTAATGGTGAACTGGTGCGGTACTCATCGGTCGATTGGTAAGTAACCTTTTCGTGACACCAATGGTTTACTTCAAGTGCAGCCTCTTTCAGTGTTAACCCTTTCAACCGTTCTTTTAACTCGTGAAAAAAAACAACCCGTCCCGAATCCAGATACTCATTATTTACCCTAACCGGCAATACGTAATGCAGAAATATATCGTCGGGTACAGACGATCCCCAGCTAAAATGTTGCCGTGCCTGTAATGCTGTTTGTGCCTGCTTCAGAAAAAAATCTCCATCATATATTGCCAAATCGCTTAATGGCATATAGGCATATAAAAATTTCAAAGCATCTTCTTCGGCTGCGGTTAACTGCTTTTGAAAAACATCAAAAAGCTGTTTGCTTCGCCCCTCGACCAGCTTTTTCTGTTGTTCGAAACGACTGTTAATCTCCGCTCTTTTTTGGTGGTCGCGGAACAGCGGTTCGCTGGTACATCCAAAAACACCCATAAGCGTGATGCTCAGAAATAAGATATGGAAAGTTTTTTCCTTCATTGACTTTTCACCTGAAAAATGCTTATTACATAATTGCTGAATAATTACAACCAGTTAATCCCCACCCTAGTGAGACATTATTCGATTATTGCCAAACTGTTTTTAGCTGATAAAACAAGCGCACCTGCGCCAAGAACAGGAATGTCGGGATTCCCTGAAATGTCGATGTGAGTTGATTCGAGTGCCTGCATATGCGGAAATGCTGACAGCGTATCCTGCATTCCCTTCTTAAAATATGGAAAGGCATTTGATAATGACCCACCAATTATAATGGCATCGGGACCAACAGAGTATAGAATGGTTTCAATTAAATGGCCAACATGCCTGCCAAACTCAGTAAAAGCATCGAGTGCCATTTTGTCTTTACTGGCTGCCCTTTCAGCCAATACTTTAGCATCAATATGGTAGTTGTGCAGAAAGAATTTGCCACTGCAATAATTCTCGTATTCAGACGCCTGGTATTTGATTCCGCCAAATTCTCCGGCCAGAGAACCATTTCCCACGTAAAGCCGGTTATTAATAATCACTCCGGCGCCAACCCCGGTGCCTAAGGCCAAAGCCACAATGTTACTGTAATGGCAGGCTTTACCAAAATATTTCTCACCAAGGGCAAAGCAATTAGCATCATTACCAACAAAAACCGGAACCCCAAGAACATTCTCCAATTTTTCTCTTATGGGCATATCTCTCCAGGCAGGAATGTTCAGCACGTTTCTGATAGTGCCTGAATCCATATCAACCAAACCGGGAACACCAATACCAATACCTGTAACCTCTGGGGTAAGCAGTTGAGAAATACCGCTCGACAAATCGTTAACAATTTCGTCGCGGCTTCTGTTAGCAGCAGTAGGAATGCGCAATTCAGCAACAACCTTATCAAGTTCAATTCGGGCTATGTGGATTTTAGTTCCACCCACATCAACCCCTATCATGCTCTTCTTTTCCATAATATATTTCAGAATAACAACATCTCCGATACCAAATCGTTGTCGTTCATTTGTATCCTGAAGCTTATCCCAATTCAATTATGAAAACGAACATGCTTAAAAGAGTTTAACCCAGCTTCTTTAGGCCGGATACTTGTAAAAAGTCAATGTTTATAAGGTAGAGTCTCTTAGCTTCTGGCTTTTTTTCCAGCAGCTAACATCTTGCGTCTAATTTTGATTGACCTGATACAAGCAAACCCTTTATCAAACCATAAATGTTATTTGCGTTTCGCTTTAAAATTATTAAACATCTAAATACGTGATTGTTGTTTTAAACAACCACATTCTATGCTGAAAGGCTTCCTCAATAAAACCCTCTATTTTTTAACCACAAACTCGAATACATCCTCCATAACAACCGCCATGGCTCCACGCAATCCAATGTCGCTCCCCATTTTTGATACTTCAACCTTACATCTGTCACTAATTTGCGACATCGAGTAAGTATGTAGAGCCTGTTGAATGGGGGTTGTAAGGAATTGCCCCGATTCGGCCATTTTACCACCTAAAACAATCATCTCGGGATTATAAAGCTGTACCAAAACGGCTATGCCTTTACCTAAATTCTTTCCAATTCTCGAAAGAATATTTATTGCAAACTGATCACCACGTAAAGCCGCATCCACCACGGTTTTAATGGTTATATTATCCAAATCTCCTTTAGCTTCTACGGCAATCATAGAGTTCTTACCTTCATTGATGCCATCTTTGGCCATTTTAACCAGGGTTGTACCGGCTGCCAGAGTTTGTAAGCATCCTAATTTTCCGCATATGCATAAGTCGCCATCTTCCACTATGGGAATATGGCTGAATTCACCTGCAAACCCCGAAGCCCCACGGTAGAGCTTCCCATCCAGAATCATTCCTAAACCAATACCCCAGTTTAAAAATAGCACCAACACATCCCTTTTGCCCCGGGCCACTCCAAACCGCCAAACCGAAAGTGCTATAGCTTTGGCATCGTTCTCAACAAATACCGGAATTTTTAAGTGCTCCTGTAATATATCGCGTACCGGTTTTGTTCCATAATGTAAATAGGTGTGGTTTATGCCCTTACGTGAATCAACCAACCCGGGAATACTCAGCCCAATACCCAGAAGTGTATTACGTTCCATCCCTGATTCATTTATAAAATCATCAATATTCCGAATCAGAGCATCAAGCGTTTCAGGGTTATTGTTCAACTCAAGGTTAAAAGTCCTGGTCTCAACCACACTTTCATTGGTACTGTTATAAATGGTCATCCTGGTCTGGAATATATCCATATCAACACTCAGGACATAAAACACATCCTTCTTGATGCCATACAACTCGGGTTTACGCCCCCCTTTGGAGGCTCCAAACCCTTTTTTCTCAACTATCCTTTTATCAATCAAATCATTTAAAAGAGATATCCCGTTTGGAGAACTCACTTTTAAATATTTGCATATATCTGCCATGGATTTTTCACCATTGAAATAACAATACTTTATAACTTTTACAGCCAACAGGTATTTTTTACGCTCCAAACCTGCGAGCTTGCTTAACAAGGCATTTTCAATTAAATGCGATTTCATAATTGAATTAATAAACTTCATAAATGAACGACAATACAAATTAAGATAGAATTAATAAAACAAGCAAGTCTTTTATTAATTTTTTATAAAAGAATTTACATTTTTCTTAAAAGTTGTATATTTACATGGTTCTTAATATTAATAATTAATAATAAGATTCTGAATCTCAAACTTATATTCAAATCTAATAAAAGTATGGCAGCTTGAGTTTCAAATTCAACCCAATTCGTTTTTTTTTGAAGAAAAAAAGTAATTTCAATACTGAAACAATTACACTTCGGCAGAAATATTTGAAGTGGCCATAAAAATCCAAACTAAAAAAGATGCAAAAAATCAACATCGAAATATGTGCTTTTTCAATTGATGCCGCTAAAATTGCAGAGAAAGCAGGGGCCGACCGCATTGAACTGTGCAGTAATCCTATGGAAGGCGGCACAACACCACATTACGGACTTATTAAAGCAGCTTGCGAAAAGGTTAAAATTCCGGTTTACCCTATTATCCGGCCAAGGGGTGGCGATTTTTGCTATTTGGACGATGAACTGGAACTGATAAAAAACGATATACAAATTTGTAAGGAGCTTGGTTGCAAAGGTATTGCCATTGGCATTTTAACCAAAACCAATAAGGTTGATTTGGTGCGGTTAAAACAAATTGTAGAACTTGCTCATCCTATGCGGGTAACATTCGTCAGAGCCTTTGATATTACTCCCGATCCGTTTGAAGCGCTTGAACAAATCATTGAAGCCGGATGTGAAAGAATACTCACCTCAGGACAAGCATCCAATGCTGCCAATGCCACCACTTTATTAAAACAACTGGTTGAGCAGGCCGGCAATCGAATTTCAATTATGCCCGGTTCAGGAGTAAGAGCTGAAAACCTGAAACAACTTATTAAAGCAACAGGAGCCTGGGAGTTTCATTCATCGGCCCGAATTTTTATTCCCAACCAAAACAGTGCTGTTGATAATCTTGGATTTGGACAACCGGTATCATGCAAACCCGAACAAATAAGAAAAATGCGCGAAATTGCTGATGTTGAAAGTAATCTAAGAATCTCCAGTCATTAGGATATTATTATTATCACCAATAAGCAAACAATCATCAATAAAAATATAACCATGTACCAAAAAAAACACCTTATTGTATTGTGTCTGGCTTTTTTGGCAAATATTTATATTGCTAACAGCCAAAACAGCGATTTCCGTAACAGTTGTTTGTCGGTTGATGAACGTGCCGCTGCATTGCTCAAAGAACTTACACTCGACGAAAAAATTGGCATGTTGGGGTATGTAAGTCCGGCCATTGAGCGTTTACAAATTCCCGCCTATAACTGGTGGAACGAAGCCTTGCATGGAGTTGCCCGGGCTGGAAAAGCAACCGTTTTTCCACAGGCTATAGCCCTGGCAGCGACTTTCGATAGTGTATTGGTTCAAAATGTGGCCGATGCAATTTCTACCGAAGCCCGTGCCAAATACAACCTAAGTACTGGCATGGGGCGCCACATTCAGTATATGGGTATTAATTTCTGGACACCCAACATCAATATTTTCAGAGACCCACGCTGGGGCCGCGGACAGGAAACTTATGGTGAAGATCCCTACCTCACCTCAGTAATGGGAAAATCATTTGTTAAAGGTCTTCAGGGTAATCATCAGGATAAGCTAAAAACTGCTGCCGGAGCCAAGCATCTGGCCGTTCACAGTGGCCCCGAAGACGATCGACATTACTTCAACGCCATTGTTGATGAGAAAGATTTGCGAGAAACGTATCTGCCCGCATTCAAAGCGTTGGTCGACAATGGCGTGGAAGCCATCATGTGTGCCTACAACCGCGTTAATGGCGAACCTTGCTGCACAGGCGAAACCCTCCTGAAATATATTCTTCGTAAGGAATGGGGCTTTAAAGGCCATGTTGTAACCGATTGCTGGGCTTTAGACGATATTTGGCTCCGACATAAAACCATCCCTACCCGGGTTGAAGTGGCAGCTGCTGCCATAAAAGCAGGCGTTAATCTCGATTGCGCCAATATATTACAAGATGATGTTAAAAAGGCCATCGAACAAGGATTAATTACAGAAGAAGATGTTAACCTGGCCCTTTTACCCAATCTAAGAACTCAGGTTAAACTAGGCTTTTACAACAACCCCGACGAGTCGCCCTATGCCCGTTTTGGCGTCGATAGCATCAGCAACCCTTATCACATTGGCCTGTCGCGCACCGCAGCAGCCCGAAGCATGGTGCTGCTTAAAAACAATGGCATTCTGCCATTAAAAAAACAAGAAACCGCATCCATGATGATAGTTGGCGAAAATGCTGCATCTATTAGTGCTCTTGCAGGTAATTATCATGGCCTGTCGGAAAATATGGTAACCTTTGTTGAAGGTTTGGTAAAAGCCACCGGCCCAGCCACAGCCATTCAGTACGACATGGGCGTTAACTACATCGATACCGTAAGGTTTGGAGGCATCTGGGCTGCCGGATTTACCGATGTTACCATAGCAGTATTGGGTCTTAATCCTTTGCTCGAAGGCGAAGAGGGTGACGCTTTTCTGTCGCAATCGGGGGGCGATAAAGAAACACTTAACATTCCCCGCTCACATATTTTGTACCTCAAAAAATTGCGCGAAACCAATAACAAACCTGTTATTACAGTTATTACCGGTGGCAGCACCCTCAATATTAAAGATGTAGAGCCTTATTCTGATGCGGTTATCATGGCCTGGTATCCGGGAGAACAAGGTGGAAATGCCTTGGCCGACATTTTATTTGGCGATGTTTCTCCTTCAGGCCGATTGCCGATTACTTTCTATAACGATGTAAAAGATTTGCCCGATTATGCAGATTACAGCATGAAAAACCGTACTTACCGCTATTTTGGTGGTGAAGTGCAATACCCTTTTGGGTATGGCTTAAGCTATACCACTTTTGAATATAACTGGATAAAAAAACCGTTAAAACGGTATTCGAAAAACAATACCATCAACATTGAACTTAAAATTAAAAATACAGGAAAATTCGATGCCAATGAAGCAGTTCAGGTGTACATTGGCTATCCCAGCCTTGACAGGATGCCTTTAAAAGAACTCAAAGCGATTTCAAATGTCAGGGTAAAGGCTGGTGAAGAAAAAACCGTAACCTTAACCATCCCGGTTAGCGAATTGCAAAAATGGGATTTGAAAGCCAATAACTGGAAGCTTTATAAAGGAGATTATAAACTGATGGTTTCGAAAAATGCCAACGAACCCTTAATGGTAGAAAGCTTTACAATAAGATAAAAATTCAAAAAGAAATGGATATGATGAATTTGATGAAAAGATTGAACTGGTATAGTAAAGTTGGTTTGATGGCTGCTACAATAATATTGCTGGCCGCATGTTCCAAACAAGCACAGGAAGAAACTGACCTTGCTCAATACGTTGACCCGTACATAGGTACCGATTTTCATGGACATGTTTTTATTGGTGCACATGTACCTTTTGGTGCCGTTCAGGTTGGCCCCACCAACTATATCAGAGGCTGGGATTGGTGTTCGGGTTATCATTATTCCGATAGCGTTATGACTGGTTTTTCGCAGTTGCATTTGAGTGGAACCGGTATTGGCGATTTGGGAGATGTACTGATTACGCCATATACAGGCCCATTGCATTTCACGCCAGGGAGTATTGAAGAACCTCTTAAAGGCTACGCCTCCCTTTATTCGCACGAAAAAGAAACTGCCCAGGCCGGATACTATGCTGTAAGCCTCCTCGACTACAATGTGGAGGTTGAACTAACAGCTTCGGAACGCGTTGGTTTTCATAAATATACTTTTCCGGAAACCGATAGCGCCCTAATTGCCATTAATCTTCGTTTAGGAATTGGTTGGGACCGCCCCATAAAAACCATGCTTAAACAATTAAATGATACCACACTGGTTGGATATCGTTATTCATCGGGATGGGCAGTGGACCAACGGGTTTATTTTGCCATTGTTCTTTCCAAACCAATAGAGGGCTTTGAGTTTCAGCCAGGCACCAAATTATTATCAGAAACAGAGGCCGAAGATGTGGCTGTTGTAGGTGTTCTCACTTATGCAACCAAAAACAAAGAACAAATAAAATTAAAGGTTGGCATCTCTCCGGTAAGTTATCAGGGCGCCCTGAATAACATCCAACAGGAAATTCCACATTGGAACTTCAATCGGGTGAGGCAGGAAGCACGCGATAAATGGAACAAAGAGCTTGGCAAAATAGAGTTTAAACATTCCAATAAATCGGTATTGCGCACCTTTTACACAGCCATGTATCATGCTTTTACTGCACCGGTTCTGTTTAACGACCACGATGGCAGTTTTATGGGTACCGATAAAAACGTTTATCCTAACCCTGGATTTCAGAATTATTCTGTCTTCTCATTGTGGGACACTTACCGCGCTGCTCATCCCTTATACACCATTGTTCAGCCCGAAAGAGTGGACGACATGATAAACTCCATGCTTGCCATTTACAAACACCAGGGAAAACTACCCGTTTGGCACCTGATGGGTAACGAAACCAATTGCATGGTGGGTTATAGCGCTGTTCCGGTGGTTGCCGATGCCATTTTTAAAGGGTTTACCGGATTCGACCATAGGCTGGCCTATGAGGCTGTTTTAGCCACTTCAACCAACGACGAATTTGGCCTGAATTACCTTAAATCCATGGGTTATATTCCTGCCGATTTGGAACGTGAATCTGTTTCAAAGGCACTCGAGTACGCCATTTCCGATTGGGCCATTGCCCGCCTAGCAGAAAAAATGGGCGATACTGAGAATTTGCAGCGATACAATGTTCGATCAAAAGTGTATTCCAAATATTTCTGCCCCGAAACCCGTTTTATCAGGCCACTTTTAAGCGATGGGACGTTTAAAACGCCCTTCGATCCGTTTAAATCGGTACACGAAATTGGCGATTACACCGAAGGCAACGCCTGGCAATATACCTATCTGGTGCCTCATGATGTAATGGGGTTAATTGACCTGATGGGTGGAGATACTGCATTTGAGGCTAAATTCGACAGCTTTTTTGTGGTTACAGGCGATATGGGCGAACATGCCTCGCCCGATATTTCAGGATTAATAGGTCAATATGCTCAGGGGAACGAACCCAGCCACCATGCTGCTTACCTGTACGCCTTCACGGGCAGTCAGTGGAAAACAGCTGAAAAAACAAGGTATATTATGGATAAATGGTACACCGATTTGCCCGATGGCTTACCCGGTAATGAAGATTGCGGGCAAATGTCGGCCTGGTATGTATTATCATCGTTGGGTTTTTACCCGGTTAATCCGGCCAATTCAGTTTTCGTGTTTGGTTCACCCCTGGCCGAACAAGCGACCATTAACCTACCGGGGAAAAAGAAATTTGTTATCACAGCTCACAATAACAACAAAAAGAATATTTACATACAGTCGGTAAAACTTAACGGCATTGAAATTAAACGCTCATACATTACTTATCAGGAAATTATGCAAGGCGGCACCCTGGAGTTTTATATGGGTAGTACACCTAATAAACAGTTTGCCACAGCACCTGAAGAAAGACCGATAGAGCATCTGGCAAAATAAAAGGTTAACCCTGTTACAAATTTAACTCTTAAGGCATTAGCTGCCAGCTCATATACTCTGGAAGCTTGTTGCTAATGCCTTGTTTATTTGTTCAATTAGAACTGTTCATCTCACCAAAAAATTCAATAAAAATTTAAACAGTCCTCAAAAGCATCATAATCTTTTTAGTAATCCTTTAAACCAAAACACCTCAATAACTGTTAATTATTATATAAGGCTGTTACATCAGGAAGAAAGATTAGCGGAGAGGATTTAATCAATTGAGCATTCACCGAAATAGTTATATTTTTTCCATATACCCTAAAATCAATTATTATGGATCTTTCAACAACTTATCTGGGGATTAAACTAAAAAATCCAATTATTGCAGGCGCTTCCAACCTCACAGCCAACCCCGAAAAAGCACTTTTATTGCAGGAATCAGGCGTTGCAGCCATTGTTTATAAATCGCTTTTCGAAGAGCAACTTGAGCTGGAAGCTGCTGAACTCGAAGATGAACTGCATGCCTTTGACGACCGCAATGCCGAAATGGTCAATCTATTTCCGCACATTGAACATTCCGGGCCTAAAGGGCATTTAATGGCACTAAAAGCTTTTAAAAAGGCGCTTTCAATTCCGGTTATAGCCAGTTTAAACTGCCGTACAGATGAAAAATGGGCCGAGTTTGCCATTTTATTGGCACAAACAGGCGTTGATGCACTTGAGCTGAATTTCTATTCTACCATATCCTGCAAAGGTAAAACGCCACAGGAAATAGAACTGGAGCAAATTGAAACCCTGAAAAAGGTAAAACAAGAGGTTAAAATACCGGTAGCCGTTAAACTAAGCCCGTTTTATACAAATCCCTTGGCGTTTATTCATCAATTGGATGCTGCCAAAGCCGATGGATTTGTCCTCTTCAACCGGTTTTTTCAACCCGACATCAATATCTGGGAAGAAACGCTTCAAATGCCTTATAATTTAAGTCAAAAAGGCGACAACAGAAACTCCTTAAGATACATGGGTCTTCTTTCAGGAGAAGTAAAAGCCAGTTTATGCGCCAACACAGGCATAATGGAAGGCGAAGATGTAGTAGCATCATTGCTGGCTGGTGCCGATGCCGTTCAGTTGGTGAGCGCCATCTATCATAAAGGGCCTCAACATATTCCTAAAATTCTCAGCAGTATCGAAGATTGGATGCAAAAAAAAGGCTATGAGTCGCTGTCGCAATTCAAAGGCAAAATGTCGAAAAAAAACCTGCACGACCCATATGCCTATAAACGGGCACAATACGTTGATTTTCTTCTAAAATCGAAGGAATATGAAAACAAATATCCGGTGAAGTAATAACTTTAAGATTTTCCTAAAAGCTATAATTCTTTGGTCTTTATTCGAAAGAATAATTTTAAAAAGATACATAAAGAATCACTGTTATCCGGTAAAAAATTGTTTTGTCACTAACGAGACAATAATTCAATCCTCAATTAATTGTTTTCCCGGCCTTTAGTCCCTAACGGGACTGTGCCGTCAGGTACAGAATATCGGTAGAGAAGAATTGACCCCAATTTTCAGTATCCTGTAGGGACACCACAATTAGCAGGTATTATAGCATCTTGTCTAAAAATTTATCGGACAATAGTGATAAAGAATATAAAAAGTGTTGGTTTTTAATAAAAGACCAGCACTTTTATAATTTTCACTTATGGTGTAAATCAGTTAACCAATAATACAAGTGCATTGGTGACTATTTCTGTAATTATTATTAACACTTTCACAAAAACCAGTGAAAGAATCAAAAGATGCTAATCGCTATCAATTAATCAATTCGGGATCAGCAACCTATTAAAAAAATGACATCACCTGTATTAAAAAATCTGGAAAAGTCCTAAAAATTCTGTTTATTTGCATTTCGAATAATTAGAATAAATCCAAATAACTTCAATCAATTTATCACCAACAAGAAAAAACAAATTATGGACAAAAAGCGTGTTTATACGTTTGGAAACGGAAAAGCAGAAGGAAAAGCTGACATGAAAAACCTTCTGGGCGGTAAAGGTGCAAACCTTGCCGAAATGAACCTTATCGGGGTTCCGGTACCTCCCGGTTTTACTATCACTACTGATGTATGTACCGAGTACAACCAGTTGGGACGTGATGGCGTGGTACAACTATTAAAAGCAGAAGTGGAAGCAGCTGTTGCAAACATTGAAAAGCTTACCGATACCAAATTTGGCGATGCAACCAACCCATTATTGGTATCTGTACGTTCAGGAGCAAGAGCTTCCATGCCAGGTATGATGGACACCATTCTGAACCTTGGTTTGAATGACGACGCAGTGGCAGGTATTGCTAAAAAATCGGGCAACGAATGGTTTGCATGGGATTCATACCGCCGGTTTGTTCAAATGTATGGCGACGTGGTTCTGGGTATGAAACCCGAATCAAAAGAAGAAATTGACCCCTTCGAAAAAATTATGGAAGAGGTTAAGCATGCCAAAGGTATTGAACTGGATACCGACCTTACTGTTGACGACCTGAAAGAACTGGTTAAGCGTTTTAAAGCTGCCGTTAAACAACAAACCGGAAAAGATTTCCCTACCAACTCATGGGAACAACTTTGGGGAGCAGTAATGGCTGTATTCGATAGCTGGGGTAACCCACGCGCCATTTACTACCGTCGTTTGAACACCATTCCAGACGAATGGGGAACCGCTGTTAACGTTCAGGCCATGGTATTCGGTAACATGGGTAACACATCGGCCACCGGTGTAGCCTTTACCCGCGATGCTGCCACAGGAGAAAACATTTTCAACGGCGAATACCTTATCAACGCTCAAGGTGAAGATGTGGTAGCCGGAACACGTACACCACAGGAGATTACCCTTGAAGGAAGCCGCCGTTGGGCTAAACTTCAGAATGTCTCGGAAGAAGAGCGTGCAGCCAAATTTCCATCGCTTGAAGAAACCATGCCCGAACTTTACAAACAATTGAACGAAGTTCAGGAAAAACTTGAAAATCACTACAAGGATATGCAGGACATGGAGTTCACCATCCAAACCGGAAAACTCTGGATTCTGCAAACCCGTAACGGTAAGCGTACCGGTGCTGCCATGGTGAAAATTGCCATGGATTTGCTCCGCGAAGGAATGATCGACGAAAAAACTGCGCTTCTGCGTTTAGAGCCTGCCAAATTAGATGAGTTGCTTCACCCTGTATTTGACACGGTAGCCATCCGCTCAGCCAACGTTTTGGCAAAAGGTTTACCCGCCTCTCCTGGTGCTGCCACCGGACAAATTGTATTTTTTGCCGATGAAGCTGCCAAATATGAGCAAAGCCTTTTAGTGCGTATCGAAACTTCGCCCGAAGACCTTGAAGGTATGAATATTGCCCGTGGTATTCTTACTGCCCGTGGTGGTATGACCTCGCACGCTGCCGTAGTTGCCCGCGGAATGGGTAAATGTTGCGTTTCAGGTGCCGGTTCGCTTCGTATCGATTACAAAGCCCGCACTTTAACCATTGATGGCCGCGTATTTAACGAAGGCGACTGGTTATCGCTTAACGGTTCAACCGGTGAAGTTTACGAAGGTAAAGTACTTACCCGTAAGCCTGATATGAGCGGCGATTTTGGTCTGATTATGGAAATGGCCAGCAAACATACCAAAATGGATGTTCGCACCAACGCCGATACTCCAAAAGATGCTCAAATTGCCCGTGATTTTGGCGCCAAAGGGATTGGCCTTTGCCGTACCGAACACATGTTCTTCGAAGGTGAACGTATTAAAGCCATGCGCGAAATGATTCTGGCTTCTACCACCGAAGGTCGTAAGAGAGCTCTTGCCAAACTGCTCCCTTACCAGCGTGAAGACTTTGAAGGCATTTTTGAGGCTATGGCCGGATATGGTGTTACCGTTCGTTTACTCGACCCACCATTGCATGAGTTTGTACCTCATCAACTTTCTACCCAGAAAGAACTAGCTGAACAAATGGGCGTTACCATTGATGTGATTAAAGCCAAAGTGGATCAACTTGAGGAATTCAACCCAATGCTTGGACACCGTGGTTGTCGCTTAGGAAACACCTACCCTGAGATTACCGAAATGCAGGCACGCGCCATTATTGAGGCTGCCTTGAACTTGAAAGCCAAAGGTGTGGATGCTCGCCCTGAAATTATGGTACCATTAACCGGAACACTCAAAGAATACAAACTGCAGGCCGATATCATTCGTGCTACTGCCGATAAAGTGTTTGCTGAGCGTGGCGACAAAATCGACTATCTGGTTGGTACAATGATTGAAATTCCACGTGCTGCATTAACTGCTGACAAAATCGCCACCGAAGCCGATTTCTTCTCGTTTGGTACCAACGACCTTACCCAGATGACTTTTGGTTACTCGCGTGATGACGCTGGTTCTTTCTTGCCAATCTATATTGAAAAAGGCATCCTGAAACACGATCCTTTCCAAGTTTTGGATCAGGAAGGTGTAGGCCAGCTTGTTGAAATGGGAACGCAAAGAGGACGCTCAACCAAAGCCGATCTTAAAGTAGGTATTTGCGGTGAGCACGGTGGTGAACCTTCTTCTGTTGAATTCTGTCACAGAGTTGGCATGAACTACGTAAGCTGTTCTCCATACAGGGTACCTATTGCCCGTTTGGCTGCAGCCCAGGCTGCCATCCGATAGTCAGTTTAACAATACTGATAATTAACAAAAAGAGGGTGTCTCAAAAGTCAGAGACACCCTCTTTTTATTCGTACTCCTACCCGAGTAGTTTTTCAAATACTCAATTTTCAGAGCCTTAAAAAAACTTATGAGACAGCCTCTTTTTTATTAATCTTAGTTTCTTCTCTTATTAATCTCACCTGCCGGCAAGTCTATCTGTCATCGGGTCTAAATAATCAATAGCTCTAATACCAGATTAAAAGTATAAAAAGCTGTCCGTTTACTGTAAAAAAGCATCCACTTCGTGGTAAGGAAGGTTAAACGCATCGGCCACACCTTTGTACACCACCTGCCCGTTAATAATATTTAAGCCCTTACGCAATGGAAGATTACCGCTGCAAGCTTTTTTCCAACCTTTACGAGCCAGTTCCAGCGCGTATGGCAAGGTTGCATTGGTTAACGCAACTGTTGAAGTAAATGGAACTGCCCCCGGCATATTGGCCACACAATAATGTAATACATCATCAACCAGATAAACCGGATCCTGATGTGTGGTGGCACGACTGGTTTCAAACGCCCCACCCTGATCAATGGCAACATCTACCATTACTGACCCCGGACGCATGGTTTTAATCATATCTCTGGTAACCAATTTGGGAGCCTTGGCTCCGGGAATGAGAACAGCACCAATTATAAGGTCGTTGGTTTGCACCAAGTTACGGATATTATATTCGTTTGAAAACATGGTTACCACGTTGGCCGGCATCACATCACTCAAATAACGCAAACGATCCAAATCTTTATCCAGAATAGTTACCTGTGCGCCCAAACCGGCAGCCATGCGGGCAGCTTGTGTTCCTACAATACCACCTCCAATAACCAAAACCTTGCCCGGAGGTACACCCGGTACACCCCCCAATAAAACGCCGCGACCCTTTACAGGCTTCTCCAAATAACGGGCACCCTGCTGAACCGCCATCCTGCCAGCCACTTCCGACATGGGAATAAGCAATGGCAATGCCCTGTTGCTCAACTCTACTGTTTCGTATGCAATACAAACAGCTTTCCGGTCAATCATAGCTTTTGTTAATATTTCGCTCGATGCAAAATGGAAATAAGTAAACAACAATTGGTTTTCCTTAATCAGGTTGTATTCCTCAGCTATGGGCTCCTTTACTTTTATAATCATATCGGCAGCATTATAAATACTGGCAATATCGGGTAAAATAATAGCGCCTGCATTTTTATAATCAGCATCTGTAATACCACTTCCCAATCCGGCCGTTTCCTGTACATAAACGGTATGCCCCTCTTTGGTCATTTCAAAAACGCCACTGGGGGTTAAAGCAACACGGTTTTCGTTGTTTTTAATCTCTTTTGGAATTCCTATAATCATGACTAAATTATTTTTTATTTGCGGCAAAAGTAAATTTGTTCAAGTTTTTAAATAATGATTTTTGACATGCAAATTTACGTTT
>CALEUX010000113.1 GCA_937920475.1 uncultured Marinilabiliaceae bacterium
GAAGGATTCAAATATCTTTTTGAGAACAACATTATTTTCTTTGTTATCCTTTGGGGGGGGCTCACAACCAACCTGATATGGACGTTTTGCTTAATTTTTAAAAACAAAACAGGAGGCGACTTTACCGATAAAAAAACACCCCTGCTTCGTAACTACCTTTTCTGTGCATTAGCTGGTACTACCTGGTTTTTGCAATTCTTTTTCTATGGCATGGGAGAAACTAAAATTGGTAACGGAGCCAGCTCCTGGACGTTGCATATGGCTACCATTATTCTAACCGCAAATCTGTGGGGATTCTACCGGAAAGAGTGGAAAGGTGTATCCAAAAAAACATATAGAACTATTATTGTTGGCATAGGATTGATATTATTATCGGTAATAGTAATAGGAGTCGCCAAATGGTTGTATCCTGAGTTAAATGCTTTGGGATAATTAGTTGTAATTATTGATGAAACGAGCATGATTCGTTAAACACAAATACGGATGAATTGAAAATCGGCGGAGCCAAAATTCATCATGCGAGTTCCATCCGGCCTTATTATTAAAATTATTTACGGATGAAAGTTTAAAAGTGGTGAGTCATGAAAAAGGAAATTATAGAAAAAGCCTATCAAATAGCCAAAGAGCAATATGCCGGGTTTGGCGTTGATACTGATGCTGTTATTAAGCAGATGAACGATGTGGTGATTAGTCTGCATTGCTGGCAAACCGATGATGTTGGCGGTTTTGAAAAACCCAACGCTGAACTGGGTGGAGGTGGCATTCAGGTCACCGGTAATTATCCAGGCAAGGCCAAATCAATATCACAAATGCGTCAGGATTTAGATATAGTATTATCGTTGTTGCCCGGGAAGCAGCGTTTAAATCTTCATGCCATTTATGGTGAGTTTGGAGGAAAGCTGGTTGACCGCGACCAGATTGGTGTAGAGCATTTTCAGGGATGGATTAATTGGGCTAAAGAACGGAAAATGGGTCTGGACTTTAACGCTACTTGCTTTTCGCACCCCAAGGCCGATGATGGTTTTACGCTATCAAGTAAAAATGAGGGAAACCGCAGGTTCTGGGTAGAACATGTAAAGCGGTGCCGGGCCATTGCAGCCGAAATGGGCAAACAATTAGGAACACCCTGTGTGCATAACACTTGGATTCCAGATGGTTCGAAAGATGTACCGGTTGACCGTAGCGGACATCGGACGTTGTTAAAACAATCGCTCGATGAAGCCTTTTCGGTTCAATATCCGAAAGAATACATGAAAGATGCCGTTGAAAGCAAACTCTTTGGTATTGGTGCCGAAGCCATGACAGTGGGCTCACACGATTTTTATCTGGGTTATGCGGTTAAAAACAATAAGCTTATTTGTCTTGACAACGGACACTTCCACCTGACCGAGCAAGTGGGCGATAAAATTTCGGCTGTTTTGCAATTTGTTGATGAATTGTTGTTGCACGTAACACGCCCCATTCGTTGGGACAGCGACCACGTAGTTACATTAAACGATGAAATACAATTAATTGCATCGGAAATCGTTCGAGGAAAATTTCTGAAACGGGTAAACATTGGTCTCGATTTTTTTGATGCGTCCATTAACCGCATTGGTGCCTACGTTATTGGTACAAGAGCTACCCAGCAGGCATTTTTATTTGCATTACTCGAACCTACTGCAATAATGAAGCAATACGAAGAGACCGGCAAAAATTTTGAACGACTTGCCCTGATGGAACTCATGAAAACCCGCTTGTTTGGAGCCGTTTGGGATTATTACTGCCTAGTGAACAATGTTCCGGCCGGAATTGATTTTATTGCCGAAATTCAGAAATACGAAGCAGAAGTACTGGCAAAAAGGTAACAGATACCAGTAAAGACGATAAACATAAAGTTAAAGAGCAGATAGATAAGATCCCAAAGGGATAATTATAACCTATTTATCCTGTTTCAGTCTTGTCTTTCTGTTTGCTTAGCTTCATATATATATCATTAAAATGGAAAAAGTAATTGCTGTGTTTGATATTGGTAAAACCAACAAAAAATTGTTGCTTTTCAACTGCAATGCCCAATTGGTTTACCAACATGAGGAGATATTTCCGGTTATTCATGACAGTGATGGGTTTGAATGCGATGATATAGAACGTATTGAGCTTTGGATTAAAGAGTCGTTATATCAACTGGCCAAACATCCACAGTACGATGTAAAAGGTGTTAACTTTTCAACCTATGGCGCCTCATTGGCTTTTGTGGATAAAAATAGGAAACGCCTCTCTCCCATTTTCAATTACCTGAAACCGGTAAATGAAGTTTACGCTCAGCAACTTTATCAAAAGTATGGTGGAACCGGCAGTTTTTGTCGTCAAACAGCCAGTCCGGCACTTGGAATGATGTTAAACTCGGGCATTCAATTGCTGTGGATAAAAAAGGAACATCCTCAAATATTGGAAAAAACCAGCCATATCCTCCATTTTCCGCAATACTTGTCGTTTTTGCTAACCCAAAAAGCTGTTTCTGAATATACCTCCATTGGATGCCACACTTTTATGTGGAATTTTGATAAAATGGATTACCATCAATGGTTAACCGATGAAGGATTTGTTTTACCCATGCCGGTATCAAACTCGAGTGTTTCAGTAATCGATATTGAAGGGAAAAAAATCGATATTGGAGTAGGCATTCACGATAGTTCGGCTTCGTTGGTACCCTATTTTAGAGGGTTTGATGAAAAATTCCTGCTTATTTCAACCGGAACATGGTGCATTAATATGAACCCGTTCAATTATACGCCACTAACCGATAGAGAACTTCAAAACGATTGTTTGTGCTACCTGAGTGTGAATCAAAAACCGGTTAAATCGTCGCGCTTGTTTATGGGCCATATCCATGACATTAACCTGGAACGAATACAGCAATGGTTTAATGCCGATAAAGATGCTTATAAAAAAGTAACACCTAACCTAGAACTAATTGGTCATTTATGCAGAACCCATCAGCAGCGTTTTTTTAAAAGTGGTATATCACCAGATTATATAGATGAAACCGTTGATTTAAATCATTTTGGTTCATTCTCGGAAGCTTACCACCAATTGATGTTCGATCTAACCGCTTTGTGTGTAAGTTCCATTAAACTGGTTCTTGATGAGCAAAGTCAGGTTAACAACCTGTTTGTTTCAGGCGGATTTTCACGAAACCTTTTGTTTATTAATTTCTTATCGCATTATTTTCCTGATAAGAATATTTACACCACAGAGGTTGATAATTCCAGTGCGCTGGGAGCTGCGCTGGTGATAATGGAAGAAGTGCTGCCTGATTGCAAGCCCCGGATTGATCTGGGGCTTAAGCAATGGAAATATAGCATTTAGCTACTGTTTTTGCTGTAAATTTTCAAGCAATTGTTTAGGGATTTCGAGAGCAGTGCCATGACGGGTTCCTTTGGGGAAACTGACTAAATCCGAAATATCTTCCCAGTTGGCTCCATCAACCGAACGAATGGCACCATATTTACGGTCGCGGTATTTATCAAAATAGACATAAACATATTCGCCAATAACGATTGGCGCAGGCCCTTCGGCCCATTGCTTGCCGGAGATATTCTCTGAAACTGAAACGGGAAAGCCCGATTTCAGATTGTCGGTAAAGGTTATTCGAAGGTTTTTCTCGCTGGGAACCGACATCTCGTTTTTAATGATAAACCAGTATCGATTCTCTTTTTTTACGATTGCACCATCAATTACACTAAATCCCGGATCGAAAAACAGTGCCGTTTCGCTGAATGTTTTAAAATCGCGGGTGGTAACAAAATATTGACGGTGGTTGAGGCCCGTTTCATTGGATGTTGTTTCAATGTCGGGAAATTTTCCCGGAACAGTAGAAGCCCAGATGATATAAAACAGGTCGTCAGCAACATCGTAAAAAAGTTCAGGGGCCCAGGTGTTTCGAGTGGCAGTATCGGCTTCCATAACCGGCAAATACCGCTGCTCCGACCAGTTAATAAGGTCTTTGGATGATGCATAGCCTATGCCCTTATCCCACCATCCGGTGGTCCAAACTAAGTGAAAGGTTCCATCTTTTCCCTTGGCAATGCTGGGATCGCGCATTAAACGATCTTTACCAATGGTTGGTTTTAAAACAGATTGTCCGCCAAACAGGGCGTCCCATTTTAAGCCATCGTAACTGTAAGCCAAATGCAAACCATCTTCGCCATTACCCATAAAATAAGTAAACAGGAAAACCTTTTCTTCCTGACTTTTACATGAAAAAAAGGCGACAGAAAATAGTAACAGTAGGCCAATCAATAATTTATTCATGATAATGATATTTTAGGATGAAACATTCATGTGACAAAGTTGCCAGTTATATCAGTCCAAAATAGCACAATTATCGTGAGAAAAGGGATGGAAAATCATTCAAATACCTGTAAAAAATGATTAAAAAGCCTCTTTTAATTAGTATTTTTGAAATTGCCTTCATTAAAAATTTGCCCGCCATGAGTAAAGCCCTGACAATTTTTATCTGTTTTTCTTTTTGTTTTGGTTTATCATTTGCCCGCAACGATGAATCATTGCTTTTCAGGCAAATAAGCACAAAAGATGGACTATCGCAAAACACGGTCAGATCGATTATGATTGACAAAAAGGGCTTTTTATGGGCTGGTACCTTAGATGGATTAAATCGCTATGATGGTTCCCGTTTTATTGTTCATAAACCTCAGATTGGTGTTAATATTTCATTATCAGACCATAGGGTAAGAAGTATTTTTGAAGATAAAAAGGGTTTTATCTGGGTAAGGAAATACGATAATTCCTTCAGTTGTTACAACCCTGCAACAGAAACTTTTATTGACCTCTATTATAAAAACCGGACAGTAAACCTGGCCTATACCAATTTTTTAGAAACATCGGATGGCTCAACCTGGTTATGGGACAATAAAACAGGTTGCATTAGAATTGAATATCCACTAAACCAGAATCCCCAGGTGGTTTTTATGGCCAACTCAACAAACAGTTTGCTTACCCATCACACCGTAGACTTTATTTTTGAAGATTCGAAAAAGAACATTTGGATTGGCACCCAAAATGGACTCAACCTTTGTGTCAATGGCGATAATTTCGAGGGTTTTTATAAAAATAGTGTTACCGGCACGTTCAGGAAAGCACTGGAAATGGATGGAATGATTTATTTTTTAACCGACCGGAATTATATATACCGGTATAATTTGCTGAAAAAAAACTTTATTGAGCCACTTGTTTGGGATAAAAACTGCCAGTTTCTGGATATTGCCCAACTGGGACGGAAAGAAATTCTGCTAACTACCCGCTCCCATGGATTATTACTTTACAACGCAATATCCAACACGTTTAACAGCAATCCGTTTCCCAACAATGCCTCTATTCGTAGCTCTGCACAATTAATTGTTGACAGTAGGCAGGGCGTTTGGATTTTCGACCACTCAGGTATTTTACGCCATTACTTGCCCGAAACAGGTAAATTACGTGAGTTACATCTGATTCCATCACAAATAGCATCAGTTATTGATAATGAAAGATATGTTGTTTTTATCGATTCACGAGGTGTTTACTGGATTACCACCTATGGTAACGGACTGTTTCAATACGAGCCAACCACAGGTTTTTTGGAGAATTACCGATACAACGCTCAAAGCAATAGCCCTGCTTCCGATTATTTATTGTCAATAACCGAAGACCAATCGGGCAATATTTGGGTAGGCAGCGAGTATGCCGGCATCATTAAAGTTATCAGGCAAAACTACAAAGTACGCTATTTACGCCCCGAGAAAGAGGATATTTTAGGATCGAGCAACAATGTTAAAGTTGTTTTTGAAGATTCCAAAGAAAATGTTTGGGTTGGAACCAAAAACGGAAGCCTTTATTTGTATGATAAGCATTTGGAAAAGTCCAAATGCATTCATAAAAACCTAAATCCTTATACCATTATTGAAGACGACAAGAACCAGATTTGGATTGGAACCAAAGGCAATGGTGTGTACGTTTACGACCTGACAGGTACCAGACAATTGCACCATTTTGTTAACGATGCTTCCAACCCGGAGAGTCTAAGCCACAATTCAGTTTTCAACATATTGCAGGACAGGCAAAAAAGGATTTGGATTGCCTCATTTGGTGGAGGTCTCGATTTACTCAATGAGGATAAAAACGGCATCACATTTACCCATTTCTTTAGCAACGAGGGTAACAAGAGCTACATCCGTTATCTTTTCGAGGATAACCAGCATAACATCTGGACAGGCAGCTATGAAGGTCTTATCTGCTTTTATCCCGATGATTTTATTAATAATCCCGACAACTACAAAAATTACCATTTTAGTTCGAACAACACCGAAGGGTTGAATTGCAATGATATTAAAACCATTTATGAAGATAAAAGAGGTAATTTGTGGATTGGTACTGCCGGGGGCGGTTTAAATTTGATGGTTCGCGACGATAACAACAGCAAAAAGAACCGCTTTGTAAAATTCACCACCAAACAAGGATTGCCATCGGATGTGGTTACAGCCATTCTCGAAAGCCCCGACAGTGTATTATGGATAAGTACTGAAAACGGGATTTGCCAGTTTGATTACCATCAACAAACCTTTATGACCTACCAGTTTTCGGAGCGAACCCATGGCAACTACTATAACGAAAACGCCTGCGCCATGCGTCAAAATGGTGAAATGCTCTGGGGCACCCTCGATGGTTTTATAGCCTTTAATCCCGGTAAATTTATTAAGAACAGCCATGTACCACCAGTGGTTTTTACCGATTTATTTGTTTACGACGAACGGGTTGAAACCAATCGTAACAACTCACCATTGAATGCATCCATCAGTATGGTTAACCAGTTAAAGTTAACCCACCTGCAAAACACATTTACCTTGCATTTTGCCAGCCTGAATCTAACTGATCCCAAAATGAATCAGTACACCTACATCATGGAACCGTATGATAAATTTTGGAGTACGCCTGCCAGCATTAGTTCGGCAACTTATAAGAACCTTCCTCCGGGAAGTTATACCTTTAAAGTGAAAGGCTCCAATGCCGATGGACAATGGAACAACGAGGTAACTGAGCTTGAAATAATTGTAACACCACCATTCTGGCGTTCCAACCTGGCATTGGTTATCTATTTTATAGTGGCAGTAGCCTTATTATTCATCACTTTTCTGGTTATTTTTAAAATCAGCAACCTTAACAATGCCGTTCGCATTGAAAAACAGCTAACCGACTATAAACTAAGGTTTTTTACAAATATTTCGCACGAGTTCAGAACCCCGCTTACCCTTATTAGAGGAGCTGTTGAAAGTTTATCATCTGAAAAAAATCTTTCGGAATCGAGCCAAAAGCAGGTAGCGCTTTTAAATCGCAATACCCGGCAAATGACACGCTTAATTGACCAGTTACTTGAGTTCAGAAAAATTCAAAACAATGTGTTAACCCTCAATCTGGAACTCACTGATATTTCGGAGTATGTGCACAACATCTACTTCACATTCAAAGAAATAGCAACCACAAAAAATATCAATTATACGCTAACCGTCGAAACCGGAAACTGGGAACTTTTTATTGACCACAATAAAGTGGAAAAAATTATCTTCAATTTACTCTCCAATGCGTTTAAATTCACACCCAATAATGGCACCATTCATTTATCGGTTGATAGAAATAAAACCAACGGCACTTGCATTATTTCTGTAAAAGACAGTGGAATTGGTATCCCAAAAGAGAAACAGCATCTGTTGTTCAGCCGGTTTATGCAAATTCACTTCTCATCCGAAGGAACCGGTGTAGGCTTGTCGCTCGTAAAAGAGTTTACCGAAGCGCACAAAGGGCGTGTTTTGTACGAAGAGAATCCTGAAGGCGGTTCTGTGTTCAAAGTGGAACTCCCTGGTGATACGACTCATTATAAAGATGTTAATTATATAACACCTGGCTCCATGCCTGCCGAACATTTGGTGCACGATGGCGAAAACGACAATCACACAACTGAAAAAGAGCATCTGAAGCAGGCATCACCGCATGAATGTAAAATACTTATTATTGATGACAACAAAGACATTCGTGAGTTTTTATCGGAAGAACTTGGAAAGCATTTCATAACCGAAACTGCCGAAAATGGTAAAATTGGTCTGGATTTGGCCATTACGGGTAATCCCGACTTAATTATCTGTGACGTTAAAATGCCTGAAATGGATGGATTTGAGGTTACATCTCGCTTGAAAAATGATTTCCAAACCAGCCACATTCCGGTAATTCTTCTTACGGCGCTGTCGTCGGATGCAGTGAGATTAAAAGGCAGCGAGTGCGGTGCCGATGCTTACATTATGAAACCATTCAGTTTAAGATACCTGTTATCGAGGGTTTACAAACTAATAGAACAACGCGAAAAACTCAAAAAGCGATTCTCGATTGACATTGAGGCAAAAGAAAGCTTATTTAGCAATACCAATAAGGATAAGGAATTTTATTTGCTGGTGAATAAAACACTGGATGCAAATATTAGTCGCCCAACCTTTTCGGTTGAGGAGTTTACCGAACTTTGCGGCCAAAAAAGAACTGTATTTTATAAAAAAATTAAGGGACTAACAGGTTATTCGCCCAACGATTTAATAAAGATAAAGCGCATGAAAAAAGCAGCAGAATTGCTGCTCGAAGGTAAACATACTGTTGCAGAAGTTTCGTGGCAGGTTGGCATTGAAGACCCGTTTTATTTCAGTAAATGCTTTAAAACCCAGTTTGGCTGCTCTCCTTCGAAATACACCCAGGGCATTCAGGAGAATATTATTTCGGTTCAGTGAAGGGCAAATTAGCAAAGGCATTGAGGTTGTTTCATAAACTTTTTAAAATTTGAGTATCAATATTCGAAAAAATTCACAGGAATGTGATAGAAATAAAAAGGAGGCTGTCTCATAAGTTTTTTTAAGGCTCTGAAAATTCAGTATTTGAAAAACTACTCGGGTAGGAGTACGAATAAAAAGAGGGTGTCTCTGACTTTTGAGACACCCTCCTTTTATCTATTTGTATATCAAATAATAGACACACTAAAACAACATGTTACCTACCTGAAATCGAACATTAGTTTCATACGGATTCCCTCATCACCTTTTTTAATACGTATATTTCCGGGCTGACTCTGAGGGCCATGCTGATGAATAGGCTTAAAGCAACGTATGCCGGGAATATCAAACAAAAACGACAAATCGCCTTCGGGAAAATCGGGCATGGTATTTTTGCCATCCTGACGACCTTTGGGCTCTTCGGGCGTAAACACTCTGAAAAACACACCATCACTTTCAGAATAAACCGTAAAGGGAGTGGTTGCCGATTCAAGAGTTGCCCAATACAAATTGGCATGATAACCTTTAAATTCGGGGTAAACCAAACCAAAATAACTTTCGCCGGTGATGGTGTTGTTATAATCCTTGTGCCAGATATTGTAATTAGTGCCTTTTATACGATTTTTCCAAACACGGTAAGGGCCGCGGCCAAACCAGCGCATACCTGTTACATTTTCTTCAGGAAATGAGAAAGTAAGTCCAAAATTAAGCACCTCCTCATCGGTAAAAGCATCATCAAATCCGCCCCCACCCGATGCGCGATTCAGCATTACCGCATCCATCGATAATAAGCCGGCACCATTCATGCGCCATACAATGGAGTCAATTCCTCCCAAATATTTAGCCACAAAGAGTGCGTCATTACCAACAGTTTTAACATATGCTTCTTTAAACCTGATTTTCATACCCACAGCAATGGGGCCGTTGTTAAAAGGAATCTCCCCTTTCCTGTTTTCAACCCACTCGAGTATTCCGGTGTTCTTGTTAAAAGCCACACGAACACTTGCGGCACTCAGCCAATAAATATCGTTTTGGTTGTCAATGGTAGCCTTGTTGCTGACTTTTAATGATGCTGTTTGTTTTTTAAGATAATCATTGGCGTAGTTAATGGGCCATGTCCAGGTGCAAATGGATTGTCCGTATTGGTCAAAAGCTTCCATCTCAAGCACATCGCCCTGAAAGAAATTTTCGGGTAAAATCATTTTTGCTCTCCCTGTTTCGCCGGGTTCAAGTGCTGGCAAAATAACATTTCCTGAAGCAATTAAATTGGTGTTTCCTCCCTTCAGTGGTGAAGGCGTTTCGAACACCCGGAATTCCATCCGGCATTTATTTAAATTGGTAAATAAATAGGTATTTGTTACCATAAACTCACCCTTAAACGAAGGTGTAATGTACAGTTTCTGAAACTGAATGGGAGCCCAAACCTCACGAACCGTGAAAACACTGCCTTCCTTTTCGCGGTAAGGGCCAACAATTCCATCGGGTGCATTAAAATTTTCACTGTCGAGAATGCCGCCCTTATCGGACCGTCGCACAGCATTGTCGCTGAAATCCCACATAAAACCACCGGCAAATAAAGGGTGCGATGTGTAATTATTCCAAAAATCCTCCAACCCGGCACCATGGCCCTGGTCGTACATTCCATGCATAAACTCGGTAGGCATAAAAACCTTGTATCCATTTGTAAACCGGGCAACACCAGTAAGGAATGTAGGATAATGATGCGTGTCTAATTCGTTAAAATCGGCCCATGCGTGAATCACATGCCTGTTTTGGGGATCGTACTTAGCAAAAAGTGCATCCAGCTCGTAGTTCCAGCCACCTTCGTTGCCATTACTCCAAATAATAATGCTTGGGTGATTCATATCGCGTTGCACCATCGATTTCAACAATTTTTTCCCAACCTGGGTATCGTATTCATTTTGCCAACCGGCCAGTTCATCAATCACAAAAAGTCCCAGCGAATCGCACATTTCAATAAAATGCTGATCGGGCGGATAATGAAACCGAACGGCATTCATATTCATCTCTTTAATGAGTTTAGCATCGAGCAAACTCACTTCCCTGTTGGTAGTCCGGCCACCATCGGGATGAAACGAATGACGGTTAATCCCTTTCATCACAATTTTGGTTCCATTCACATAAATGCCATCGCGTGGGCGAAACTCTACAGTGCGGAAACCAATCCGGTTTTGCCAAACATGCACCACTTCCTTCCGGGCATTCACCAACTCCAGCTTAAGCACATACAGTTGGGGATTTTCGGCATTCCAGGCAATTACATCATCCCATTTAACCGAAATAACCTGGTTTGCCAGATTGTTCGCAAGATTAACCGATTGATTTTTATAACTTCCCGAACCTGTAAGCGGTTCAATAGATGCATTGACCGAAAACCCCTTTCCTAAACGGGATAATTCGAGGTGAGCATGCAACCATCCATCGGCTTTGGCATCCACTGCAACATGAGTTATAGCAGTTAAAGGTTTGGCTTCCAGATAAACCGGACGATAGATTCCGCCAAAAGTCCACCAATCGGCCATTCGTTCAGCCGCGTTAACCGACCGGTTATCGGAATGTTTAGCCACCCTGACTTCCAGCTTATTTTCTTTTCCGATGATAATTTTATCGGAAATATTGTACGAGAAACGATAAAAACCACCCTGATGCTTTTCCCCGGCCGATTTACCATTAATGAGTACTTCAGTATCGGTCATAACCCCCTCAAAAACAATGGAAACACTCTTGTTCTTCCACGAATCTGGAACCGTGAACGTATGCCGGTAAATTCCGGTTTCTTTAGATGGCTGAGCACCGCGGGTAATATACCAGCGACCGTAGGTATATTCACCAAATCCCTGTAATTCCCATTGCGAGGGTACCTCAATCCTGCTCCATTTACCACTGTTCATTCCGCCGGAACAATAAAAGTCCCAGGTTACTGTATTTCCTAAACCGGTTCCTGAAAGATAAATTTGTTCGGTATTCTGAGCCATTGTTAACATTGAAATGCTCACGAGTATTCCTGATAAAAGACTTCTCATCATTCTTTAAAAATTAGGTTCTGTTGTTTGTTAATGCAACCTATTGAATCAGGTGCCTATATCTCAACCAATTATTTTACAGGGATTTCAACCTGGCGATTATTTTTCAAATCAGGTTTATCCGGGGCTATAATCCGAAAATTTTCAAATATCCAGTTTTTTGCATGATGAATGCGCCCGGCTTTTTCGCCTTGAAGTGTCACATTTTTAAAATGAAAACTGTCGACCGAGCTGGATTCAATGCCTGTTATGTTGATGCAGGTTTTGGCATTAACAGCTGAAATTCCGGAAAAATAAACATTTCTAAACTTTGGAGTTCCTTGTTTGGGATCGACTGGTTGTAACATTTTTTTCCAGTGCACAGGAACCTCATTAATGTTGTAACCTTCGGGTAAAACAGATGTGCTGTAGGCCGGATGCCAGTTTAAATCGAGCACAACAGGGTTTGCAACATTCACCAGTTCAATATTGTACAAATAAATATTTTCAATAACTCCACCCCTCTGACTGGTACTTTTAAACCGTATGCCATTGTTGGTGCCATTTCCTTTTAAATTATAAGCCACCACATTTCTGATACCACCTGAAGTTTCGCTGCCGCAGGTAATTAAACCATGACCATGACCTGCGGTACAATTTCTGATAACAATAAATTCACATGGCCGGTTAACTCTTAGTCCATCGCTATCGCGCCCGGCTTTCAGACAAAAATTATCATCGTTACAATTAATCGTGCTGTTTTGCACCAGAATAAACGATGAAGAATCGATGTCCACCCCATCAGTGCTTGGCCCTTGTCCTTCAATATTATTGCTGATAATAACATCATCAACGGTTACATATTTACTGTATAAAATATGCAAACTCCAGAATCCAGGCTGATAAAGCACCACTTCTTTAATGGTAACGTGCTCACAATCTGATATAAGAATACCACGAGGACGTTCACAGTCATAATCCACAATCCACCGCAATCCTTTTGGGTCGTATTCCTTACGCATGGCATAATACTTATCCCAAAATACTTTGCCTCTGCCATGAATAACGCCATTTCCTGTTATGGCAGCATTTTTTTTTCCAATTACATTGATTAAGGCAGAAGGCCAGTTCATTTCAACACCGGCAACACGCGTGTCAATCCGTTTATAATCAGTAATATTCTGACTTCCAATCAGCATAGTTCCCTTAGGAATGTTAAAATTGATATTATTACCAATAAACAGAGAGCCGGTTAGATAAACACCCGGATTAAAAGTAACAATGCCACCGCCATTGGCTTCAGCCGCATCAATGGCCTTTTGAATGGCCTCGGTGTTGAGTTTTAAAGCATCTCCCACAGCACCATAATCGGAAACATTATAAACCGTTTGTAACGAAGGGAATGTATGGGCTCCCACTTCCTTCATCCAAGGAAAATCGGGTACATTGGACGACCATTGCCCATACGCAAATATAAAATGCGCCAAAAATGCAATCGTTATTATTGTTGTCTTCATCACGTATCCTTTTCTTTATTATTCGTACATAACAGGAATCAATTTCACTTCACTGTTTAAACCAGCCTGCATGGTTTTCCAATGACCGTAACCCGTTGTTTTATAATTCAAATCCACAAAGTTGATTTCCTTAAAATTTCGCCACTGAACCCCTTGTCTGTCTAAGTGGGCAATATGATTAGCCGGCAATGAAGTAACCTCAATTTCAATGGTATTAAGGCCATTTATAAGGTACTTTCCAACATTGGTTTGGTAAGGAACCGACCAAAGCGTAGTAACATGATTTCCATTAATTTTTACCCTGGCAGTTTCACGAACGTCGCCCAAATCGAGCATCCAGTCGTCGGCTTCGGTCTTATTAAAACTGAAAGTTTTTCGATAAACCCCTGTTCCCATGTTAATTTTGGTCAGTGGGTCGTTTAAATTGGTCCATGCTTCAATTTGTTTTAAAACAAAGTTGTAAGCAATGGGCGGGGTGCTTTCAATAAAGTGTAAAATCCAGTCATTATTAAGTGCGAATGTATTATCCTTAATATTTTTATACTTCCATTCGTCGAATTTAATATCTTCATTTTCAAATGTTTTTAAAATAATCGACTCACCCGACTTAATTTGAAGCTTTACCTGGGTTTTACCATTCAATTGACGAATTTTAGCCTTGCCCTTTTCGCCATTTAACGGATTAAAAAGCATTGCCGATTTGGCTTTAACCCCTATGGTTATCCATTCGTCGGTATCTTTATCGTTTAAAGCTGCAATAAAGTAATGATGACCTGAATCATTTTTTCTTCGGATGGATTGCAGATTAAATTCAGGTTTCATCAGTTCGGGTAAAACACCGGATAAATTTAAGGTGGCTGCATAATTGTTGCCTGTAATAATCCGTCCTTTGCCAATGCTGTTTACAGTTGTTTTGTTAAAACCCGCAACCGGTAAACTCGTCCGGATATCATTAAAAACCTTGCGATGGCTATTCAGTGAAGCAAAACCGGGAACATCAGATGGATAAAAGTCCATAAATATAATGGTAGCTCCATCCTTAGCCATTTCAACCAGTTTTGCAAGCACATCGGCCGGCATCCGTTTAACTCCCGGAACTATTAAAGCTTTGTAAGATTGACCACTTTTTGTTTTAATATTACCATCAACACTACCGGCCGATTTAATAAAACTATCAGATATATAATCCACATCGTAACCGGCATTGCTAATCTGATGAACTGCATCGATAAACTCAGGAGCCCGCTGTGCCATTTTATGAATATCAAACATCAGCAAGCGTCCCTCCTGCTCGTGCCACATATCATAAATTGGCAGATATAGTAAAAAATCATTGTCGGGCTCTCCCATCTGTAAAAACGACTGTACTCTGGATATGTAATCGTTAAAAGCAGAAATATCGCGCCAAAGCGGGTTGGTTGGACTCATATCAACCGAAGCATAAAACTTCCAGCCCGGCCAGGCTGCATCGACAGGACTATACGTAGTTCCATGAAAAAAAACACGGTTAACCCCCGAAACAAACATCAGGTCTAAATCGGGCTTACATTGCGCCAATGAAGTACGAAAGTGCTCGGTTAACCAGGTAAACGTTTCCGACGATGTAAATCGCTTACCTGATATATGGGCAGCCGATGAAGCATATTTAAGCATCGACAAATCGGAATCGTTATGTCGTGTGAGTGAATCCTTGCGTAATCCCCGAATATTGAATTCAGATAAACCAAATCCTTCACATTCAGGGATATCGACCGCTGCATACAAATCAATTAAATTACCAGGGGAGCCATGAGCCTGACTACGTGTTTTACTCCCCAGAGAATGCGACCAATCAGTCCATTGCCGGGTAAAATTTTCCAACAGCAATTCCGAAAGGGTTTCACGATAATCGGAAATAATGCGGGCCGAAGTTTCATCACGATTGTTATCTAAAAATTGCGGCAAGTAATGTTCGAGTTTATAGCCTCGCCGGGCTTCAAATTCTTCAAACAAACGTGGTGTCCAGTCGGCGCCATAAACTTCGTACGAATCGTTAAAAAAACTATTTGGTATTGCAGCCTCAGATTGATTAAATGCTGCTGAAAACCTTTTAAGATAAGCATCAACAGCTTTGGATGAAAAATGGTCGGCAACCAATCCTTCACCACCGGGAGCGGCTCTTTTTACTTGTTGAAAAGTATTACCTGAAAATGCTGCAATAAGCCGCCATTTGCCTTTGGGTGCTTTCCAGTTTAATTGATTATTGACCACCAAATATGTTAAATCAATAGGGACCCCTTTTTCGGGAAAAGCCATTAACCTCAGCAGCTTAGCACTGCTTTTCTGGCGCTCGTCGGGAACCATTACGGGCATAGTAAGCGATTCACCTTTCTTTAACCTGTACTCGGCAATAAACAATTTAGCAGCCGCCTCGTCCTGGGCAACCTGAGGGCCACCAAACGGCCAACCGGTTCCGGTATTCATATCAATTTTAATTCCAAGTCGCCGGGCTTCTTTCTGACAATGTTGATAAAGCTGCATCCATCGCTCCGATAGAAAAGCAACGTCATTGGCATCATTTCCCTGAACACCATAAATGGGTGTAATTTCAAGCGTTCCAATACCCGCTTTGGCATATTGCTCTAAATTATGCGTTAGGTTGGCCTCATCAACAGCACTGCCCAGCCACCACCATCGCGAGCCAGGCTTTGTTTCAACGGTTTGCTGAGGCCAATCGGTTGTTTGAGCCAACATGGAAACCTCCATTAAAACCAAGCAACAAATAATCATTAAACTCCTATTCATCCATTTCATTCTAACATCATTTTATCTGTTATAGTCTGATTCTTAAGGTACGAATAACTCTCGGTCTCCGGTTTCCGGTCTCCGGTCTTCTTTCATCTTTCTTCTGTTTTCCTTCTCCTGTCTTCTGCCTTAATCTTCACTCCATATAAAATACCTCTTGCAGCGCAACCGATACAGGCGAATTATCAGGATTAACCTCCATAATGTCGGCCATATAATCCCACCACTTTTTCACCATAACATTTGTACCTAAATCCTGAGAGCCGCTATCACCATGCACTTTTTGAACAGCGAAAAGCACATTGGTGTCCTTATCCCAGAAAATAGAGTAATCGTAAACACCTGCATCTTTTAATAATTTCTTTAACTCAGGCCAAATGGCATTGTGCCGCCGTTCGTACTCTTCTTCGTAGCCTCGTTTCAGGTACATTTTAAAAGCATATCTTTTCATCCGTAAATAATTTTAACAATAAGGTCGGATGGAACTCGCATGATGAATTTTCATCCGTATTTGTGTTTGACGAATCATGCTCGTTTCATATCTATAATTTATTTTTCAGTTGCCACATAGCTTTCCGCGCTGCAGAACAGGTAGCCCCTATTAACCAGCGTAACTCCTGCCTTCTGCCTTTCTCCTTCAGCCTTGTTATTTTTAACTTATAAAAGAATTTTACTTAACCTCCAACTTCAAATCAATGAATACCGGCATATCGCGGTTGCAAACAATTTCACCATTAATATATTCCAGTTCGGCCACCTGAATGGTTGACCGCCGGGTTTCGTAGTTATCTTCTTTGGCAGCCTCTGCCTTGCGACCAGGATGGGTAAAATAAAATACATAAGCACGGTTATTATTAATCACCACATCGGCATGGAGACCGTTGGTCTGGTCGTCGGGGCCACTCCCGCCTTTTTGAAGGATATTGTTTGGCTGACGAACCCAGTTTAACATATCATCCGACGAAAACAGGGCTAAACCATCCCAGGTATCCATCATTAAAAAATACTTTTCTTTCCAGAAAAATAATTTTGGTCCCTCACCCCTTACCGCAAGTGCCTTCCCCATATCTGTCCAGGTGAACAAGTCGCTGCTTTCGGCAAACCAGATGGTTTTACCATCGCGCTCGTTGTTGTAATATAAACGCCACTTTCCATTGGGAGCCTTAATTATACTGGCATCTATAACTTTGTCGGTAGCCAGCGGTAATTTTGACTGATATTCCCAATCGGTTAAATTTTGACTGGTTAGATGGATAATTTCGCGGGGATGTTGCCAATTGGGGAAAATACCCGGAACCACTGTTAAATACATATGGTAAACACCATTATGCTCAATAACATCAGGCGCCCAGAAGGTTAAATCACCATTACCATATTTTATGTTGGCTATACCACGATATTGCCATGTGGCACCGGCATCGACCGATTCGGCAATGCCAATATGCGTACCATGAACCCATTCCACCCCATTGGCAGCTTCTATATTGGCACGGCGGTTGGTATAAAACATGAACCAGCGCTGTTCACCTTTATTCCAGATAATCACCGGGTCGGCAGCCCCATCATAAACCGGATCGCGAAAAAGCGGCTTGGCAGCAACATTAATCTTTTTGGTTAATGCATTTGGCACTATATAATTAACCAACGAATGATTATTTAATGCTAGAACCCCTTCAACTACGCACCGGGCGTGCATAACAGCGCCTTTGGCCGATGTATGAACATTGTCCATAAAATAATCTTTGGTGGCCTCCGGCCCTAATGCTTCGTACTTTAAAGCAGCCAAATGGTTTAAATCAATATATTGCACTCCTTCTTGCTGCGCAACTTCCTGCGACCACTTTCCATAAGTCTTATCGCATCGGGTAACCCTCCCCTCGTTCCACCAATTGCCCGGTGTGTGCGACAGAACAATAACATTCACCCCCTTAGCCTTAGCCTGGCGAATATAATACCTCAGATATCTGCCAAAAGTAAAAACCTCTTCCGGGCCTCCGTGACGTTCCATTATAACCGTTTCCGATTCGTTACCCGTTCCGGAAAGAGAAGCCCTTGCGCGGCCTGTATTCAACGGACCGCCATCATTATGACCAAATTGCACAAACAAATAATCGCCTTTTTGTAAACCATTATAAACCTGTTCCCACAGTCCCTCGGTGTAAAAAGTACGGCTGCTGCGACCACCTCTTGCATGATTTTCGATGGAAATACGCGTGGTATCAAAAAAACATTCCAAAAAACTTCCCCATCCCCATTGGCCAGTCTCACCTTTTCCGCCTCCGGTTTTCCCTGTTGAATCGCCAATGATAAAAACTACCGGATGATTGCCTTTTCTGGTGCTACCTGCCACCAATGGCACATTTGACCAGTTTTGTTCAACAAATATTGGACTTGAAGTTTTTTGGGGCTCAAAATAAAACAGTAAAGCACTGTCGTTCATTTTAGGATGCATCCGTTGCGATAATTCAATCATTTCGGCCCCGGCCAATAAAACAGGCCCATAACCATGAGCAGCAAAAACACTTACAGGTCGGTAATAATAAAAAGCTGCATCGAACCCCATTCCAGTGCCAACACAAGTGCCTTCAACCTGCCCCAAAGTGTTTACCTTTTGTGCAATAGCAGCCCATCCCAAGCTGGCAACCGGACCAAATACTTTGGCATCAACCCAGCCTTTATTAATGGCATGAGCCATTCCATATACAAAAATGGCTGATGCAGAAGTTTCTAAATAACTATCGTTTCGATTGAGCAACTGGTGCCATAACCCATGCCCCGATTGCAAAGCTGCCAATCCTTGCAGATGACTGCGAAGCAAATCAAGAATTTCGTTGTACAGAGGATGCTCATAGGGCAATACATCCAGAACTTCACATAAAGTCAACAGAGCCCATCCATTGGCCCTAGCCCAGAAAAAAGAAGGGTGGACTTCCATAGATTCAATCCAGCCATGCCTGAAAAGATTCATTTCAGGAATCCACATACGATTTTTAAACAAAATAACCTGACGGGCAGCTTCATCAAAATATTTGGAATCGCCGGTAAGTTTTCCCATATAAACAATGGCCGGAATGCTCATATACATATCGTCGAGCCACACACTGTTTTTTTGCGGACGATTACGGGCAAAAGTGCCATCGCTCAAACGATATTCGTGATATAAAATGTAGTTAATATAGTTATCGATAAGTGGCTTTAATTCCTTATTTTTGTTAAGCAATGAAGCTTTAATCATGGATGCGCACATGGCTCCGGCATCATCCAAAGCATGGGGCTTAAGCATTTGCTTCATCAAAGGGTCGGTATTACCGGTATCATCCAGCACTTTTTTAAAAAAGGGAGCACTTTTGCCCAGCAAATTAAACCGGGTAGTTACGTAACTGCCATAGCGTGTATCATTGGTAACCTCTGCCAGGCGTAGCATTCCTGAATAAGTAACGCCCCACTCGTATGAAGTTAATCGGAAATCACCTTTTCGGATACGCGCATTATGGTCGATATTTTGGTAGTTTGAAATTTCTTCTTTAGTTTCCTGATTCTCGATAATAGCCGGTGTTACTCTATCGAGATAATTCAGAATCCGGTCGGTAATCATTTTAACCGAAGCTGCATCCTGAATACCATAATTAAATTCATAATCGGGTTTTAACAGATGCAGTGGCGTGTTTGAATCGTTCTGCTTTTCGGGCACAGCAACTTCCGTTTTTGCCTGTGCTTTCCTTTCTTTACGTTTTTTTAAATACTCAACCAATGTCTCCGGCTCCTGTGCAGTAAGGGTAAACAGTACCGAAGTTAACAACATAATTACAAAAAAATACTTACGCATGTAGTTCATTTTTTAATTTTTATATATCAAGAAAACAACCTGATTACTTGATATTATGAGCAATTCTTAATTGCTTACATTTAGCATTAGAAATTGCAAAGGAGGAGTAATTTACATCATTTTAATCATAATAAAGCAATGTCGTTTAGTTAAGAAAATTTATTGCTACTCATTCTACCCCCTAACCCCCTGAAGGGGGAATTTCCAGGGAATCTTGTAAAGTCCCCTTTAGGGGATTTAGGGGTAAAAGAGCTTAACTAATCGACATTGCATAATAAAATCTAATTTTAACGGTATGATGGAACTTCCGTGTTGGTGTTATTATTTCTTCGTTTTTGTGTTTGTCAGTAAAAGTGTGTTTCAATAAAAAATGCCGGTCAATATCTGATAAATTAAAAGCCCCTCCTTCCCTCCATGATGAAGTTAAGGAGAGGCTTTTTGTGTGAAAAGCAAGGCCAAATTAAAAACAGGGATTAATTTTGCCTTCAATAATTTATTACCAACCCGGGTTTTGCATGGCTTGCTTTTCTTCGGCGGTTAGGGGTTTGCCGTTCTTTTCAACGGTATCAAGGAACGATTGAGGAATTGGACGATAATAGTGTTTTGAAGGATTAAAAGTGCTTCCTCCAAAAACAGAACCATCGTTAAATGTTTTCCAACGTTTTTCCAGGGTTTTTGTACGGGCCAAATCTTCCCAGCGCATAAGCTCACCTATTAATTCACGTGAACGCTCATTTAGAACAAAGCAAAGGAACTTTTCGGCATTAGTGGATGCACCCAGCACACCATAAAATTCGCGTGTAGAATTAAAAATATCGTCAACGCTGGCAATTAACATGGCGTCTTTGGTACTTGTAGATGTTGCAGTAAGGTTATTTGATTCCCAATAGGTATTAGTAGGAGAATAGGCTGCAAAACCGGTACCTGCCCCACCATCACCCGCCATAGTAATGGCTGGATTGTTTTTATAAGACTGGCCTCCGTCAACATGCTTACCTCTATCTTCACCATCGGCATAACCGGCTCTTCTTCTTAAATCGTTAATGTAAGGTAATGCTTCTGCATATTTACCTTGTCTTCCCAATGCTTCAGCAACCATTAAATACGCTTCGGCCGAACGAGCCAGAATACCATCGCGCTGTCCAAACTGGCTGGCAATTGTGGTACGTGAACCATCTCTAAACTTACTTAAAGCAACAAATCGGGATTTAGTATTGTAATGAGAGTAATTACCATGTTCATCAAGAAGCGACTGAGTTTGACCTGTAAAGTACCTCACAAACATATGAGGTGCACGATATTTGATATTTTCTGCATCATAACGATCGTCGCCAGCATCATTTACAATATACAGAATCGATTCTTCGCCACCGGCAAACTTCCGGTCGGCAGGTAGTTTCCCAACGGGAGCATAAGCACCCCAGGTAGGTGCATTAGCAGGTCTGTTGCATCTGTAGCTGGTAATAAAGCTCTTCCAGAAACGGGAGTCATTAACCCTGTCGAAAACATCTAATCCATAGTTGGTAGTACGCATACGGCTAAATTCCCTGCCACCAGCTATATCCCTTATCATACCGGCCATATTCTGGTACACTGCCGGGTAATATAAATGCACCTGATTGCCATAGCGGCCCTGAGTTGAAGTATTATTTGAAAATTGAGCAGCCAAAACAATTTCAGAAACAGTTTCGTTTGGACTATCTGGTTTGGTATAGTCCCACAACTGAACAAAATCAGTGCATAAAGGATGTGCAGCAATAACTTCTTTTGAATAGTCAACGGTTTTCTGCAAATCACTTTCACGATATGAGGTATTCCAACCGCTATATAATTCACTGGCTCTAAAGAGGTGAGCTTTAGCCAAAAAGAAAGCAGCAGCCCATTTTGTAATACGACCAGTTTGGCCGGCAGAAGTTGGCAATAATTTATAAGCTTCCTCAAAATCTGAGATAATCAGTTTATAACAATCTTCCTCAGAACTTCTTGTAAACTCAGTTTCTGGTACATTTGAAGGTGTCAGCTTTAAAGGAACACCACCATATTGTCTTACCAGTTTAAAATAATTAAAAGCCCTGATAAAATAGCCCTCACCTAAACGGGTGTTGTAATTGGCATTGGCAGAACCATAGTATTTGGGAACATTGGCAATAACTGTGTTAGCAGACGCAATTCCACCATACATGTTGTTCCACAATTCACGCACTCCATCGGCCGATTCAGAGTTAAAAACCGAGGTGTAATCGTTGTATTGACCACGGCTGGCGTCGTTTGCTACAGCCATTTCATCGGTGCCATAATTGGTCATTGTAAATGCCCACTCATAGTTGAAATGAAACTTCAGGGTTTGGTACATACCAGTAACCAAAGCATCAAGACCCTCCTTTGTTTCAAAACTTTGGGTGCTTTTTGAGGTAATCAAATCTTCTTCCAGAAAATCTTCTTTGCAGGAATAAAGATTTAAAAGGGCTGCTGTTGCCAGCAAACCAAAAAATATCTTTTTATATCTATTCATAACAGTCATTTTAAAATGTTATCAGAAACCAATATTCAGACCAAATACCAAACTACGGTTGAAAGTAGAACCGCCTAAATCAGGATCAATCCAGTCAACTTTTGAATACAATAGTCCGGGATTCATTAATTGGGTATAAAGTTTAAGGTTACCTATACCATATCTTTCAATCATATTTTTGGGGAAAGTATAGCCCAAAGAGATATTTCTAACCTTAATAAATGAACCGTCCTGATAGTTCATGGTACTTTTATAAGTATCGCCCGATTCGCCATTAATACCAGGTTTATAGTACCTGGCATCCTGATTGGTTGGGGTCCAGTAATCCAGTTTTCTTTGAGCAAATCGGCCCGACAATGTTTCCTGTCCTGATAAAAGAGTGAAACCCCATCTGGAATAAATAAAACAGGATAGTTCCCAATTTTTGTAATTAACAGTGTTAAGCAAACCAGCATTCCATTTGGGTCTTCTGTTTCCAACTATACGTCGGTCGTTATTGGCATCAATTACATCATCCTTGTTTAAATCCTTAACCCTGATTTTTCCGGCTGGGTCAACACCATAAACGCCATATTTGGCTGCATCTGCAACTTCGGTTGTTTTCCAGATACCATCATAAACATAGTCGTAATAAATACCAAAAGGTTTACCAACAAACCAAAGGTTCGCCACATCTTCTTTTTTGCCGTTTGGCAATGCAGTAACCTTGTTTCTATCGGCCGAAAAGGTAAAGTTGGTTGTCCAGGTAATATCGTTACTTCTAACATTTATAGTATTCAATGTTAAGTCAATACCTTTATTTTCAGTTGAACCAACATTAGCTATGGTTGATATATAACCAGTAACCGCATTTATTGACATAGCCATTAAAAGGTCAGTTGTTTTTGATTGGTATAAGTCAACTCCACCAGAAATTCGATTATTCAGAATTGAAAAATCGATACCGAGGTTATACTGAGTGGTTTTTTCCCAACCCATAGCTTTGTTGGCCATTGGAATAGGACTAGCCAACGAAGGATCGGAAGCAACTTGCCCAAGTTCTATAATAGATCCCCAGGTGTAGTACAAAGGTGTAATTCTTCCTTTTGTGTCGTACGGATTAACACCAGCATTACCGGTTGTACCTACACCAAATCTTATTTTCAGTTGGTCAAGCCATGAAAAGTTCTGCATAAATTCTTCCTGTTCCACTCTCCATGCTAAAGCAGCAGAAGGAAAGAAGTCCCATTTGTGTCCTTCAGCAAGCTGTGAGGCACCATCCCAGCGTCCTGATAATGTTAACAGGTATTTGTCGTTAAAACCATAGTTTAAACGTGCCATATACGATTGTAGCTGAGTTTCGGTCAGGCCAGTTCCAAATCTTGATAAACTTCCGGCAGAATAAAGGTTGTACCATTTTTCAATACTGGTATCAACTCCCTGAGCAGTCATATTACTGTTTTCAGTTTTATAGGCTGAAGCACTATGAAGTAAGGTAATTCCTACATCATGCAAGTCGTTAAACCGTTTGTCGAAATAAATCAAGTTATCAAAAGTCCATGATTTTCTCTGCTGAGTATTGTATTGGGCTGTATGTTTACCATCACCGTTAATTGATTTTGCATCATCAAAAATACCATTACGATAGTAATAGAAATCAGGACCAAAGTTCATTCGGTATTTCAAGCCTTTTAGAATGGATATTTCGGTATAAAAGCTACCAAAAGCGCGCAGAGATTCGCGCTCATTTACACATAAATCGGCTTCGCGGATAGGGTTAATGATATTAACATCGCCGCCCGGCAGGTAAATGTACTCTCCTTCATCGGTATAAGGTACAGCATAAGGCAACATGCCCTGTAAAGCAAAATAAAGGTTTGATGCGCCAGTAGTACTTTTTCTGAAATTATACCCATAGTTTTGAACGCCAAAGGTTGTTGTAATTGTACCTCCCAGTTTTAACCATTTAGTTGGTGTTATATCAATACTGGTTCGGGCAGTATATCTTTCATAATCCTGACCTGGCTGAGTACCTTGTTGATCAAGATAACCAAACGACAAATAGGCCTGCATTTTATCTGTACCTCCACTACCACTTATGGTATGTTCATGTGTATAAGCAGTTTGTAATCCATGCCTCGTCCAGTCGTAAGTGGGAACTTTTTCCGGATCCCATGTGCCACCTGCCCATCCTTTAGCAACATTTGCCCATGCATAAGGATCGTTACCAAAAATTGCCTGATCGGCAGCCATGCTAACAGCATCCGGATTACCTGTACGGGCATAGCGGCTGTAATTAAGCCATTCACCAGCATTCATCATCTCCAACCGATCGTACATTTTCTCAATGGATAATGAACTTGAATAATTCAGTGATATTTTACCGGATTTTCCGCGCTTGGTTGTTACTATAATTACACCATTAGCACCTCGCGAACCATAAATTGCAGTTGCCGAGGCATCCTTTAAAATATCAATAGACTCAATATCAGCAGGGTTAAGATTTTCAATACCCATACCTTGCAAGGGAATCCCATCAACAACATAAAGTGGAGCATTGGTGGCTGTTAGCGACCTTTCACCCCTAATTCTGATGGAGCCAACTTCGCCCGGACGCTCATTGGAAGTGATATCTACACCGGCTGCCTTTCCCTGAATACCTTGTAGTGGGTTTTTAATGGGCATGGCTGTCATTTCAGCACTACCCACACTAACCATAGCACCAGTTACATCGCTCTTTTTCCTTGTTCCATATCCCACTACCACCATTTCACCCAGCATGGTAACTTCATCGTTTAGCACCACATTAATGGTTCTGCGGCCATCCACCGCCACTACCTGAGTTTCAAACCCTATAAACCGAATTTGAAGCGAACCGTTGGCCGGTACATCCGATAAAATAAAATTACCCGAAGCATCACTAATGGTTCCATTGGTGGTTCCAGCTACCAGAACCGTTGCCCCCGCTACAGGCATGCCTGTTTGATCCACAACAGAACCATTAACAGTTAATGATTGCTGCGCATACATATTTCCTCCACAAAACAGAAGGAAACACCATGTTAAAAGCGTTGGAAACAACACGTTTAACAGCTTTTTCATTGAATTGGTTTGTTTCATACTGATTTTGATATAAATAATAAAATTTGCAACGTTTATAAGCTGCTTTAAATTAAACACACAATAAATTACAGATTCTTCAGAGCAGGCCTTTGCTCAAATTAAATTGAAGTAAAAGTAGAACCCTGCAGATTGTTAAAAAATGGAAATCTGTACAAAAACATGTAAAAATTGGCGGGTGTTGTAATTGGTACAATTTTCCAGTCTTTTGGAAAATTCTCCATTTTATTCAGAAAAAACAACTTTAACTTCGATTGTTGATTTTTAGTAATTAATATAAATTGATTTAAGGTCATGGTTAGAGTTCTATCTTTACTCGCAGTTCTGTTTTTTTCATGCACTGCTGCTGAAAAACCAAAACAGCAACATCATTTACCCTTGCAGGAAAAAACCTTAAAAACATTGGTTTTGGTGAATGATTATTTTATGGAGAAATATGCTGATTACACACAGCCTTCCTATGTGGGTCGTTACCGACCAAGTAATATATGGACACGCGGTGTTTATTATGAAGGATTAATGGCATTGTATTCTATTCTACCCCGTGAAACCTATTATGAATATACCTTTAATTGGGCCAATTTCCATAAATGGGATTACAGAAACGGACCATCCACCCGCAATGCAGATGATTATTGCGCCGGACAAACATATATAGATATGTACCGTCTCTCACCTGATCCGGAGCGCATCAGGAAGATTAAAGCCAATCTTGATATGTTGGTTAATACTCCTCAAAATGATGATTGGTGGTGGATTGACGCCATTCAAATGGGGATGCCCGTTTTTGCCAAACTGGGTAAAACTTTAAACGAACAAAAATATTACGATAAAATGTGGGATTTATATGAGTATTGTCGTAATAAAATGGCAGGTAATGGCTTATATAACCCTGAAGATGGCCTTTGGTGGCGCGATGGCGATTTTATACCGCCTTACAAAGAACCAAATGGCGAAGATTGTTACTGGTCGCGTGGCAATGGATGGGTATATGCCGCCCTGGTGCGTGTTTTAGAAGAGATTCCTGCCAATGAAAAGCATCGCAACGATTACATCAGCGATTTTCTGGCCATGACTAAAGCTTTGGTTAAATGTCAGCGCGAAGATGGATTCTGGAATGTTAGCCTGCACGATGAAAGCAATTTTGGAGGTAAAGAAGTTACCGGTACATCACTTTTTGTTTATGGCATGGCATGGGGTGTGAACAACGGCCTGCTCGATAGAGATGAATATCTGCCTATTATAATTAAGTCGTGGAATGCTATGGTAAACGACGCTGTTCATCCAAATGGGTTTTTAGGTTACGTTCAGGGAACCGGAAAAGAGCCAAAAGATGGCCAGCCTGTAACTTACGACTCGATGCCCGATTTTGAAGATTATGGGATTGGATGCTTTCTGTTGGCTGGTGTGGAAGTTTACAAGTTAAAATAGTTTTTTTCGAAAAATGAAGAATGAAACAATGCTGAAATCTGATTTTTGGTTTAACATTTACAAGCGTTTATTCATATTATTCATTTTTCTGTCTGCTTTTTTCCAGATTTTTTCGGAGACTTATAAATACTGTAATCCTTTGGATAATGCTGAAAACGGAATTGTTTCTATAAGAGATATTCCTGATGGCAATTATCGTGTAACCATTGTGGTTGGGTCTTCCACCGAAAAAGGTCATACTGTTATTCGCGGCGAATCCAGAAGGTTGTTTTTTAACGCCATTGAGACCAGAAAAGGAAAGTTTAAAAAAGTTTCATTCACCATAAACAAACGAAATACTATTATTTCTGACAATGAAAAAGTAAAAATTAAAGAACGTGAACGAAATAAATTAAACTGGGACAATCACTTAACTTTTGAATTTGCAGGATTAAACCCCAAGGTTTCTGAAATTGAGGTGCGTCGGGTAACTGATGTTATTACTATTTTTCTGTGCGGAAATTCAACTGTAGTCGACCAGGATAATGAACCCTGGGCCAGCTGGGGGCAAATTATTCCGACATATTTTAACGAGCAGGTGAGTTTTGCCAATTATGCCGAATCGGGCGAATCGGCAAACACTTTTATAGCTGCTCTGCGATTTGAAAAAATAATGTCGGTAATTAAGCCGGGCGATTATGTATTTATTGAATTTGGTCATAACGACCAAAAACAAACCGGTGAGGGGAAGGGCCCTTATTTGCATTATTACAACAGTCTTCTGCAAATGGTAACCGAAACCCGCGAAAAGGGTGGCTTTCCGGTATTGTTAACACCAACACAGCGTCGAAGTTTTAACAATCAGGGCAAAATTATTGATACGCATGGCGAATATCCACAAGCCATGCGAACGCTCGCAGCCAATTTAAATGTACCATTGATAGATTTACATACAGAAACCATAATTTTGTATGAAGCCCTGGGGGTTGAAGACTCTAAGCGTGCCTTTGTGCATTACCCTGCTAATACATTCACAAATCAGCCCATTGCATTGGAAGACAATACACATTTCAATGCTTATGGAGCAAATCTTATAGCCAAATGCGTCATTGAGGGCATTATAAAACTTAATCTGCCAATAAAACAACATCTTAGAAAGGGTTACAAAGGTTGGTCTCCATCAAAATCTGGTAATTATAAAACATTTAAATGGTACCCAGGCACTTTCATTGACTTTGAAAAGCCTGATGGCAATTAATCCAAAGCAAAAAAACAGTGATTAGTCAGAAAGTTGGAAAAGGCAGAAGGCTGAAGGCTTTAGCTCCTGATAGCTAACAACTAACAGCTAATAGCTATTTGCAATTGACGTCACACTGGAACTTAAAACCTGGGAAACTTAACTGACTTTTAAAAATTAGGAATAAACACATAAATATGAGAAACTTAGTTGTTTTATGGATGCTCATACTTTCAATGTCAATAATGGCCCAGATGCGGGATTTTCAGGTTATTACACCTGAATTGACCGGAACACTTCGGTTGGGCCTTATCAGGCAAAATGAAAGTCTTTGGCTATCCGATTATAAAAAGATTGCAGCTAAAAAAAATGGTACAGAAACCATTTATACCATCAAACACGAGTGGTTAAATAAGGGAAGTATCCGCATAAGCACCAAACCATTGCTTGATACTCACGGCTTTGTTATGAAAATTGAAACTACTGATATTCCGGCCAGTATTCATTTATTCTGGGCTTTTGGCGGATGCTTAGGTGAAGTTATTAATTTAACCGGAGATGAGAACTCCCTTAAACCAGAATTTTGCAAGGATAATGTATTTAGCATTGAAGGTAATTCATTCACAGTTTATTACGGCACCAGCCGAAAGTTAAGAATATTGGAGGCTTTGGTTCCTCCCGATTCTGATGTTCGGCTATCGGATGCCCATCAGCAACAAACGCCTCTCTCTTTTTTTAATTCGGGCAAAAAAAACGATGCCCCTGCCCTTGCCGCTTTAACACCACTTAAAAATAATGAAGCGGTTTATTTTTGTTTCTATAAGCAAAACCCAAAAGCCGACTACAATTATTTTATGCTTCCTGAGCTGTATAAAAAAGGGAGTTACGAAGTGCATAGCGAAACTCAATGGATGAAATCAACACCCGACTAAAAAAAACAACATGTTTAAACCTCTATTAATCATATGTTTTGCATTATTTGTCGGCATGTATATAAAGGCTGCCACTTATAATGTAAAAGATTTTGGCGCTAAAGCCAATGGAAAAAATATCGATTCACCTGCCATCAACGCAGCTATTTTAGAAGCTGAGAAAAATGGCGGCGGTACCATCTATATTCCTGCAGGTGAATATTTGTGTTACTCTATACGTCTTAAAAGCAATATAACCATATATTTAGAATCAGGAGCTACCATTGTTGCTGCTTTTCCTGGTGCAGGCAAAGATGAAGGATACGATGCCGCTGAGCCAAATCCCGATAACCCTTATCAGGATTTTGGACACAGTCATTGGCAAAATTCACTAATGTGGGCCATTGGCGAAAAGAATATCACCATTTGTGGTTCGGGTCTGATTTATGGCAAGGGATTAACCCGCGAAGAAAGCCGTTTACCCGGTGTGGGCAACAAAGCCATCGCCTTTAAAGAGTGTCACAATATCACCTTGCGCGATATATCCATGCTGCGTTGTGGCCATTTTGCCGTTATTGCTACCGGTGTTGATAACTTAACCATTACCAATGTGCGGGTCGACACCAACCGCGATGGGTTCGACATTGATTGTTGCCGTAACGTGCGTATAACCGATTGTAGCATTAATACGCCCTGGGATGATGCCATTGTGTTGAAATCAAGCTATGGACTACGCTATTTCAAAGATACCCAAAATGTTACCATTTCAGGATGTTATGTTTCAGGGTTCGATAATGGCACTGCCTACACCGCCCAATGGGAAACCGATGAGCCTCAAGCGCCTGACCATGGTTTCACTGTTGGTCGAATTAAATTTGGAACCGAATCGAGTGGAGGCTTCAAAAACATTGCCATCACCAATTGCATATTTGAACGTTGCCGGGGATTGGCGCTTGAAGTGGTGGATGGTGGTCATATGGAAGATTTGGTTATTAGCAACATTACCATGCGGGATATTGTAAATGCGCCCATATTTCTTAGACTGGGAGCTCGTCAGCGAAGTCCCAAAAGCACTCCCATTGGTGCCATGCGCCGTATTAACATCAACAATATTAATGTGTACAATGCCGATTCGCAATACTCGTGTATTATTAGTGGTATTCCTGGGCATTGCATCGAGGATGTATCTTTCAGTAACATCAACATTTATTTTAAGGGAGGCTTTACCGAAGAAGATGGCAAACGCGTTGTTCCTGAAAATGAAACTGTTTACCCCGAACCCTGGATGTTTGGAACAATTCCGGCTTCCGGCTTTTATGTGCGCCATGCCCGCAAAATATTGTTCGATAATGTCAGGTTTCATTTTGCTGAAAAAGACAAACGTCCCTTGTTTATTTTCGATGATGTTGAAAAATCTGATATCAGCAACATCCGTGTTAACGGAATTAAAGTTGAAAATCCATTTACTGCGCATTAATTGCCTTTAGTTATGAGAATTATTAGCATTACATTGGTTTTCATTTTTTTAAGCATTGAAATAATCTTTGGTCAATCTGACTTGACTAAGATTCCCAATTACTCTGCCCATATCCAAAAAGAAAACCTTGGTCGCGGCTTAACAGCAATTCATTACGGTAATGGAGATGTAATTGTTAGTTGGAGATATTTAGAACCAGACCCTATTGATATCGAATTCGACTTATACCGACAACAGAACAATGGCAAATTGGTAAAACTCAACCACGAGCCCATTTCACAATCAACCTGGTTTAAAGATACCGGTGTTAATACGCGGCATACCATTACTTATATCCTAAAAAGACGAAACGAAAACCTTCCGCTGGCACAATACAAATTAACGCCTCAACTGGCTCAAAAGCCATATCTTTCAATACCTATGCAACCAATACCCGGCGACCATGATTGGCGCTATGCCCCTAACGATGCTTCGGTTGGCGATTTGGATGGCGATGGTGAGTACGAGTTGGTAATTAAACGTGATAATGGTGGTCACGATAATGCTTTTCGAGGGTTGAGCCGCGGTACTACCATGCTTGAGGCTTACAAACTTGATGGAACATTTCTGTGGCGTGTTGATTTGGGCTCCAATATTCGTCAGGGTGCTCATTACACCTGGTTTATGGTTTACGATTTCGATGGCGATGGGAAAGCTGAAGTGGTGGTGCGCACTTCGGAAGGTACACAATTTGGTGATGGAACCATTATTGGCGATACCGATAATGATGGTATTACTGATTATATCGATCGCAATCCACAATCGCCCACATTTGGTAAAATATTGCATGGCCCTGAATTCCTCTCAGTAATTGATGGGAAAACCGGCAAAGAGTTGGCCCGCACCAATTATATTTCGCGCGGAGAACCTGATGAATTTGGTGATACAGAAGGTAATCGGGTTGACCGTTTTTTGGGTGGCATTGGCTATTTCGATGGTATACGTCCGAGCATTCTTATGTGCCGTGGCTATTATGCCAAAACCGTACTCGAAGCCTGGGATTACCGCGATGAAAACCTTCGAAAACGCTGGAATTTTAGCACCACCGATAACAATGGCTTTTATAAGGATTACGAGGGTCAGGGCAACCACAACCTGAGCATTGGCGATGTTGACGGTGATGGCAAAGATGAAATTATTTATGGTGCCTGCATGATTAATCACGATGGAACCGGGGGCTATAATACCCGTCTCGGACACGGCGATGCCATTCACCTGACCGATATTGATATCGACCGGCCGGGACTTGAAGTATGGACTTGTCACGAAGGGGCTCCAAACAGAGCCGGTTCGGAACTGCGCGATGCCCATACCGGTCAGTTGATTTGGGGTATTCCTGCCATTGAAGATGTGGGTCGCGCCCTTGCAGCCGATATTGATCCGCGTTTTAGGGGTTGTGAGGTTTGGACTATCTCATCAGGTGGTGTTTATACTGCTGATGGACGGTTTATTACTGAACGTACGCCATCCATCAATATGGCCGTTTGGTGGACCGGTGATTTAAACCGTGAATTACTAGATGGATCAGGCGTTGCAGGGCGGGAATATATTTCCATCACAAAATGGAATGGCGATGGAGTTGATACATTATCTATTCCCTATCAGAACGAAATAGGAGCCAACAACCATACAAAAGCCAATCCTTGCCTTCATGCCGATATTCTGGGCGATTGGCGCGAAGAAATAATTGTGCGCACCAAAAACAACAAAGAAGTTCGCATTTACATGACTCCCTACGAAACCAACTACAGGTTTCATACATTAATGAGCGATATTATTTACCGAATAAGTGTTTCCAATCAGAATGTTGCTTACAACCAGCCCACTCAAACGGGGTTTTATCTTGGTTCCGATTTGGGAAAATTCTGGAAAACCAGATTTTTATCAGACAGGCAATATTCAAAAAGCGGTGTGGCATCAGATGGGCGTCCAAATGGCATGCATGCACGATTAAAAAATGCCACCTTAATTGAAATGCGCAACATCATCACTCATGAAACAGAATTTACCCTCGACGTTGGCTATGATTACGATAATTATGAATGGATAATAAATGGCAATTCAATAAAAGGCGAAAGATATTTAACCCTCAAAGCCGAAGATTATGACTACAATACAGAAGTAGCAATAACCATAAAAACTTTTATTAAAGGTTGTATTTTTCAGGATTACGGCACCATAACTTTTAAGAAATAAGCATTGCGATTTACCATTTTGTAAACAATTATGAATTATTTTTTAACTGGTTATCGAAAAATAATAGATAGTTTTACATTTAAAAAACATTAGTGTCCGATTAATTTTTTAGAATTTATTTGAATGTGTTTGTACATAAGGAAACC
>CALEUX010000114.1 GCA_937920475.1 uncultured Marinilabiliaceae bacterium
GAAGCGATTGCTCACCAAAGTTAATTAGGATTCCTAATTTAAATCCTGTTGCTTTTAGATAGTTCAATACTTGAGCTTCGTGTATGCCTTCCAGATAATTGACAGCTTTTAGCTCTACAATGATTTTATCATAGCATATAAAGTCTGCTACGTAGGTTTTATTTAAAGGTTGTCCTTTATAATTGATGTATAGTGCAACTTCTCTTTTAAATGGAATACCTTTTTCTTTGAGTTCTATTTCTAGTGCTTCAGCATAGACCGCTTCGAGGAAGCCGCATCCCAGCTCTTTATGCACCGTCATGCAAATTCCAATTAACTTGTAAGTTTCTTCTTTAAAAAGTAGGTTTTGATTTTCCAGTAGGTTTGGCATTTTCTTTTATCCGCGAATTTCGCTAATTGTCGCTAATTTTTTTCTCTATAATTCGTATAATTGGCGTAATTCGCGGATTGTATCACTCTTACGATTTAAATGGTCTTCGATAAGTTGTTTTTTGCTCGCTCGGCTCTGCCGTTTTTTGAGTTTACGAAATCCCGATCCATCGGGAGCGCAAAGAATTGTGCGGATTGACGCTGTTTTTTTCTTTACAATTCGCTTAATTGGCGTAATTCGCGGATAAACTATACCGTATCCATAAACGTCTTCTCCACCTTGTTAAACACAATGGTTCCCAGAAACACAACAAACACCATAAACCCAAAGCTGTAAGCCAGGTGTGTCCATTCAAACGTTCCGGTACCGGTAAATCCGTATCTGAAGGTTTCAATAACCGAGGTCATGGGGTTTGCCAGGATGTATTTCCGGTATCCCGCCTCCACAAACGACAGGGGATAGATTACCGGAGTGGCGTACATCATAAGTTGAACGGCAAATGTGAGCAGAAAACTGAAATCGCGATATTTGGTTGTAAGGGCTGAAATCAACATACCTGAGCCCAGTCCCAATCCGGCCATAATCAAAATTAAAACCGGCAACAGTAAGATGTGCCATGAGGGTGACAGGGTATAGCTGGCATCAGCCTGAAACATATAAACAGCCCATACTGCCATAAACAACGAAAACTGAACACCAAACTTCAGCAACTGCGAAATCACCATCGATAAAGGGGTAATCACCCTGGGGAAATAGACTTTTCCAAAAATGCCGGCGTTGTCTCTAAATGTGTTGGATGTGAGGGTTAAACAACCCGAGAAATATTGCCACATCACGTTTCCGCTCAAATAGAATACCAATGGGGGCATGTTATCAACCGGAAGCTTGGCTATACCGGTAAATATTACCATTTGAATGAGCGATGTGAGTATAGGTTGAATGAAGAACCAAAGCGGGCCAAGCACAGTCTGCTTGTAGATGGCAACAAAATCGCGGCGCACAAAAAGAAACAGCAGATCGCGGTAGCGCCATGTTTCAGTAAGGTTAAGGTCGAGAAGTTTGTTCTTTGGTTTAATTTCGAGTGTAAAGTCGGTCATATTGTTTTGTACCCGGGTTTAGTTGATGTTAGAATGTATATTGAGGGGTTTTGTGTTTTTGCTCGCAGGCTCGCTGGTTTCTTGAAATGTGTGTTCGATTCCCCCTTTAGGGGCTAGGGGTGAGCGAAAGGTTTGTTTTTTTGTCCACTAATTTCACTCGCTCGGCTCTGCCGCTTTGCTTGCAAAGAATTACTCTAATTTTTGTTCGCTGGCTCGCTTTTTTTAACCACGAATTTGACGAATTAAACGAATTATGCTCGCAGGCTCGCGGTTTTCTTTGAATGTGTGTTTGGTTGCCCAATGTGATTAGCATTAGGGGTTTATGATTAGATAAAAGTTCATAGTTTAAAGTTTTTAGTTAGAAGTTGTTAACCCTCAACCCTAAATCCTAAGTCCTAAACCCTCAACTCCCAACCCTTTCAAATTGTTACTCGCCGGCTGGTGGTTTTCTTGAAACGTGTGTTTGGTTTCCCCCGTTGGTTTTTTGGGTACGTGTTGTCCACGTCCTATTTTTTTTTAACGTTTCAGCTATCGGATTTTACGTACAGTGTAATTCCGTTTTGGTCTATGTGTCTTTTAAGTTCAGGGTTGGAGATGCTATTGTAATTCACAATGTCGACGAAATATGGGAGTGATGATTCTTCAAAGTCGTTCTTTAGCTTTAGTATCAGCGATAACGAAATAGCATCACCCAGGATTGCAATATCAATATCAGAACCGTTTTTGAAATTTCCCATTGCCCTTGAACCAAATAGTTTGGCTTCATCTATCTCCATATAATTGCGGATAACACCAATCACTTCAGACAGGGATTTTTGCGATAATCCAAACTTTTCATTGTTGGTCATCCTTGGTGCCGGTTTCGTTTAAAAAAAAGGTGTATAATGCCGCAATCTCTTTGAAATAACTCTTTGATATGTTGTTGATTGAGGTGTTGAAAATCTCCTCATCATAGGTGTGGGCAAGGAGGTTTCTGTTTTGAAGCATCTCCATCCATAGTTCCCCATTCTCAATGATATTGGTGTTGTAGGCTTGCCGTATGACTTCTTTTGGGAAGTTTGCAATTACCTGGTTGGCTTCCAGATAATCTTTAAGGGTTTTCCAGGCCAGTTCCAGTGTGTACTCAAAACGTTGAATAACGCCTTCTTTGGCCAAATCATCCAGACTATCAAGCCTGTCCAATCCGCTTTTTAGCTGGTTAAAAGCTTTTTCAAAATTCTGAAACCGTTGATGCCACCGCATATCTGTTGGTTGGGTCATTATTGGGTTATTTTGAATGTGTGTTTGGTTGCCCCATTAGGTTTAGCATTTGGGGTTTATGATTAGATGAAAGTTTAAAGTTCATAGTTTATAATTCATAGTTGGTAGTTTATAGTTTGAAGTTGTTAACCCTAAACCCTAAACCCTCAACTCTAAACTCTAAACTCTAAACTCTAAACTCTTTAATATTATTACTCGCACGCTCGCTGGTTTTTGTGTATTTGTAGCCGAAAAATCAGTAAAGATAAATTAGAGTTCGTATTTCTGTTTGAGCGCATTGAGCAGTTTTTTATCAAATGTATGAACCTTTGCACCATTAATTATATTATAGGCAAGCAAAAGGTTATCGGCATAATCAAGATTGTTTAGTGATAATAACTTAAGTGATAAGCTGATTGTTGGTTTCTCATGTGTTGAAACATTCGGATACTCGATTAGCCATGTTAAAGCAGAGAAAATTATCTCGTTAGGTATTTGGTAAACCTTTTGCAAGACATAAATAACTTCAGCTATTATTTCTCCGGGAATAAATATTAATTGGGTTTCAAATATCTTCGATGCTTTTTGGTATTGCTGCACATTATCCTTAAGCAGGTACCTTAAAATGTAATTCGCATCAACTATTTCCATATTTATCTTTTATATGTTTTTCGTATGCTGTTTTTTCTTCTGCTACCTTGGATACATCTGCGAATTGCTGTAAGGAACCCCCGGCTTTGTAACTTTTATTGCATGGTGCTACCTCATCGTCTTCTACAATAATGATGATTTCGGCTTTTTTCCCTTTGAGATCTTTTAGTTCATCGAATCTGATGATTGACGGATCTATTATTGTATTTATTCGAATGACTTGCATCATGGCATTAATTTAATTTTCAGTTATCAAATGTACAGTATATAACTGTTCATATAAAAGAATATTAAAAAAGTATAATGTTTTACCAGGTTATAATAAAGTAGAGGGTTGGTTTGCAAATGATTGCTCGCTAGCTCCCTTTTTTTGAAATGTGTGTTCGATTCCCCCTTTAGGGGTTAGGGGTGAGCGCAAGATTTGTTTTTTTGTCCACTAATTCCACTAATTACTCTAATTTTTGCTCGCTGGCTCGCGGTTTCTTTAATTGTGTGTTCGATTCCCCCTTTAGGGGTTAGGGGTGAGCGATTGGCTCTTTTAAACTCCCCACTCTCAACTCACCAATTTCATATTATTACTCTCAGGCTCACTGTTTTATCTCCAAATTCTAGCGAAGCGCAGTTCCGGTTTATCGGAAACACTATTTTTTGTTCGCGGCGTCTTTGGACACAGTCAAATTGCTATTTGCTAACACTCTCACGAACAACAATTATCTAAACATAAACCAGGGAATATTTAGAATCTTGCGCCGATATAAGTGATAATCACCTGTTAAAACCTATTGCAGTATAGGGGCGCCTTTTTTAAATATCCGGATTCCATATCTGTTAATGTGCTCAATAAGAGCCGGCTCTTTAATTCGGTTGTAGATAATAATATCAAACTTATATGGTAGCATAAGGGTTTCCAGTTCTATTTGAAGCTGAATAATTGTTTGAAGCGTTAAATTTCCGCCTTTAAGGGCAATATCAACATCTGAACCGTTTCGGAAATTACCTTTTGCGCGCGATCCAAATACTATTGCTTCTTCAATATCGTTGTCATGGCCGATAATAGAAATAATGTGATTTAAATCGTTATCCGTCAACCCTAAAATCATCTCCTGCACATTTATTTTTCAGAACTTAACCGGTGGTGTAGTTCCTTAAATAGTGTATAATATTTCGATTTTATTTCAAACGCTATTTCGCTTGCTGTTTCTTCATTGTAGGTGTGACTTGTTAAATTCCTGCTTACGTGCATGGCCATCCATCCTTTGCCGTCTGTAATGATGCCATCCTGAAAACTTTGTTCAATCACCGGTTTAGGTCCTATAATATTTTCGATACCTCGTTCTTTGTAAAAATCCTGAAGCGTTTTCCAGGCTAATTCATAGGTGTATTCGAAGGCTTTTATAAGTCCTTGTTCCTCAAAAACGTTAAGTGATGGCTGCTGAATAAAGCGTTCTAACTGACTTAATGCTTTGTTGTAATTATAAAATCGCTGCTTCCTCCA
>CALEUX010000115.1 GCA_937920475.1 uncultured Marinilabiliaceae bacterium
TCCTGCAATATTAAATGAAACGGTTTCTCCTGCACAAACTTCAACGTCTTCGCCGAGGGTAAATTCCGGGCGTTTGAACTCCACATACAGTTCATCAGATGCTTCACATCCGAGCGTCACCATACGCACAATATAACGACCTGATTCGTTGGCAATAATTTGAGGGGCTGAGCCAAGGTGAACTTCTTCAAAGGTTTGCTCGTTAAAATAATACCAGTTAAGGTTGGTAAGATTCTGAGTTGTTCGCAGTACCACTACGTCGCCAACGCAAGCAGCTTCAGGAGGAGAAATGGTTAAATTACTGTATGAAGAGAAATACCCATAACTCATACTTCCTGAGTTCTCATCCATTACGCTCAGGTGGAACAAACCACTGTTAATAACCCTATATGGATTACCTGTTGCCAGGTTCATTTGCTTCACCGCTGTATACCAGGTGTCTGGCGCGCCTGGTGCTCCGGTACCTGTTACCGGATACCACTCCGAAGCGGTAGGTAAAAAAGCGTTAGCGTTGGCCCCTTGGTAATCAACCATTTGAAAATTGTTGATGTTTTTATACTGGGTCATTATTTGCATAAAGAAACGCTGCGTAAGCGTACGGGTTACTGCAACAACTGAAGACCCCGTACATTTAATTGGAGGCAAAATGGCACTACCTAACTCATTACCCGAACTCGGGTTATTGGGATGCGTTATTCCTGATACCTGATAGGCATAAATAGGCTTATTGGATGTTATATGTATAGCATTTACTACCAACCCTGTAACCGGGTTTGCAATATTGACGCTGTACATCTCACGCCTGCTGAGCGTTTTGGAATATACTCCATTTATGTAGACATCGGTATTATCTTGGGTGGCCAATATGTATACTTTTTGTATGCTATTGGTAATTGGTGTTCCGTTTGGTTCATTTTGAAGATAAGCCGAATGCATTGCAATATAGTCTGTCCCAATGATGTTAGTTGGGATTAACTGATCGCCAATGAGGTCGTATGCACCAATAATGGTTTGTCCACTTGAAACTTCAGCAATAGAGTCGTCGGAAATGGTAACTGCAATTGGTTTGTTCGATCTGATATAAGCACCACCCAAATGCCGCTGTGTTTGCCAGGCATTGGTACCCGCAGCCTGAAGGCAGTATGTTTGTCCGCGATTCAATACTATGTCAAAAACGGCATTGGCCGGATGTCCTTCAATTTGGTCAATATTATTAAAATCTATAGAAACAATGGTGTTGTCTTCAGTAGCTACTATATCAATTCTTTCTCTGTCGGGTACAGTCAGGTTTCTGTTTCTGAAATGGTTTTGCGAGGGTACATAAAATTCATATCCCAGAGCGTTTTCTCCCTTTAAAGTAAATTTATCGGGGTTATTTTTGTGGGCTACTTCGTAATAAACCGACACATCAACATTGGAGGTAATAAGAATTCCCTTGTTATTGATGGTTGCTGCAGGTCTGTTTTCGATCAGGTTTAGGTTGGTAAACTCATAACGGTGCTGAGTATTGGCATTAATAACCAAATTTACTGGTGTAAAAGCCGGGTTAGCTGGAATAGATATGGTAACATTGGCCGGCTGGTCAAATGTGGTTATCCGCAAATAAACAGGATTGTCGCCATGCGAGGAGGTAACCTCAGGGGCAACAAACCAAAATGTTCTATCAACCTGGGCTTTCCCTTCAAAAACTGAGAATAAGAAAAGCCCCGCTAAAACAAATAAAACCTGTTTAAATAATCTCATAGCTACTGTTTTTTGAGATGTTTTATTGGTAATTATCATTGATAGTAATTTAATACATTTTAACAGTTTATGTGTTTTATAAACTATCAGTACCATGTTTAAATAAAAAACTCTGATTCTCCCAAATTCATTATGAATAAAGAAAAATCAAAAAGCCCAAAAATAGAAAATTTTGAACGTTTCCAATATTTATACTGAAAATTCTCAATTTTGTTACATTCTGTTAGCCCCTTTTTGCGAGTCATAACAAAACGCAATTTTTATGTTCAAATAATGAATGAAAATTAATTAGGGCATTCTTTTTTTAGTTATTTTTGCTGTTGACTCTTTAAAAATACCTATGAACGCAGTTATTATTCTTTTATTCACCTGTTTTACCACCACCCCTTAGGGGGGCTATTTATACTTCTTTTTAGCATAAGTGCTTAATAATTAAGTGTTATATTGCTTTTTATTTTGTTTGATGATATCCAGATAATATTTTTTGGAGGTATTTGTTAGAAGGCGCGAAAGAGTATTTTTATTCATTTTTTCTGAATATAATACACATTTAAAATTAACATTTACTCAAAAAATTGACTTTAAATCAGTAAAACCATGATAGTTTTAAAATTTGGCGGCTCTTCAGTAGGCTCTGCCGACAGTATTAAAAAAGTTAAGGAAATTGTAGAATCAGTAGATGGTCAGGCAGTAGTAGTAGTGTCGGCTGTTGGTGGTATTACTGACCGTTTGATAACGGCTGCCCGACTTGCCGGTGAAGGAAACCGCGATTGTTTTGCCCATTTGGAATCTATTATAGACATTCACGCACAAATTATCTCTACATTATTTGAAAATGATAAGGATGAGATTATGCGGTTGGTTGAACCTGAACTCGATGAGCTTAAATCAATATTAAAAGGTGTTTTTTTGATTAAAGAGCTGAGTAGGAAAAGCCTTGAAAACCTTTCGGGATTAGGTGAGCGGTTGTCATCGAAAATTATTGCCCGTTATTTGAATAACGCCAAATGGTTCGATAGCCGGCAATATATAAAAACAACCTTTGAGTATGGACGTAACCATGTTCTTACCGAAAAAACAGAAAAACTTCTAATGACTGTTAAGCCTGAACTTGGCGAAATTTCCCTCTTTCCAGGGTTTATAAGCAGCAATGAAAAAAATGAAAATACAACTTTAGGCCGAGGCGGTTCAGATTATACAGCTGCACTTCTGGCTGCTGCATTTAACGCAAAAATGCTGGAGATATGGACCGACGTGGATGGATTCATGACCGCCGACCCTCGTGTAATTAGCCGGGCCTACTGCATTGAAAGGTTAAGTTATGCCGAAGCTATGGAATTATCGCATTTTGGAGCTAAAGTGATTTATCCGCCCACCATTTTGCCTGTATATCAAAAAGGAATTCCAATTAAAATCAAAAACACGTTCAATCCTGAAGCTCCCGGAACTTTAATCAACAATGATAAGGAAAAGATTACAGGCCGACAAATCAGAGGTATTTCCAGCATCAAAGGTGTTTCGCTCGTTACTGTGCAGGGCATTGGTATGGTTGGTGTTACAGGTATTTCCAAACGCTTGTTTTCGTCGCTGGCAGCCTGCGAAATCAATGTTATCCTTATCTCTCAGGCTTCATCAGAAAACAGCATCAGTATTGTTATTGATTCTGAGCAGACTAAGGCTGCCAGTTTGGCCATAGAGACTGAATTTAGTCGTGAAATTGAGCTTAAACAAATCAACAATATAATAGTTGACGACCAAATGGCTGTGGTGGCCATTGTTGGTGAAAACATGAAGCACACAACCGGTATCTCAGGTCAGTTGTTTAACAGTGTTGGCAAAAATGGTGTAAATGTGTATGCCATTGCTCAGGGAGCATCTGAGCTTAATATCTCTTTTGTAATTAAGGATAAGGATATTAAAAAGGCGCTGAACGTTATACACGAAGCTTTTTTCTTATCCGATTATTCCAGGTTGAATTTGTTCTTGTGCGGAAAAGGAACAGTTGGCAGTAAGTTATTGAAGAAAATTGAAAGCCAATCGCAAAAATTATTGAAAGATAATAAGTTAAGAATTCGTTTGGTAGGTGTTTCAGGCAGTAAAAATATGATTTTCGATCGAGAGGGTTTAGATCCGGCCACCGTTATTGAAAAAATGAATAAAGAAGGTGAAACTGGTAATATTCGCAATTTTCGCGATAGGATAATTGAAATGAACCTGGCCAACAGTGTATTTGTCGATTGTACGGCCAGCGAGGAGGTGGCTTCTGTTTATCAATCGTTGCTCGATGCCAATATTTCAGTGGTTACCGCCAATAAAATAGCAAGCTCTTCTTCATTTAAGGCATACAGTAAATTAAAAGAAACAGCCCGTGAGAAGGGTGTTAAGTTTCATTTCGAAACTAATGTGGGCGCAGGATTGCCAATTATTTCCCCTATTAACGATTTAGTGCGTAGTGGTGATAAAATTGTTCGCCTTGAAGCAGTAGTATCGGGTACCTTGAATTTTATTGTGAATACTTTATCCGAGAAAAATCCATTATCGGAAGTAATTGCCGAAGCCAAGGCAAAGGGTTTTAGCGAACCCGATCCGCGTGTTGATTTAAGTGGTACCGATGTTATGCGCAAATTACTTATCCTTGCCCGTGAGTCGGGGTATATTCTGGAAAAAGAAGATGTTGAAGTGGAACCGTTTGTTCCTCAGGAATATATAGGTTTGCCATCGTTGGATGAGTTTATGAAACGAGTGAGCGAATTAAACGATATTTACGAGCAGCGAAGAAAGATGCTTGAAAGTCAGGGGAAAAGACTTCGCTACGCAGCTCGTTTAATCGATGGTAAAGCCAAAGTAGGATTAATTGAGGTGGATAAGCAGCATCCTTTTTACGATTTGGAAGGAAGCAACAATATTATACTTATCTGGTCGGAGAATTATTTTGCCCATCCCATGCAAATTAAAGGATATGGAGCAGGAGCTGATGTTACGGCCTCCGGTGTTTTTGCAGATATTATTAAAGTGGCCAATATTTAAAACAAAACTGTTAGCAGATAGCTAAAAACCAGGTGCTATCTGCTAACAGCTATTTTTTTGATCTTAGAACCTATTCTAAATAAGTATAGCCATACAGTCCCGAACGGTAATTCGATAAAAACTCTTTTCCTTCTTCGGCTGAAATTTTTCCGTTTTTAACCGAACTGGTAACCCAGGTTTCTACGGTTCTTACCAGTTTTTTCGGGTTGTATTGTACATATTCCAGAACCTCAGCAACCGATTCACCATCAATAATCTGGTCAATTTCGTAACCATCCTTGGTTACGTTAACATGCACCGCGTTGGTATCGCCAAAAAGGTTGTGAAGGTCGCCCAGAATTTCCTGGTAAGCGCCTACCAGAAAAACTCCAAGGTAATATGTTTCTTTTGACCGGAGCGGATGCACCGGCAGAAAGTGTGATATATTGCGTGTAGCAATGAAATTGTCAATTTTCCCATCCGAATCGCAGGTAATATCCTGCAGAGTGGCTGCTTTGGTAGGCTTCTCATCTAACCTGTGTATGGGCATTATTGGAAATATCTGGTCAATGGCCCATGAATCGGGTAACGACTGGAAAAGCGAGAAGTTGCAAAAGTATTTATCAGCCAGTATTTTAGATAGGTTTCTAAACTCATCGGGAGCATGTTTGCTACTATTGGCCATTAAATGTATTTCGCGGGCTACCGACCAAAACAGGCGTTCTACTTTGGCGCGTGTTACCAAATCCAAAACCCCAAGGCTGTAACGGTCCAGAGCTTCTTCCCGAATCTGAAGTGCATCGTGCCAGGTTTCTATCATTCTGGGCTGGGTTAACCTATCCCAAAGCTCATACATCTCCTTCACCAGTTCGTGGTCGTTCTCGTTTATCTCGTCTTCATCGTACCATTGAGGTGGAGTGGTAGCTTCCAAAACCTCAAATATCAGCACCGAGTGATGGGCTGTGAGCGAGCGACCCGATTCTGTTATTATGTTTGGATGAGGGATATTGTTCTTATCGGCAGCATCCACAAACGAGTACACCGAGTCGTT
>CALEUX010000116.1 GCA_937920475.1 uncultured Marinilabiliaceae bacterium
CAAAGGGACGAACTCTTGACTGTTTAAATGGGTTTTGGTCAATGCTAAAACGACAAGGAATTAAACTAAAAGCTGTAGCGATGGATATGTGGCCAGCTTACATAGGTAGCGTAATAGAGAACAGCCCTGAAACAAAGATTGATGGTAATGTGGCAAATAATAGTTGGTGACTTTTTTGTTTTAATGTGGTATATTCAGGTCGTAAGGTGGATGAGGAAATAGGCTCTGCTGGGGAGCAACCTATCAGCAATAAATCTTACAAACATACAGTATGAGTAAAGGAGGGTGTCTCAAAAGTCAGAGACACCCTCTTTTTATTCGTACTCCTACCCGAGTAGTTTTTCAAATACTCAATTTTCAGAGCCTTAAAAAAACTTATGAGACAGCCTCCTTCAAATCGCAATAGATACAATGCATACAGAGGTTTCTACCAACTATTTTTTGCTATTATATCTCTTTTCTTATTGTCTTTAATAAAAACAGTTCGTCAGGCTTTATCAACAGTGTGTTCTATAGACTCTTCAGGTGAGTTCCACTTCTTTTCGAAATATTTAATTCCAAAAAGTGACGCATAATAGCTTCCCACGATAGACAGTATCCAGAACAGATACCATATTATTTCTGATGTATATTTCATCTGTTTATATTTTGTTTAATTAATTGACCTTATTACGCTGTTTGTGATTTAACTAACTTGTCTTCATTTGAATATTAAAAAACAAACAATATTATGGTTCATTACCACCACGGGCATATATTTCTGCTTTTTGTAGCATATAAGGCATTAAAGAAAACTAAGCTTAAATGGTTTAAATTCTTCTTCTATGTCTTAAATGGTTAATTGATTTATACATATTTAATCGAGGGATTATTCCTTCTAAAATTTAACGAGCAAAAAAATCAATAAACATGTGTATCGCCAGAAGTCATTTCATCCTTGTCGATTTTTTTATTGTTAATGGCTTTCCACACATACCAGATATAAGCCGCCACAAACGGAACCAGCAGCGATACATAACTCATGGCTGTAAGCGTGTAGTGGCTCGATGAGGCATTTTGAATGGTTAGTGAACTTTGCAGGTCGCCGTAGGTTGACGGATAAAATGATGTATTGTTAAATCCGGCAATTAAAAACAAAGCAAAAACAGTGAGAACAGTACCTGGGCCTGACATCCAAATTCCGTTGGAGGTAGTTTTTATTATACTGATAATGATTCCGGCTAAAACCAAAACAACCCCGGCCAGGAAAATAACCAGTACAACAGGCATCTCTATAAAATTGATAAAATATTTATAGGGTTGCATAAATACCTCCCCATTTTCGGGGTTTACGGCAAATCCATCGCGGAGCATGAGCCAAATAACAAACACCAGAAAAAAGAAGACGAATGGTATGGCATTGAACCAAAGCTGTTTTTTCGAACGTTGAGCAATGGCTTCATCGTTTACCGAATTCATAAAATAAAGAAGGCCAAGCGTACGTGCCAGAAAGAAAACGGTTAACCCGAGCGATAAATTATGCAGGTTTAATGCCAGTTCGAGCCCGTGCCAGGGTGTTTCCCACTGCGACTGGTTCATCATATTTACCGAAAACGGCGAACCGGTAAAAAAAGTGGCTACTGCTGTACCAATAAAAATGGTTCCGATTAGCCCGTTGATAAACAGAAATGTTTCGTAGGTACGAGCACCAAGGAAATTATTGGGGCGACTGCGGTATTCGTAGGCAATGGCCTGAATTACAAAAGCAATCAAAATAATCATCCAAACCCAATAGGCTCCTCCAAAGCTGGTGCTGTAAAACAGTGGAAATGAAGCAAAGAAAGCTCCTCCAAAGGTTACCAGGGTTGTGAAGGTAAATTCCCATTTTCTGCCGAGCGTATTAATAATCATGGTACGCTCCATATCGGTTTTGCCAATGGTGTATATCAGGGTTTGTCCACCTTGTACAAACATCAGAAAAACCAATGTGCTTCCCAAAAAGGAAATTATCATCCACCAGTATTGTTGAAGAGCTAAGTGCGATAGTGTTTCAAACATTATTTGGTTCCTCCTTTGTTTGGTCCTATTTTAATTTGTTTGGTCATAATTTTAATCTCTGCTATAAAGAGGCCTATAAATACTACCGCAAACAACCAGAAAGTTATCATAACAGCGGTAGTGTCGATTTGAGTAACGGCTTTCATGGTTGGCATTAAATCCTGAATTACCCATGGCTGGCGGCCTACTTCGGCAACAATCCACCCTGCCTGACTGGCAATGTAAACCAATGGTATAGTCCAAACAGCAGCCCATAGCAACCATTTTTTATCGTGAAGTTGATTGCGCATAATCAGATAAAGAAACAAGGCAAATAAACCAAGAAAATAGAATCCAAGTATAACCATGATGTGAAAGGCATAGAAAGTCATGGATATAGGCGGCACCATTTTAAATGCGTTTTTTTGAAGAATTTCGGGGTCAGGGTCGTAATAGTTTCCATATCCAAAGTACCTGAAGTATTCACTCATAAATACGGGGTCGGCAAATTTGTCGCGAAGGGCCAGATATTCTTCACCCTTGGGGTTGCTTTTCTGGGCTTCCTTATAGGCTATAAGGGTTTGTTGGGCATGGTAACCGCGTTCTATTTTTTCGCGGTACGACATGATGCCCTGTTCCTCATTCCCCATTATCAGGTCTTTTATACCAGCTACAAACTGGTTAGGGTCGCCATGAGCTAAAATGGACAACATGCTGGGAATCTCTATTTTAAAAATAAAATCAGCTTTGCTGTCGGCGGTCAGATTTTTATGGTTTTCCTTGCCGCTTAAAATTCCAAAAGCTACCAGCCCGGCATTTTCCTGTCCTTCGTATAGTGCTTCCATGGCGGCAAATTTCATGGGCTGGGTTTTAACAATTTCTTTGGCTGAGCTGTCGCCTGTTCCTATAAGAATAATGGAGCTTATAATTCCAAAAATGGAGGCAATTACAATACTACGTTTGGCAAACAGTGTTTCGCGTTTTTTTATGAGGAACCAACTGCTGATACCCAATACGAAAATGGCCGCCAGCACAAACCCCGAGGTGGTGGTGTGAATGAACTTATTTACAGCTGTTTCGGAGAATAAAACTTCCCAGAAGTTGGTCATTTCGTTGCGCGCGGTATCAGGGTTAAAGGTGGTGCCCACCGGATTTTGCATCCAGGCATTGGCCACCAGAATCCATAATGCCGAAAGGTTGGCGCCAATGGCTGTAAGCCAGGTTGCTGTGAGGTGAAAACGCTTGCTCACCTTGTCCCAACCAAAAAACATAACTGCAATAAATGTGCTTTCGAGGAAAAAAGCCATTATGCCTTCAATAGCAAGTGGAGCACCGAAAATATCGCCAACAAACCATGAATAATTGCTCCAGTTGGTTCCGAATTCAAATTCGAGAATAATACCTGTGGCAACGCCAATGGCAAAGTTTATTCCAAACAATTTCATCCAGAATTTGGTGAGTTTTTTCCATTCGGGGTCGCCGGTTTTATAGTAGATGGTTTCCATAAAAGCCAGCATAAAACCTAACCCCAGAGTTAAAGGCACAAAAATCCAGTGAAACATAGCCGTAAGAGCAAATTGTGCCCTCGACCAGTTTACCAAAGCAAAATCAATGTTTTCAAGCATTTCTAAAGTTTATTAGGGTTTTGTTATTTGTTCAATTACATGATTGGCACGGTCGGTGTCGTTGGAAAATTTAGTTTTCAGTTCATTCTGAAAAAAGAATAGCCTGAATACAACGAACATAATAAACAGCTTTAACAATATGATTATCCAGAGGGTACGGGCCCAACCCGGCATATTTTTAAAACCATCAATGTAAAAACCCGCAATGCGTTTAAGATTCCACATAGTTTTGGTTTTCAATGCAACAAATTAATGCTTTTTTTTGATTTACAGAAGCAGTTGTACTGCAATTTTCAGCTCTAAAAATAATATAATTTCGGTAATGTAATACTTGAATAATGAGTCAAATTTGCAGAATAGTTTATTTTTTGAAATAAAATGGAGAAGCTGTTTAATTTTGATAATTTTCAGCAAGATGATTAGATGAAAGATTTATAGAAAGATAGACTTGTCTTTGCCTGCATCCAGACCTGATTTTTAGAAAGTCACCAAGTTAAATGCATAATTCCGTTACATGGTAATACAATTCATTGCGTGTTTCTCCTTATCCCGTTACAGAAAACTGCTAAATACATCACACCTGTCAGCCTGCAGGTAGGTCTAAACTTCTTGAACCTGAATTTAAACAGCGAGTAATACTATTTAATATTAAAACCTTAGCGTGTCTTTAAGTTTTTTATAGCCGGTGCGGCTGATGCGCAGTTTATGCGAGGGTGGAATAATAGCAGTAAAGGTATCTTTATCGTATGGTTCGAGCCGCTGAATTTTTTCGATGTTTACAATATACGACCGGTGAATTCGGATGAAAAGAGAATCGGGGAGATGTTGCTCCAGAAAATTCATGGTTTGGTTTTTCATAAACCGGCCTTTATCGGTATAAATCATCACGTAATCTTCCTGAGCTTCAATAAATAATATCTCATTTACAGGAATAACCGTCATACTTGTTCCATTTTTAACCACAATACGGCTCAATTGCTCCTGCAAATCGGCATTGGCAATTTCAGAATTGACTTTACGGGTAGGTTGTCCCGCTTTTATCCTGTCAATAACCTTATTTACGGCCAAAGTAAAACGTTCCTGCGAGAAAGGTTTTAGTAAATAATCAACGGCATTAAGTTCAAAAGCTTTGAGAGCATAATTGTCGAAAGCGGTTGTAAAAATAACTGCCGGAGCATCATCAATAACTTCCAGCAGTTCTAAACCGGTGATTTTGGGCATCTGAACATCTAAAAAAAGAATATCGGGCTTTAATTCACGAATTAGCTTAATGGCTTCAAAACCATTAGAACATTCTCCGGCAACCTGAATGCCGGAGAATGAACTCAAATAATGAATAATGATATTGCGTGCTGGTTGCTCGTCGTCAACAATCAGGGCTTTTAAGGCTGTTTGTTCCATTGGCAGATTATTGCGGTATGGATAAAGATACTTCAAAATGATTGTTTTCGCGATTAATGGCCACCAGTTTTTCGCGGTTGTAAATATTACGTAGCGTATTACTTACATTGCTGATGCCTACTCCTTCACCTTTTATGGGTGTAGCCTCAGGGTCGTAATTATTAATAATTGAAATTTCAAGATTTCCATTTTGAGCCGAACAATAAGTGCGAATATTTATAGGTTCGATGCTCTCGTACAACCCATGCTTTATGGCATTTTCATAAATGGGCTGAAGAATCATAGCCGGCAATTTCATATCCAGGCTGGTTTTATCCCATTCGGTATCGCAAATAAGGCGTTCGCCAAAACGAACCTTTTCAATTTCCAGATAACGGTTAATATTTTGAAGTTCATCGCGCAAAGGAATAAGTTCTGCATGGTTTTTCTGAAGCGAGAACCGCAGAAAATCAGACAATTGGTTTAACATCACCCTGGCCGCATCGGGGTCGGTGATGGTGAGTGAGGCAATTGAATTAAGGCTGTTAAAAAGAAAATGGGGATTCAACTGGGCTTTAAGTGCCTTCAATTCCGACTCTTTAACCTGTTTCTTTAACGATTCTTCTTTATACTTCTGTTCCTCCAAATCGATGTAGAAAAGAAACAGATGGTACATGGCTAAAAGAATCAAAAACAGAAACGAACCGGTTAGAACCCTCAATGGAACAATCTTCATGGATAAAGCAATATAAATTTGGTCGCCAGCCAATAAGGTAGTGCTAATCAGGTAAGACAAACCCATCCACAGAGCAATTAATATCATGCCTGTAACAAAATTGTGAAGCAACACGGCTGTTGCCGACTCTTTTTTCTTGGCATAAGCTACAGGATACCACAGGCTGAAACCCAGTAATACCATGGTGATGTTGTAAACAGAAGCATCAACAATAGCTGAAGCAACAGAAATATCGCCATAATAAATAAGAAACAAGGCTTGGGCAGCTGCTAAAACTGCCCAGGCAGATAAATAAATATATAACGAACGGTTATGCGAAAAAACAGGATGAAGCATTTTGGGTTAGATTAAACATTTTAGTAACTAATAAGCTCCCCCCCGCCTAAAATGGTTACTCCTTTAATTACAAGAGTTTTAGACGGGCTTACAGACTCCGGACTACCTACCCGCTTATCGGTGAAGCCGCCCAATATGCTGGCAACTTCATTTTTTATAGTCCAGTCGCGGGGTACAATTATTTTTGAACCTCCAAAAATGGCGGTCAGGTCGATTACAGCACCCTGATCCGACAAACGGGCATTGGTGAGGTTCACTTCATTGCCTCCAAAAATGGATGTTATTTTACCACCTTTGAAGTTTTTGGAATCAACACGAGACATGTGCCCTCCAAAAATAGATACTTCGTCGATGGTTTCATCCGTATTGGAATTCAATTCCATGGTAATGTTGGTTTTACTGCGATTGGTAATAAATGCAATCCCCGCCAGAATGAGCAAAACCGGCCAGAACTTCCAAACTTGCTGAACCGGAAAATCGGGGGCAAGCCTGGGCAAAAGAAAATAGGTGCCAATGGCCAGAAAAACCAATCCGGTGCCCCATTCGCGACGCAAAAAATTAACCATAGCAATAGCCACCAAAATCATGGGCCAGCTCATAATAACGCGGTAAATATGATGCGGAATTAAATCCATATTTCCTGCAAGAATTACCAAACCTGCCAGCAGTAGAACTATTCCAAATCCTATTCTGCCCGATGCTGCACATTTCTTCATATTTATTAATTTTTAAGTAATGAATAAGGAGACCTTTTAATGACAAATTTTCTTTGCCGGGGTTGCTCCGGTTAATTGTTTTTATTGGTTAAATATTATGTAGCCATTTAAATTTATTTTTTAGACTAAAGACAAAAGACTTCCAGACTTAAGACAAACAAATAGTTTTAATTACTAAATCAGACAAATATTTTGAATATGCCTTTTGTCTATAATGTCTATTAAGTCTTTTCTTTCTGTCTATTATCTTAACTTCTAAGAGTCTATGATTAATTCAGGTAACTAAATATAAACGGATACTTAATTGTTGCTCAAAATTACTGACGCTGCTCTTACTGTAAAACTCTTTTTCGATGAATTGACGAATTAAGCCGACCAATTGCGATTTAAAGGCGCTAATCGAAAAATATTACCTTTTTCACACTTTTTATAACAATTAAATTGTAAACTGTAATTTAATTCGTATTTTTGCTTTCGTTTTTATAGTAAAAATCAATCTTTGGTTTTTAATTAATTCAAAAGTATGATTCGCTACTATAAAATGTAATTTCTATATTATTTTAACAGGTAAAGCATATGCAGCAACGTCTTCCAAAACCTCAGGGAATGTACGACCCGGCCAATGAGCATGATAATTGCGGGATTGGTTTTGTGGCTAATATTAAAGGCGGGAAGTCAAACGAGATAGTTCGCCGCGGACTTGAAGTTCTTGTAAATATGACGCACCGGGGTGCCGAAAGTGCCGATAATAAATCGGGCGATGGCGCCGGTATTCTGATGCAGATTCCTCACGATTTGTGTACGTCATTCGGTTTTAATCTTCCGGCCCCGGGGAAATATGGTACCGGTCTCGTTTTTTTACCCCGAAACGAAAAGGATAGTCTGGCATGTTTGGAAGTATTAAACAGTCAGTTGATTGAAGAAGGACTGGAATTGATTAGTTACAGGGATGTACCGGTTAACAATAAAGTATTGGGTGATATTGCAAAAGGGGCAGAACCTGTTATACGTCAGATTTTTGTGCAGGGTAATTACGAGCAGGATGTGCTGGAGCGAAAGTTTTTTATTGCCCGAAAAGTTACCGAAAACACCATTCGCCATTCATCGTTAAAGCAAAAGGAGCATTTTTATATTGTAAGTCTTTCGAGCAAGGTATTTATATATAAAGGGATGTTAACGCCCGAACAACTGGGAGCCTATTTTCTCGACCTGCAAAACCCACGCATCAGCAGTGCAATTGCGCTGGTTCATTCGCGCTTTAGCACCAACACATTTCCAACCTGGGATTTGGCTCAGCCATTCAGGTTAATGGCTCATAATGGCGAAATTAACACCATCAAGGGCAATCGTTTGTGGATGGAAGCCAGGGAAGGACTGTTGCAGTCTGATTTGTTTGGCGATGATTTAAAGAAACTTTTTCCGGTAATTGAGCCCAATAAAAGCGACTCGGCTTCGCTCGATAACGTTCTGGAGTTTTTGTTTATGACAGGGCGCACCTTGCCTCATGCCTTAACCATGCTGATTCCTGAATCGTGGAACGATAAAAACCCTATTCCTCAAAGCCTTAAAGCATACTACGAATATCACAGTACCATAATGGAGCCCTGGGATGGGCCTGCATCCATTGTTTTTTCAGATGGAAGGTACATTGGCGGCACACTCGACAGAAACGGACTTCGCCCATCGAGGTACGTTATAACCAAAAATGATATGATTGTGATGGGGTCGGAAGTTGGTGTGCAGACTTTTGCTCCGGAAGAGATTCTGGTGAAAGGACGCTTGCGACCCGGAAAACTTCTTTTAGTTGATACCCAGTTGGGAATCATTATTCCCGACGAAGAAATTAAAGCTCAGCTTTCGAGACTTCATCCGTATGAAAACTGGTTAAAGGAAAATCGTATCTCGCTGAACGACATTGAAGTAAAGCAAAGGGTGTCATCGTCGCTCGACGAAAAATACGACATGTATCTGAAAGCTTTTGGATATAACAAAGAAGACCTGGAACAAATTATTGTTCCAATGGCCACCACTGCCAACGAACCGGTTGGCTCAATGGGTAACGATACGCCTATTTCTGTTTTGTCGGATAAGCCTCAGCGATTGTTTTCATATTTCCGGCAGTTGTTTGCCCAGGTTACTAACCCACCCATCGACCCCATACGCGAAGGATTGGTAATGGCCCTTACCAGTTATATTGGGTCTGTATCGAAAAACCTGCTGATTGAATCGCCGGCACAGTGCCGTTCCATTAAATTTGCATCGCCCATTTTGAACAATACCGATTTGGGTAAGATTAAGGATTACAGGCGCGAAGAGTTTACCCATGTTACCATTCCAATGGTTTATCCGGTTAATAAAGGAGGACTTGGGTTGCAGGTGGCATTGCGCGATATGTGCAAAGCAGCCGAAAAGGCAGTTGACGATGGCAATAACTACATTATTATCAGCGACAGGGAAATTAATGCCGACCAAACTGCCATTCCTTCATTGCTGGCCACATCGGCCATTCATCACCATCTGGTAAAAGCCAAAAAAAGAATGCAAATTGGGTTAATAGTCGAAACCGGCGAAGCCCGCGAGGTTATGCATTTTGCATTGCTATTGGGTTATGGTGCCAGTGTTATTAATCCTTACGTTTGTTTTGCGGTGATAGACGATTTGGTTCAGAAGGGAGCCATTAAAATGGATTACCGCGAGGCCCGCGAAAACTATATTAAATCGGTTAATAAGGGATTATTGAAAGTGCTTTCGAAGATGGGGATTTCTACGCTTCGCAGCTATCATGGCGCGCAGATTTTTGAAGCCATTGGTATTTCCAAAGAAGTTATCGACCTTTATTTTACAGGCACTGCATCGCGTATTGGAGGTGTTGGTTTTGAAGAGATTGCCCGCGAAGCTCAAATGTTTCACGAAATGGCTTTTGATGAGTCGTTGCCAAGTGGTCCGTTCGATAGTTTTGGCGCGTATGCTTTCAGAAAATACGGTGAAAAGCATGGCTGGAATCCCGAAACGATTGGCTTGCTCCAATGGGCTACATCAGAAGGCGATTACTTAAAATACAAGGAATATGCCCATAGGGTTGATAGCGATAACAAAAGCCCGTTGTTTTTGCGTGGATTTTTAAAAGTTAAGCAAAATGCACCCATCGATATCAGCGAAGTTGAGCCGGTAGAATCTATCATGAAACGGTTTGTAACCGGAGCCATGTCGTACGGGTCAATTTCAAAAGAGGCTCACGAGGCTTTGGCCTTAGCCATGAACAGCATTGGCGGACGCAGCAACACGGGCGAAGGGGGCGAAGATGCAAGCCGTTTTAAATCGGCAGCCCGAAGTGCCATTAAGCAAGTAGCCAGTGGCCGGTTTGGTGTAACCAATAACTATTTGGTTAACGCCGACGAATTGCAAATTAAAATTGCCCAAGGTGCGAAGCCCGGTGAGGGAGGTCAGCTTCCCGGTTATAAGGTTGATAAAGTAATTGCTCATTTGCGCAATTCAACCCCGGGTATTACTTTAATATCGCCTCCGCCGCACCACGATATTTATTCTATTGAAGATTTGGCGCAGTTGATTTTCGACCTTAAATGTACCAATCCATCGGCACGTATAAGTGTTAAACTGGTATCGGAAAATGGTGTTGGAACAGTAGCTGCCGGAGTAGCCAAAGCACATGCCGACCTTATTGTGATAAGTGGTACCGAAGGGGGAACCGGAGCCAGCCCAATTAGTTCCATTAAACATGCCGGGTTACCAGTAGAGCTTGGATTGGCTGAAGTTCAGCAAACTTTGGTATTGAACAACTTACGTGGACGCGTTAAAATTCAAACCGATGGTCAGTTAAAAACAGGCCTCGATGTTATAAAAATGGCTTTGTTGGGTGCCGAAGAGTTTGGATTTGCCACTTCGAGCCTTGTGGTGTTGGGTTGTGTTATGATGCGTAAGTGTCATCTGAATACCTGCCCTGCCGGTATTGCCACTCAGGATGAAGCTCTGCGGAAGCGTTTCATTGGTAAGTATAAGTATCTGGTTAACTTTTTCACTTTCATAGCCACCGAAGTACGCGAACATTTAGCAGCTATGGGTGTTCGCTCGATGGATGAGATTATTGGCCGTTCCGATTTGCTTGAAATCAATCCCGAAGTTGGCAATTGGAAAACCAAAGGCCTCGACTTACATGCCATAACCTATTTCCCTAAAGAAGGCAGGAAGTATCCAACCCGCCATACCACTTTGCAACAGCATAAAGTTGATAAAGTACTCGACCATGAGCTTATTAGACAGGCTCAACCAGCCATACAGAGCAAAACCAAAGTTTGGATGGCCCATCCAATAGGCAATACCGACCGTACCGTTGGAGCCATGCTATCGGGAGAAGTTTCGAAAGTTTATGGTGAGGAAGGTTTACCTAAAGATACCATCAATTGCACTTTTAATGGTTCTGCCGGTCAAAGCTTTGGAGCATTCCTGGTTAAGGGGGTAAGTTTCAGACTCGAAGGCGATGCCAACGATTATTTGGGCAAAGGATTGTCGGGCGGTAAAATTATTGTTGTGCCACCAACAGGTTCTTCATTTAAACCAGAAGAAAACATCATTATAGGAAATACAGTGTTGTATGGCGCTACCAGCGGGCATTTATATGTTCATGGGGTTGCAGGTGAACGTTTTGCTGTGCGTAATTCGGGTGCCAATGCTGTGGTAGAAGGTGTGGGCGACCATTGTTGTGAATATATGACTGGTGGCCGCGTGGTGGTTATTGGCACAACCGGACGAAACTTTGCTGCCGGTATGAGTGGCGGTATTGCATACGTACTTGATGAAACAGGCAAATTCGATTATTTCTGCAACAAAGGTTTGGTTGATTTATGTCCGGTTCAGGATTATGCCGATATTCAGGAACTTCAGCTGCTTCTGAACAAGCATCTGGTTCATACCAACAGCGCCAAGGCTCGTAATATTCTGGTTAACTGGGATTATTACCTACATAAGTTTGTTAAGGTGATTCCTTTCGAATACAAGAAGGTTCTTGAAGAACAAAAAGTTCGCGAACTGGAAAAGAAAATTCGCGAAACAGAAGATGCACCTTATATAAGAGAATAGATTTTAAGATGTTAGATGTTCAGATTAAAGAGGTTGAAGCCAGCAAATGCTGAGTGCTGTACCTCCTTAATCCTAAAAAAATAGAATCATGGGAAATCCAAAAGGTTTTATAGAGGTAATTCGCAAAGAAGGTGGTAATCGTGCTGTAAACGAGCGTGTTGACGACTACGGCGAAGTGGAGCAGGTGTTGAATGAGCAGGACCGTCAGTTACAGGCCTCGCGGTGTATGGATTGCGGCATCCCGTTTTGTCATTGGGCTTGTCCGGTTGGCAGTAAAATTCCCGAATGGCAGGATGCTTTGTACAAAGGCGATTACGAACTGGCAAGTGCCATTCTGCATTCAACCAATAGTTTTCCGGAGTTTACAGGCAGAGTTTGCCCTGCTCCATGCGAAAAATCGTGCGTACTAGCCATTCACGAGGAGGCGGTAACCATTCGGGAGAATGAAGCAGCTACCGTTGAAAGGGCCTTTGAATTGGGTTTGATTAAGCCGAGAATTCCCGTTAACCGAACCGGCAAAAAAGTGGCTGTGATAGGGTCAGGCCCGGCAGGTTTGTCGGCTGCCGATTTATTGAATCAGGCCGGTCATTGGGTTACTGTTTTTGAGAAGGATGATGCCGTTGGTGGTTTGTTGCGTTATGGTATACCCGATTTTAAACTCAATAAGAAAGTGATTGACAGAAGAGCTAAGCTCTTTGAAGATGAGGGTATTGTATTTAAGACCAATGTAACAGTTGGCGAAACGTTAAAAGGCAGCGAATTGTTAAGCGAGTTTGATGCCATTGTTATTGCTATTGGAGCCATGAAACCACGCGATTTGCCTGTTGAAGGACGCGATTTAAAAGGTGTTTATTTTGCTATGGAGTATCTTACCCAGCAAAACAAAGTGAATCGCGGCGTTTCGTTTAATGGCGAGCGTATTGATACGGGAGGTAAAAACGTGCTTGTGATAGGTGGTGGCGATACTGGTAGCGATTGTGTTGGTACTTCAAACCGGCAAAAAGCGAAGACGGTTTCACAAATTGAGATACTTCCCAAACCTCCTGTTAAAAGAAATCCTGGCAACCCTTGGCCCTATTGGCCTAACACATTAAAAACATCATCGTCGCACGAGGAGGGTTGTAATAGAATGTGGAGCATTTCAACCCGAAGATTTGTTGGAAAGGATGGTGTTTTAACCGGTGTTGAGGTTGTGGATGTGAATTGGAAAAATGTGGATGGGAAATGGGTAATGGAAGAGAAACCCGAAACAGTGCGCATTTTAGAAACAGAGTTTGCTTTTTTATCGATGGGTTTTGTTCATCCCATTCACGAAGGACTGGTTAAGGAACTTGGACTTGAATTAGACCAGCGCGGCAATGTTCGCATTGATGGTAATTCAATGACCAGCAAACCCGGGGTATTTGCAGCAGGTGATGCAGCCAATGGTGCCAGCCTTGTTGTAACAGCCATTGACAAAGGCCGTTCGGCTGCCGAACATGTTATTAATTACTTAAAAAATAAATGAGTAGTTCTTTAAATTAGACGATAAACAACTACTTGAACCGCTTCTAAATGCTTGCTAAATATTTGGCAGGCATTTTTTATTTTGGCAAAAACCGCTTTCGCTCCAAACTCCTTGTTTTCCGGGCTGTTTGCTATTGTGCAAACCGGGGTGTATAATTAACTGTATGTTTAGCACCAAACCAAACACGGTTATTGTGCAACATTAAGTTAGCCGGTACATATACACCC
>CALEUX010000117.1 GCA_937920475.1 uncultured Marinilabiliaceae bacterium
ATAACGGCGGCAAGGGTGATATAAACAATATCTTCGGCCAAGTGCAGCTTTCTCCTTTCCATTCGGTGCTCCGGTAATGACCTTGCAAAGTTGAGCAATTTATTCTCCATCCAAAATATATCTATCTGATTATTAGATAAACATACTGTATTTCAACGCAGAAAAACAAGAATAAATGTCTGGTTTTAAGTGAATTAAAGCACTTTTCTTTAGTGTAATTTTAATGCGTTTGCCCTGAAATCAATAGTATTTAAGTCAGCAGTAAAAGGAAGCACTTATAGATGTTTAACAAAACGTACGTATGCGAACAACCATGTGTACGAATTTGAACTGTTTTTAAAACAGGGTTAATTTTCATTCTTAGCTTTTACATTAATAATTAAACATTTGTAATAATTGGTCTGAATATTGAAAATAGTTCAAATTGTTTTAAATTTGACTGGAACAAACACTTCAGATACCATATTATCAAACAAACTAAACTTACTTTTTATGAAACAAACTAGAAAAATCATGTTCCTGGTGGTATTTCTATTGGCTGCCATCGGACAAGGTTTTGCCCAATCAGTAAAAATTGATTTTACTGAGTACAAGCTCGACAATGGGCTGCATGTTATTTTGCATCGCGATGTAACCACCCCAATTGTTACTGTTGCTGTTATGTATAATGTTGGATCAAAACACGAGCAGCCCAACCGAACCGGATTTGCTCACTTTTTTGAGCACCTGATGTTTGAAGGCACAAAAAACATTCCACGCGGCGAATATGCCAAGTTTGTTGAGCGCGCTGGTGGAACGCTAAATGCCAATACATCGGCCGACCGTACCTATTATTATCAGATTTTGCCCTCGAACCAATTGGAACTTGGATTATGGCTCGAATCGGAGCGAATGTTGCACGCCACCGTTGATTCAATTGGCATTCAAACACAAAAAAGAGTAGTTATTGAAGAGAAGAAACAAAGCTACGATAACCGCCCGTATGGAACTATTCTGATAGAAACCATGAAACGGTCGTTTACCCAACACCCATACCGTTGGACCACCATTGGCGACCCGGAACATATTATGGCTGCAAAAGATGAAGAATTCCACGAGTTCTACAATACTTTTTATGTTCCCAATAATGCTGTTTTGGTAATTGCCGGCGATATTGATGAAAGAAATGCCAAAAAACTGATTGAAAAATATTTCAATGATATTCCAAAGGGGAAAAAAGAAATTTACCGACCAAATATTGTTGAGCCTCCATTGAAAGGCGAAATCCGCGACACCATTTTTGATAATATTCAGTTGCCTTTGGTGCTTCAGGCTTATAGAACACCTGCCATGAATACGCCCGATTATTTTGCTCTGGGAATGCTTGGCAACTTACTCTCGAGTGGTCAGAGTTCTCGCTTGTATCGCGAACTGGTCGACAATCAACAATTAGCCATCCAGGTTGGCTCATTCCCTATCCCATTTAACGAGCCCAGCGTAAACCTGACCTATGCCTTCCCAAACATGGGCATAGACCCGCTAAAACTTGAAAAAGCCATTGACGCGGAAATTGAAAAAATTAAAAACGAGCTGATTCCCGAACAGGAGTTCCAGAAGTTAAAAAATAAATTTGAAAACAACATTGTTGGTGGCAATCAACGCATTGCCGAACGCGCTTCAAATTTGGCTACTTATTATACCTATTTTGGCGATGCTTCGCTTATCAACAGAGAACTGGAACAATATATGGCCGTTACAAGGGAAGATATTCAGAGGGTTGCCCGCGAGTATTTCAAACCCGAAAACAGAGTTGTTTTATATTATATGCCTAAAGCAAGATAAAATATCGCTTTATATCAAAGCTTTAACCTAATTAAAAAATATTTACAGATGAAACGAGCCATGAGAACTATCTCTCACAAAGGCGATGCGCTGAGCCCAGTCGAAGTGAGCATTATTATTATGGCGAGTTCCATGTGACCATTTAAAATCAAATTATAGACACATGAAACGAATATTCTCAATTATACTGCTCGGTCTGTTTTTAACAGGTCTGTTTGCCCAGGTTGACAGAAGCACTCCGCCAGCTGCCGCCCCGGCTCCTAAAATCAACATTGGTGAGTATAAAAAATTTAAATTGCCCAATGGTTTACAGGTTTTTGTAGTGGAAAACCACAAACTTCCAATGGTAGCCTACAGTCTAACCCTCGATTTAGACCCTGTTTTTGAAGGCGAAGCTGCCGGATATACCTCTTTGGCCGGTTCGTTGATGCGTTCAGGAACCAAAACCCGCTCCAAGGCTCAAATTGATGATGCTGTTGATTTTATTGGCGCAACTTTTAATACCTCTTCACAGGGAATGTATGCTCGCTCGTTGAAAAAACACAGCAATACGCTGCTGGAGATTATGTCGGATGTGCTTATGAACCCGGCTTTTCCACAGGAAGAGCTTGACAAGAGCCTGAAGCAGATGAATACTGCCATACAGGCCGACAAAGACGACCCGGGAACCATTGCCGGTAATGTGGCCCAAACACTACGATTTGGAGCCAACGACCCTTACGGTGAGCTGATTACAGAAAAAACACTTGAAAACATTACCGTTGACAAGCTTAAAAACTATCATCAATTTTATTTCCGACCCAATGTTGCTTATTTGGTTATTGTGGGCGATATCACGCTAAAAGAGGCGCAGGCCCAGGCTAAGAAATATTTCGGAAAGTGGAAAAAAGCTCCAGTTCCAAAGAATTTCTTCGAACTGCCCAAATCTTACGACCAGCCAAAGGTGGCCATTGCCAATAAAGATGGGGCTAACCAATCCACCATTCAGGTTACCCATATTGTTAACCTTACTCCCGGCCATCCCGATGCCATAAAGGCTTCTGTGATGAACCAGATTTTGGGAGGTGGCTCGTTCAACGCCCGGTTGTTCCAAAATCTGCGCGAAGATAAAGCCTTTACCTATGGTGCTTATTCAAGCTTAAACACCGATAAACGGATTGGTTCTTTCACCGCTTCATCGCAGGTGAGAACTTCTGTTACCGATAGCGCATTAAACGAAATTCTATATGAAATGAGACGTATGCGTAGCGACCTGGTTGCCGAGGAAGACCTTGAACTGGTAAAAAACATGATGAACGGAAGCTTCTCGCGTTCGCTGGAAGACCCTCAAACCATAGCCCGCTTTGCGCTAAACATTGAGCGTTATAAGTTGCCAGCCGATTACTACAGCACTTATCTGGAAAAACTGGCTGCCGTAACAGCGAAAGATGTTAAGGAGATGGCCAACAAATATTTAAAACCTGATAACGCCATTATTCTTGCAGTTGGTGATGTATCACAAATTACAGAACCGATGAAAGCCTTCTCGCCAAAGGGAGAGGTAACTCAATACGATTTTTACGGAAGAGAAGTGGTAAAAGCTGATGCCCCATCAAATATTACTGCTGAGCTGGTGATTAAGAAATATATTGAATCCATTGGCGGTAAAAGTGCCTTATTGGCCATAAAAGACATGAAAACAAAAGGCACCATGGAAATTCAGGGGATGAAAATTGAGATTAATACCATTCAAAAAGCGCCTAATAAAATTCTGCTCGAAATGCTGATGGGTGGAAATGTTATTTCGCGTCAGGTATTCGATGGTCAAAATGGAAAAGTGACATCTCCAATGGGCGAACAGGAACTGGAAGGTGCCATGCTTGAGGAAATGAAAGAAAGTGCCCAGATTTTTCCCGAACTGGAATTTGAAACCAACGGCACCAAACTGGAACTTCTAGGCATTGAAGAATTGGATGGTAAAGAGGTTTACAAAGTTCAGGTTGTGCGACCTTCTGGAAAAACCACCACCTCGTTTTTTGGCGTAAAGGATGGCTTAAAATACAGGGAGGTTACTCAGTCGCCACAGGGAACCATAACCACATCAATGGCTAACTATCAAACATTTAACGGCGTACAAATGCCAACAAATATGAAACAAAGCGTTGGCCCACAAAGTTTTGACATTATCATATCAAGCATAGAAATAAACACCGGGGTAGAAGACATCACTTTTGCCAATTAACACACAAAAGAGGGTGTCTCAAAAGTCAGAGACACCCTCTTTTTATTCGTACTCCTACCCGAGTAGTTTTTCAAATACTCAATTTTCAGAGCCTTAAAAAAACTTATGAGACAGCCTCTTTTAATAATCACCTTAATAAACATAAACTGTCATTTCACTTTTCCCAATTCCTCATTTTGCAAAAAAGGCTTTAAACTCCAGCTCAAACTCATCATAAATCATATTGTTCCCCAAATTCTGAAAGAACGAGCCCGACCCATAACGAACGTTAAACTTTGAACGGTCGACAACCAGAGTTCCAGCAAACTCTAATCCATCACTTACTGTATTTAAAGCAGCTTCGAACTGAACAGGTTGTGTTATTCCTTTAATGGTTAAATCGCCTGTAAAATCGTATTTACTATTTCCTTTTGAACTGCCACTTTTAATAACCAGCTTTGCAGTAGGAAAACTCTCCACACCAAAAAAATCGTCGGATTTCAGGTGTCCAACCAATTTAGCGCTTGTTCCAGCATCAGTGAGGTCGTCACAGGTAATGCTGTTCATATCAACTACAAACTCACCGCCCGTATAAGCTCTCCCTGAAGAAGTCAGTGAACCGCTTATAAAGTTAATTTTCCCGTAATGTTTTCCCGTAACCTTTTTACCAGTCCATACAATGGTGCTTTTTTTAGCATCCAGTTTTAAGTTTTGAGCATCGGCCATAATTCCTGCAAATAAGAAGGTTGATACTACCATTAAAATTTTAATATTCTTCATAGCTTTCTGTTTTAAATTTACTGCGAATGAAAGTTGCTTGTCAACTTCAAACAGCATTTTTTATTAACGCTCTCGTTTTTAAAAATTGATAATTGGTAATTAAACAGATGGCCGTTAAAAAAGTTTATTTAGGAGTCTTTTGTCTTATTTAATAAATTTGAGCTAAGTATTAGTAACTGTTTAAATTTAGTTTTCTCTTTTTATTAAAGACTATTAGAAGTCTAGACTCCAGACAGATAGACGTGTCCCGGTTTATCGGGATTAGACTAAATAGAAAGAAGAACAAACAAGATTGCTAATTTATTTGGCTTATTTTAAATGTTTTACGATTTATGTCTATTTCCGATGAACCGGAACACGTGTCTTAAATTCTTTTGTCTATTGTCTAAAAAGTAATTTTAAACAGATACTAAATCTTTGATGGAGGCTCGTTTAACGAAACGGGAAATAAAGTTAACAAAAAGTTAAAGCGACAAAAACCAATATCTTTATAAAGCATAACACGGTATAATTGGCGGGAAATATCCCTGTTTTACCTAAAACCAACAAATTTATAATGATACAATTGTTCATGAGCCTGACCAAAAGGTCGTTGGCTGCACTAGCGCTTTTGGTTTCTCTCAATGGTCTATTAGCCAATGAAAAAAACGACACTCCAATAAATAAAATCCGGGCTGAAGATTTAATTTCTGTATTTCTGGATTGCAACCAGTGCGACTTCTTTTACATACAACAGGCTATTCCTTTTGTAAATTATGTTCGCGATAAAGAGCTGGCGCATGTGCATGTGATGATTACAATTCACCACAACGGCAGTTCTGGCGCAAATTATGAGATTAATTTTATCGGCAGTAAAGAATTTGTTGGTAAAAATAACATGTTACGGTACTGGGCCCCATCAACTAATTCGCATGACGACACCCGGAAGGGGTTGGCTGAGATGATTAAATTCGGACTTATATCCTATGTTGCAGCCACGCCTATTGCCAACCAGATAGTTGTATCGTTAAAAGATAATCAACTCATAGAAAAAAAAGAACTTGCAGACCCTTGGGAAAGCTGGATTTTTGAGGTTTATGCAGGCAGCAACTTCTTGTTCGAATCAGAAAAAAGCAACCTCACCGCACGGTATGGTTTCTTTGCCAATAAAACTACCGATGACTGGAAAATCAGGTTAAGACCATATTTTAATTATGGCCGGTTATCATTTAAAACCGATAGCGAGGTAGTGGTGCGTGAATCTCACCGCAACGGATTCGAAGGTACAGTGATAAAAAGTTTAGACCAACATTGGTCGACAGGATTGTTTGTAAATTCATTATCAAGCACTTTCCATAATATGAATTTCAATGTGGAAATGTTGCCCGGAATTGAATACAGTATTTTTCCCTATAGTGAAGCTACACGAAAATCAATAACGGTAGCCTACAAATTTGGAGTTGGTTATCATAATTACCTTGAAGAAACAATTTTCGGAAAAGAGGAGGAGGTATTGTGGAGTCACGGACTGGTGGCTTCCATTACATTTCAACAACCTTGGGGTAACGTTAGAGGTGGCATTCATGGTTCACACTTTTTTCATGACCTGCGCTCTAATCGTGCCGAAATTTATTCCGTAATGAATCTTCGCTTGTTTAGCGGATTGGCATTGAATTTCTGGGGAACACTCAACTTAATAAACGATTTGGTTGCACTTCCAAAAGGAGATCTATCGCTGGAAGATATTTTATTGCAACAACGGCGTCAGGCTACCAGCTACCAGGCTCAAGGGTCTGTTGGTTTATCGTATACTTTTGGTTCAAAATTTACCAACGTCGTTAATCCCAGGTTTTAGCAAAATCTGCTTTTTGATGAAAGGGGTTGACATTGGGTTATGTTGTGGTTAACTTGAACTATACAACGAACCCGGTTATCAGCATTTTACTGCTGATTTCATTTTATCTTCAAACCCCTTCTATGCAGATCCAAAAAAAATTCAGGCATCTGGATGTAAAACGGTTTTTAAATCGCGAATTTAAATCCCCTTCAGGACCGGCCTCAACATCCAGACGAGTGGCAATTAAACAAATGTCATTCATTTTATTTGGCTTATCTCCCTTGGTAAAAACATTGGGACGAACCCTATCCACTCCGTTTGAAATTCAGAAAAAAGGGCGAACCATCCGGTTTATCCTCAACAAACAAATTGCCTGGGAAATAAATCCCGACAGGTTCGGGAAAAACGCCAGTTTGAAATTCAAGGAAGCAGACCAGAAGTTTTTCCTTGAACTGGTACATGCTGAATTTCCAAACAGTAAAATAAGCGTTGACTTTAAGGCGGTTATTGAAAGGAGTTTTGGAGTCTGGACTATGGACATGCGCATGCCCGGGGTTGGAATTAACCATAAAATACCATTTGTTGCCTGGCTTGAAGGAAAATCACTACTTGAAGGCCATTTGCGGAATTCAAAAACCATTGCCACAGGAGTAAACGACACGCTACACATTCCGGCAGCCCCGGCAACCTTAAATAACAATTGGCTTCTTAATGTCACATCAGAGAACCTCATTGTTCTGAATAGCGCTCTCGAAAAACAGCTTTTCGGCAATTTTCAAATATCCATCAACCCTCCTTCATCAGCCTATTGGTTAAATCCAAACAGGTTTGAGAACGTTAGCTGGATATCGTTAAACCAACCTGCCGGAAATTCTTGCTATCTATCGAATTTGAGGTATGGCAACGTTCCGGTTTTGAGTCAAACCGCATTCCCATTTCTTCATACCGGATTGGTTTTGGGAAATGCCCGTGAAGAAGACATTAGCCTGCTCTGGGCCTGTAACGAAGATGGCAGCAACAGTCACATTCATTATAATCCGCAACAGACAGCCAACAATCAACTGAAACTTTACCGAACCCGTTTTATAAAAGAGTATAACAATGGCAATGAGCCTTTTGCCCTGGTAGCTGATTTGGGCGATGAACCCCAATGGTATGGTACCAATGGCACTGCTTTTGCTCTTACGGGCAGTAAATCGTCCACTTTTACGCTCTATGGAGAGAATGATGAGATTACCGACCTAAGCTGCCAGGCTTTAATGACGCAAACGGCCATTGGCATAGCTGGATTGAGATCGCTACCGGCAAACTATGATTCTCCGGCGATGGTGGATGTTCTACCACAAGACCCGGTTATAAAACGAACACAAACCGTTAAGCCGGGCCAGGTGCAAACCACTGGTGCCATCGAAAGAGTTGAGCCACAGGAACGTGTTAACTGGATATACGTTAACAAAGAGCCTTTGCGTATAAACCTGAAAATTGACAAGCCCATACTGTTTAATGTGATTCGGCCGCAGGATTTTCTGAATCTGCAATTCGAATTTGTTAATTTTAACCTCGATGGCAACCTCCTTAAAATCGATAACAAAAAGAACCCATCGTTCCTCATTGTTCACTTTCCATCGCAGCACACCCGTGAGCAAGCTCTCAGAGAGACTCAATTATCGTTGCCGGTTAAATTTAAAAGAGCCGGAAACAGTCGCCTCGTGTTCAAAGTTCCGGCCGAACACCCTGCCATACCGTTAACCCTGGAATCGTTGCTCGACTGGCGCAAATTCGACCTTCAGGTGAATTACCGTGCCCGTTGGTTTAATACCAGTCAGGCCATCAGCCAAATAAAAGAAACATTATCAGCAGCTTCCATGGTGTTTTCACCCCGAAGAACCCCGGCCGATTTGCAGGTAAAAGGAGCGCCTGTTCAATTACAACAGCGCGAAGTAAAAACCATAAAAAGCCAGCAGGTAGCTGTAGCCCGCGATACACAGCCTATGTCGGCTCTCGAAGTAAAAGTAGCATTGGCTTCTACACCGCAGGGTCCGGGCGTTATGGCATTAACTGATTCACAGCTGACAGGCATTTTGGCCACTCCTGAAATTGAATTGAGCCCGGTTGAGAGCATTCGTGGTGCCATGGTCAATTTATTTGTCATGCAGCCGCCTTCTGTTTTTGAAACATCCATTGAAGCGCCCACCTATGCCGAAGTTTCGCCCAATCAGTTTGCAGGTTTTAATCATACCATTCAGTTAAAAGATGAATTTGGTGAATATGAAGAATCGGGAGAGAATGGTCTTACCATAACCGATGAAACCACCATTACCCCTGTACGCGCTATTCAGCCAGCCAGGCAGGTAGCTGCCCAACCGGCGCAAACCACACGGCAAACGCAAATTGCACCTCAAACTACTCCACAAACAAAAATAGTATCCGGCGTAACAGTAGCCGTTCCAACAAAACGCAGTTACAAGAACCTCTTGTCGCCAGTGGTGCTAAATATACCTGCCAATATTGTTTTGCAACAGGGACAGTTGTTTGAGTTGTGGCATTCGCGTATGGGCATTAAGCTGGCCTCTGGTGAGGTAGATGAAGATGCCCTCAACCATTTAAAAACTATCAGAGTGCTATGGAGTGAGTTTGCCAACAGCAGCCTAACTTCAAGTCCTTCCAGTGAAAATCCGGCGATTCCCTTTAATATTCCGAATCCAAAGCAATTGCACGAACTGGTGCATCTTACTTCAAATTATAATGATTTAAGGGAAAACAACCGAAAAGTAGTTCCGCAGCCAGTAAAGGCCAACCATTTGATGCTATCAGGATTAGGCGCATGGTTAAACTATGAATATAAAATTGATAAAGAAATTGCCAACACCAGCCTTATTGCCTGGTTACAAAGGGCCACCATGGGTCGCGACCAGTTTATTAAGGTTATTGAACGGGGATACCTCTTCCCCTTTGGCCACAAAGCTGTAAAAATAACCATCTCGGAACGGATGATTAAGATAATTGGTTCTGTTGCTTCGGCCGTAATGATTTACAAAGAATACATTGTGGTTACCCAGCCCGAGCTATACTATGGCAAAGAGCAAATTTCCGATTTTGTACCGTTCCCGTTTCAACGGGTGGAAATAAAAGATTTGGAAAAGCAGACAGAATTAAAAAAACTATCCGGACTTGAAGCCTTCGAAATAAATAAGGTTTGGGACTCCTCAAACCCCGACCCCTTTAAAATTGAATTAGACGATGCTTCAGGGCAGAAAATAAGAATGGAGGTACCATTAGTATTTGTTGATGGTGCAGATCCGAACCATGCTCCGATAGTTGCACACTATACCAATAATGGCTGGAATTATTTCACCTCATCGCCGGCCAACCGTCCGGTTGCATTTGCCCGAAGTTTAGTGCCGGGAGACACTACTTTTGAAACCCGCTCCATTATGTTTGGGGCCCGAAATATTAACAGGTTGCCCGGCGGTGTAGCTTACTATCCCGAAGTTAAGGAAACTTCCATTTATATAAAGCAAATGGAAGAGCTTACCGGAGAACGAAAACCTGTTCGGATTCAACTGATTGACGACAATAACCTGTCGATGGTTTTTGCAAAAGTGGTGGATGGCGAAAATGCCTCCCTGGTTTTTGGCGACAGCGAGAAAAGTGGCGGGTTAATTACACCCAATATGGCCGTTTCGGGACTCTCAAAACTTACAGGACTTACAGGAAATACCATTGAGAATCTTGATAAGCTGATGGTTAAGGTGAATGAAATTTTCAGCCTTGCCGATAAGCTGCCAAAACTCTTTGGAATCATCAACTTTGTAGACCTTCTGGTTCCTGATGTGGATTTGTCAAGTGCCATAAACACTATTAAAAGCACCATTGAGCAGGTTCGCAGCCAGATTGAAAGTCTTCAGAAGGAAGTAATGTCGGTGTTGGCTCGTATCGACAGCGAACTGAAAAAACTGGATGTGTTGCTGCAAATAATTGGTAACCTTCTTGACCAGACTGATATTATCGGAGCGTTGCAGGATGTGGCAAAACTATCGCAGGCATTGGAGGCTTATGGGGTGCAGGTTCCGGGCAATATGGCCCAGGCTGTAACTGCCACCATACAAGTGGGAAAGGAAATAAAGAAAAAAAATGTACAACTCACCAATATTATTACTTACGTAAATAATCCTCAAGGACTTAAAAACAAACTGACAGAAGCAGGCATTACCGTTACACCCCAGTTAAGCCAGGCCGTTGACCAAATGTTGCCATTGGTCGACGGATTTCAAAAAGTGAATCTCTCGGAGGTGGAAATTACAGCTGTTATTGGAGGTTTGGGGCTTGCGCATCAATTGTCTGATGTGCAGGGAATCATTAAAACCCTGGCCACTCAAATTGCCGATAAGGTGTTACAATCCATTCCGGAAATTCCCAATGTTAAATTCCAGATTAAAGGCGACGAGGTAATTGTTGAATACCACTGGAAGCCTAAAACCCAGAAAAAATATAGTTTGGGAACCATTTTCTCCATCGAAAACACCAAATCCGGGAATAACCAGATTGATGTATCGGTTGATAGCATAATGACCAAAACCATCGACCTGAAAAAGCCTCCCGTTTTTGATGTGAAGGCATCGGTAAAAGAATTCTCATTAACCATTGCGCAGTCGATACAGCTTAATTTCAAAAAAATTGAGTTTAAGGCCGGCATGAGTGCCAAACCCGATGTGGATGTTAAGTTCCAAACTATTCCAATACGATTAATTGGCTCCCTATCGTTTGTAAATAGTTTGCAAAGCGTCATCAAATCCAATCAGTTCGAGTCGGGCCCGTTTATCGATATTACCAATAGTGGTGTTGTGGCTGGTTATAACTTCCCGATACCAAACCTGGAAGTCGGCATTTTTGCCCTCTCCAATATGATGTTGGGGGTTAAGGTAACCCTGCCGTTTACCAAAGACCCGCTCAAATTTGGGTTTAATTTCTGCACACGCGAAAATCCGTTTAAACTGATGGTTTCCTGTTTTGGTGGAGGAGGATTCTTTATGATGGAAACCACCATGCAGGGACTTACCCGTTTGGATGCCGCCTTTGAGTTTGGCGCAGGCATGTCGCTCAATGTGGGTGTAGCCAGTGGCTCGGTTGAAGTAATGGGTGGTTTTTATTACACGCTTGAAACCAAAACCAACGAAACCGGCACCTATAAAACTCAGGCATTTACAGCCTATATCCGCATGACCGGTCGTTTATCAATCATTGGGCTTATAAAAGTAACGCTGGAGTTTTATCTCGAACTTCGTTATGAAGAACTCGGAACCAAAACAACAGCGGAAGGCCTTACAATTGCAGCAGGTAGCCGTTTGGTTGGCAGTGCAACGCTATCGGTAAAAGTGGAAGTACTATTCTTTAGCAAAACTGTTAAGGTTACAGTAAGCCGAACCCTTGCCGGTAACGATGCCGACCCCAAATTTATCGATACTTACAAAATGCCTCACTGGGAACAGTATTGTGCTGCATTTGCCTCTTAACTTAACCACCAACAACTATAACTGTATCCAAATGAAACAGACGCTGATATATACCACACTCCTCAACGGAAAAGTAACCATTGACGGAACCCATTACCTGAAAATATCCATGCATTGCGGCATCAGGCTTTCTCATACCTCGGCTACCACCATGAACCAGTTTCCGGGTATCATGCAATGGGCCTCAAAAATAAAAAATGCCGAAGGATTCAAAGTTCAGTGGAACAATACTGAGCCGGTTGAGGCTACTGCCAATGTTTCAGTCATCAACCCCGATGTTTGGGAAACTCTGATTCATAAAGAAGTAAAAGTTTCGGCTTTTATTGTGGAAGATAAAACAACACTGCAAATTCACGCCTACCCGGTAAAGGAACTTAATCAGTCTATTTTAAATTTTTACCGCGATTTTGGCATTAGCAGCCCTGTTTCACTCATTAAACCAACCCAGATTCTCCAAAACGAAAATTTGGTAAAAATAGGCCGTATTTCGCTCAACCGGCAGGTGGTTAACACATTTGCCCGAACATCCGACCCCGGTGTCAGGAAAGCTACTTTACGCACCGATTTTCGCCAATTGAGGCTTGACCCAAAAGAAGCAGTTCAGGACAATGCCCAATCGCCGCCCGCTGTTGAATATCGTCAGATACTTCAAACAGGTAACTACGAAACCATGGCCATCCGAAATCAGGAACCGGAGTTTCAGTTTGCACGGTTCAGAGATTTCCACAAAGTTGACCTCATTAACCGACCTCCTCTCAACATCAAACCCGAAATACCGGAGTTTGAGTTCCACGACATTATGGCTCAAATGACCGATTACCCGCAAATGCAGCGAAAATTAGGTCTTGTGATTGATTTAATGGTGCCTGTAAACGCCGAATGGCCTTCGGAAGGATATGTTTCGGCATTCCCGTTTGGACTTGAATTTGAGCAGGAAACAGAAGTATCGGTTACTGCCACGGCATACCGCCTAACCACAAATGGCTTTTATGCCCGCGAAAAAACGGGTAGTGAATTACGGAATGGCTTTGTTAAATTAAATTCTCCTTCGTTTTCTGTCACCGTAATAGATACCGATGGTGCTGCCATACAAACCATTAACAAGGTTGATGAACAATTAAAAGTGGTAATGGACCGCTCCATGGTGATGCAAAACCGATTTAGCCTAATGACGCCTGATGATGAAGAAGTGGACGATGAAGATGATGAAAAAACCGACGAACAGGAAGTTGCTGAAGGCCTGCCGGTTATTCGCTCAGCAGGTATTGCCATTGTAAAAAACCAGGTGGAAACCTATTTAAATACAAGGTTTTTACAGGCGCGCCAACTCGATTTGAAACTGGTTGCCCCCATAAATACCGAATCTGTTCAGAAGCCCCAGAATATTCAGGCGCTTGGCATCCGAAAACAACCGGCATTAATGAAAATAAGCATGCCCCGAACCGAAATATTTTATGCTGATGATTTGCTGATGGGCTACCGAATGGATGTAGCTTATTCAAACGCTCCCGATAAATGGTATTCGCTACATTACAAGCAGGACGAGGTAGTGGTGTACGATGAAAATAAAAACGGCTATCCGGTTTCAGGCATAGAACCTGATGAAGGCTTTTGCCAAATTGCCATGACTGAAGACCTTACCAATAAAAAGAATGTTTTTGTGAGCGGGGTTATTGCCCGATGGACAGGCTGGAGTTTGGCAGTTGAACGTCCGGGATTGTCGATAAATGAAGCCCAAAGCCCCGAGGATAAGGATAAAGTATCCGGCAGCATGGAAGAAGAAGAACTTAAATATGGCTATCACCCCGAATCAAAGGTTCGCATGAACGTGAGGTCGCGCCTTGTTCCGGGTACGCTTCCATGGTTACGTTATGGCCGAAGCTATAACCTTCGGATGCGGTATGTTGATATTGCAGGAAACAGTGTTCCGCTGGACGCTTCGCCCGAGCAACCATCTGAAGCTGTAGTTCAGAATGTTTTGTACAGACGTTATGAACCGGTGGCATCACCAATTATGCTTCCGGCTAACAAACTCAAAATAGGTGAAGATATTGAGCGACTGGCTATTAAAAGCAACGCCGGCATTTCAGTTGCCGATTATTCAGAACCTGGAGTTGCTCCTGCCAACCGGGAATCGCAGCGATTGTTTCTGCCACCCCAAAACAGTCAGCTAACCGCCGAGCGGCATGGTAAATTCGACGAAGCGTTTAAGGGCAATGCAGCCGCTGCTCAGGCTTTATATAATCTGATAATTAATCACGAAACAGCTCCGGGAACCGGTGATGAAGAAGGGAAAGTTTACTCAGCTGCCGGATTTGAATTAACCTATTTACCCGACCCGGCCGCAGCCGGTATTGCTTTCTTTTTAGCCGATGGTTATGATGATACACACTCGCAGGTATTTACACCTCGCCAAATTCAGTTTATCCCCGCCGGTTCTGGAGGTGGAACGAATGGCTGGCTGAACGTTAAACCTGTTACCCTGCGCCTGGCCGAAGGCCCCATTTCATCTGAATGGGCGGAATCAACACGGGTATTAACCATCTTTTTGCCCAAAGGTCATCGCGCCAAAATAAAATATTCCAGCATCTGGAAAGAAGATGATTTACGCGACTTATCAGGCATTTGGCGGCAACTATCGGATGGGTCGGGCTTTAACGGCGTACGCGACCATTTATTAAAAGGACGACATTGGATGGTAAGTCCCGCCCGCGAGTTGGAGTTGGTTCATGCCGTTCAGCAACCTGTTGTTGAACCGGAACTCACCGATACCATATCAGAACGGGGTTATTTAGATACGCCGGCCTGGATTAAAACCAAAATAAAAATAAACGGGCAAAGCACTCAAAAAGTAGAGCTGAATGCCACCTGGAAAGAGTGGATTGACGACCCGTTAGCTCCGGTTCCAACCGAGGTTTCGAACCAGAAAGCGCTTGACCCGATACAAATTAAATACAAGGAGCAGATTCATTACATTGGTTATGTGGCCCCTAAAAACCCACAATTCCAAATTATAAATACTGTAGTTCCGGTTATGCAGTTAAGGCAACCCACCCAGGCCCGTCCGGTTATGCAACAACGAACTGTTCAGACTCAAACACAGCCGGCTGCCCAAACACAGGCTCAACCTCAAAGTGCAGTGCGCACCCAACCGTTGGCCGCTCAACAGGTAATACAAACATCAAATGCCCGTACTTTAACTTTACTACCAAAGTTCTCGCATGCCTATGTTTTAAAAACATGGGGCATTATGCATAGTTTCGACGATACCAAACACCGTTTTGTGGATTATAAACCCGTTGCCACATCGCGTTATTCTGAGTATTTCAGGCAACCCGGACCCGATGGCTCTCTGGTGCCAACCCAAGGACTTGATTTTACCAAGGCTGGCGTTCCGGTTTCTGTTAATATTCTCAGTTCCGAACGGCCATTGCCACCCGAAGTGGAATATATTATCCCAACTTTTAACTGGCAAAAAATGGCTGACAAAGACCGGTTAACGCATATCCGAAAAGGCGGAGGCTTAAGGGTATACTTAAAGCGCCCATGGTTTTCATCGGGCAACGGAGAGCTGCTGGGTGTAATTTTGGCACCTGCTGTAGCCAGGTCTGCAACCCCCGAATACCCGCCACGTTACTCGCAATGGGGTGTCGACCCAATTTTCCCGTTTACCGGTGATGCTGAGTTTCAACTTGCCAGGAACCATTTCAGATGGCAAAGTAAAACCGACAATAACTTGGTTTACCCGGGAATAAATAACGCTAAGGCCGATGTATTAGGATTTCCCGTTAAGTTCGATACTGAACGAAAGCTATGGTATGCCGATTTGATAATTGACCCTAAGGAACGTTATTTTCCGTTTGTTAAACTGATGCTGGCCCGTTATCAGGAACACTCATTGCGCATCAGCAACTCAGATGTGTGCCTGTCGCCCGTGGTTGAAACCGATTTTGTTCAGTTGGTTCCCGAACGTAAAGTTCAATTGGTAATTGAGCGTAAAGGCAACCAGGCCGACCGGTTGAAAATTGAAATTTCAGGATTTATAAACCGGGATTATGACCGGGTGGGGAACCCTTTGCAAAAATTTGCCAATAGTTTTGAGGTTAAAATTATGAGCGAAGAGATACCACAGCCCATTTCAGGTGTTATCAGTAATGCAGTTCCCGATAAAAAATCAAAAACACAGGAGGCGCAGATTAATGAAATCACATTCCCCGACCAATACCGGTTTGTAGCCACAGGTTATTTCCAGTTAACCTCCGAACTAAAAAAAGTACCATTCGATGTGGTGGTTTTGGAATATGAAAAAGGTGATATGAATGGTACCACTAAACTGGTTTTTGCCGATGAATTTAATATTAACCGGGAAGAGAAGAAGTAATTAATCCCAAACATGACGCCAGCTATTATCAGGCTGCTTTTCCCAGACCGTATGAAAGTAACCTGTTGATTCTTCCTTTTCTCCAAGGTGATTGGCTTTTACCCAAAGGTATTTACCATAGGTATAAGCCATTGTTCCACAATCGGAAACCTCTACACAATCGGGAGTCCAGGTTACTGATACATTAAGATAGCCTTCCTGACTGTAATAACTGTGAATGTTGTCTTTCCCTTTTATCAATTGGGAACCTCTTAAGATAACTGCACTGTCGGCAGCGAAATAACTAAAAGCTTCGGCAACGCTTTTCTCTTTGGCCATTTGTTCAAAAGCCTTTTCGGTAGCCACTATGTCCCGAATAATATTATCCTTATTCATGTTGGATTTGCAAGAAACAAGAATAATGATGATGGGGAAAAACATGAAGTATGTTTTCATCTGTTTATATTTTTGTTTTTAATTTCCAGATGGAAACTGTCTGCCGAACAGGCAGGCTCGCCAGTTAGTCATTCGCCTGTGTGAGAAAAAGGCTCTCATGGCTCGTTTCATCTGTAAATAATTTGTTTGTTAATCGCCGTCACAGCAATTTATGCTTTCCTTAGCCAGCCTAAAACCCGTTTATTTTTCAAATGCCATTTATCTTCCTTCTTTTCAAGCATAATTGTTTTTCTTGATGGCCCTTTTCTTCCCGGGTTTTGCTGAATTATCTCAATTTTATCATCATAAACTTTTGAAATAATGGCCACATGACCGTATTTATTTCCGGTGGTTTCTGAAAATACTAACAAATCATTTACCTGTGGCTTTGAACTCCCGGGATTTCTAAATTGAATCAAATTGCGAGCTTTATTGAGAGCTCCATCTTTAACATTTTTATCGAAAAAGTCTTTCGCATGACCATAACTGTTGGGCATTTTATGATTCAGGTGTTGATAATAAAACCGTTTCACAAACTCCACACACTGGTATTTTAATCCAAGATTATATCCATCGGGAGTTAAATTCCTGCCCGAAACATGACCAACGCTTCCATTGTAATAAACTTTAACCTCATTTAAACTATCAATAGGTTGTCCCACAAAATAACTGGTTGATGCAAAATACCTGTTCGAGCCCCATAACCCAATAATGGTCAATACAATAACTATTACAAGAAACAATATCCAATGCTTTCCCCTTTTTCGCATAAGATTTATTGATTAAGCAAACGCTTCTTTAATTTTTTCAAAGAATTCCATTAATTGTTTGGTAATAGCACCGGGATTTCCGTTGCCAATGGTTTTTCCGTCGATGCTGGTAACTGGCATTATATGTTTGGTTGTACTGGTAATAAATACTTCATCAGCCTCATTCAGCATATGCATCGGTATCATTGTTTCGGAAAAAGGAATTTCGTTTTGTATTAAGATATCCAAAACAATACTTCGGGTAATACCTTTGAGAATGTTCACATCGGGGGTTATAACCTTATTGTCTTTAATCAGAAAAATATTCCCGCGCGAGGTTTCCTGTATGGTTTCGCCATTATGGTAGATTATGTCAACAGTCTTTTTGTCAACCATTTCGTCCATCCAGAATTGCCCGGCCAAATAGTTGGTCGATTTTACTTCGGGTAAAAAACGCTGGAAATTTTTGGTTATAAGGGCTGCTCCTTCTGTATATAGTAAATTGCTAAATTTTGGCATCTCCACCGGAAAAACGTACATCGAAGCCTCATAAAAACCATTTTTAATAGCCTGATGGGGCAAAACGAAAATTTTTATATAGGTATTTTTTAAATAATTACGTGCAACAATTTCATCCACAATGGAGGGAAGCTCAAACTGATGGCTTGTTTTAAGTTTTAAAACACCAAGGGAGAGATTGAACCGTGCAAAATGCCGGGAGCCATAAAATGGTTTGGTGTTAATCACCTCAAAAAACTCGAAGGCGCCGTAACTTCGGTTAACAGAAATACTTGTAATTGGAATGGTAATTTCAGAAACAGGCTGGTATAATCCGTTATTAAATCCAATCATAGACCTATTTGTTAAGGATATTAAAAATACAAAGTATTTCGAAAGCAAACAAATAAGCACAAAAAAACCAGGATTTACAGCTTATTGGATGTAAACCCTGGTCGTAAAATATCGTTCAATAATCAGAATTACTTAGAATCGTATCCCCATTTAATAAGAATAGAGCCCCACGTAAAGCCAGCGCCAAAAGCTGCCAGAATAATATTGTCGCCCTTTTTTAGTTGTTTTTCCCACTCCCACAAACAGAGCGGAATGGTAGCTGCTGTGGTATTACCATATTTCTGAATGTTAATCATCACCTTGCTTTTATCAAGGTTCATACGTTCGGCTGTGGCATCAATGATGCGCATATTTGCCTGATGGGGCACCAGCCATGCAAGGTCTTTAGATTCTATACCATGTTTTTTCATCATTTCAACCGAAACGTCGGCCATCCTCGATACGGCATATTTAAAAACATGTTTACCATCCTGATAAATATAGTGAAGCTTCTGGTCGATGGTTTCGTGCGAAGGCGGCATAACCGAGCCTCCGGCTTCCATTTTCAAATATGTGCGTCCAACACCATCCGTTTGAAGAATGCTGTCGATAATACCCACTTTTTCGGTGGTTGGTTCAAGCAAAACGGCTGCAGAGGCATCACCAAAAAGAACACAGGTATTTCGGTTGGTATAATCGGTAATAGAACTCATTTTATCGGCACCTACTACAATTACCTTCTTTTTGGCGCCTGCTTCAATAAACTTTGATGCTGTATCGAGTGCGTACAGGAATCCTGAGCAACCGGCATTTAAATCATAACTGTGAGCATTTCGAATACCCAGTTTGTCTGAAATAATATTGGCAGTAGCCGGGAATATGTGGTCGGGGGTAACCGTAGCACATATCAGTAAGTCAATCTCGTCGGGGGAAGTCCCTGTTTTTTCAAAAATCTGGCTGATGGCATGTACGGCCATATCGGACGGTCCTTTTCTTTCTCCCTTAAGGATTCTCCGCTCTTTAATTCCCACACGGGTCATTATCCACTCATCCGAAGTATCAACCATCTGGCTTAATTCGTGGTTGGTTAAAACATAATCGGGAGCATAACCGCCAACGGCAGTAATAACAGCACGTAGTTTGTTCATCAGCTTTAGTTTTTAAACTTTTATATTATTTGGTAAACGAACCTTTATAAAAACGGGCTAAAATTCGCAAAAAACATAAAGAAATCCCGAAAAATTCTCTATTATTTGAATACAAAAGGCCTTAAAAACAAATTTGCCCCTAATACGATTAGGGGCAAACATTATTCATTCAGACAATCTGGTTATGCTGTAACTTCTTTTTCAACAGCCAGTTTGCCTCTGTAATGACCACATTCGCCACAAACAGTGTGCAGTCTGATGGCTGAACCACAATTTGAGCAAACGCCTAATGCAGGAACAGATGCTTTGTAGTGGGTTCTTCTTTTGTCTCTCCGGGTCTTCGATGTTTTGTGCTTAGGATGTGCCATTTTTAAACCTCTTTACTTGTTTTTATCAATTAATTTCTTCAATTCACTCCACCTGGGGTCTGTTGTTTCTTCCTCCTGGCTTGTATGGGCAGGGGCTTCTTCAACCAGGTACTCTTTCAATTTTTCTACCATTTCTGGGTTGCAGGTTGTTTCTCCATTCTTGCTGGCTGGATGCAGATGTCGTATGGGCAACGATGTAACAATTAAATCGTAAATGAACTGTGCTACATTGAATTCATGCTCTTCGTGCGGTAAAACAATTACATCTTCCGCGGGTTCATCATATTCCTCACCAAACTTCACATACAATTTGCCGTCGCAATTAACCGGAACATTAATTGGTTCTAAACAATTGTCGCAAACAGATTCTACTTCGCCTGAAATCTGAAAATCAAAAATCAGCATCTGGTTGCCCTTTGTCAGCTCAATATCAACCTTTACATTTCCATTTTCATAGAGCGGTGTTTCAAAAAGAGCAAAAAAACGACTATCGATGGCATAATAAAATTTATGTGTCCCATCCTTTAACCCATTAAAGGCAATAGCATATTCTCTTAATCTTTTCAAGGTACCCTCTGGTAAAAACTTTGCAAAGTTATAAAAATTACCAGTTAACAAAAAAGTTTTTTTCAATTTTTACCTGCCCAAACTAGCTTATCGGGTTGAAATCCTTATAAACAGGGAGAACTCAGCAGAAAATAAATAAATTTAAATATTCTGTTTTATTGCTGATACAGCCGGTATAAGCAGCCGGAAGGTGGTTCCTTTACCCGGGATGGATTCTAAAATATAAATCCTGCCGTTGTGATACTGCTCCACGATGCGTCTGGCCAGTGTCAATCCTAACCCCCATCCTTTCGCCTTAGTGCTAAAGCCCGGTTTAAATGCTGTTTTTTGAACATTTCGCGACATTCCCTTTCCGGTATCACTTATGTCAATACCAATTTCATCCTTTTGCCTGAATATTTTAATTTTTATGGAACCTTCTCCTTCCATAGCATCAATAGCGTTTTTACAAAGGTTCTCAATAACCCACTCAAACAGTGGCTTGCTCATGAGCACCGAGGCATTGTTGTTAGTTTCGTCGTCAACAGAAAACTGAACCAATCGCGATGTTCGGTGCTGAAGATAGCCAACCATTTTCTCAATCACCTCCACCACATTATCGTGCACCAAATCGGGTTTGGAACCAATTTTAGAGAATCGGGCGGTTATGGTTTGCAATCGCAAAATATCCTTGCGCATTTCATCCACCAAAGAATCGTCCACCTTTTTCAGGTTCAGAACATCCATCCAACCCAGCAATGACGAGGTCGGCGTTCCTAATTGGTGAGCTGTTTCGCGAGCCATACCAACCCATACCTGATCCTGCTCCCATCGGCGAGCCACACTGAAAGCCAGGTATGCAACGGCCATAAAAACAAAAATAACCATGAGTTGCACCATCGGAAACAGCCTAAGTTCTCTCGATAAAACCGAGTCGTTATAATAAATGTATTGTGTTTCTTCGTCGCTAACATGAACCGGGATAGGCTTACACTCCTTTTTCATTTTCAGAAGGACGCGCCCGAGATATTCATCAGGATTTTTTTCGGGGATGCTGATATTGCGATGCCAAACAATATGGTCAACCTCATCGATAATAATAATTGGAATTGTGGTGTTGATGCGGAGAATCTCCAAAACAAGATGCAAAGCAGGCCCCAGTTCGCCATCGGTAACCAGCAGCCGGTTGGCTTCGGCCCATATTTCCATTTTCTTATCTTCCTCATTTCTTAGCTCGCCTGTAAGCCAACTGGTATAGAAAACCGAAAACGCACTGATAGCCAAAGCCCCCAAAATCAGCAGAAATTTCCACCATCGCTTTTTATTATAGATTTCCATACTTTTTTGTTTTACATGGCCAACAAAAAAAGAACTAAACAGTTACCATTCTAAAGAGAACGTCGGCAACCAATTGCATGTCGAATGGTTTCAGCAAAAAGTCATCGACTCCTGAATGCAACAACAAATTTCGGGTGTCGTCATTCAAATCGAACGAACTGGCCATTATCACAACGGGGCAGGCTGGATTTTTTTCCTTGATATCTTTCATAATTGAATTATCAGACAAATGAATCATATAGAAATCGATCAGCACCAGATCGAACTCTGTATGGTTCAATAGTTCCATAGCCTCCGTTACGGAAGAAGCCAACTTTAGGTCATATCCTATTTTTCGAAGCAGATTTTTAATTACTTTCTGGTTTAAGGTATTGTCTTCAATGGCCAAAATTTTCAGTTCCTCAGGAACGGAGAGGGTGGTTAATCGCTCGCGAGCCATAATATCAGTAAAATTGCTGAGCAAAAAGTCGCGCAGTGTAGTCAGAGGAATGGGTTTTCGTAAATACACATCAGCACCCAAACGATGCGCTATGGTAGTATTGGATGCCTGAAAGTCACTACTTTGAAGAATAATTAAAAACTCTTTATGGAGTTGATGGTTGTGTAACTCCTGGAGAAATTCGAGTCCGTTTAAGTCGTACCGGTGATCAATCACCAATAAATGATGACTCTTTTCTTTTAAAATATCGATGGTTTCTCTGGTGGGCGGCAGAACCTTAAAATCGACACCCAAAGCAATAAAATTTCTGGAAATAACCTGAACTTGCAGAGGATCATCGGATATAACCAAACTCTTAAGCTGGGCAAATGAATAAATGCCTGAAAAATTCAGGTTCTTGGGAATTTTCTTGGTTTTGAGCGGCAGCGTAAAACAGATTTCAGCGCCGGGATATTGAGGATCGGAGGATAAATCGGTGGGGCTTTTAGCGCCAATTTCGCCACCCATCAACAACACCAGGTGCTTTGAAATGGTGGTGCCCAATCCGGTACCGCCATAACTACGGTTAAGTTCCTGATTTTCCTGGGCAAATGGCTCAAATATCTTTTCAAGTTTTTCGGGCTTAATGCCAATGCCACTATCTTTTATTGAAAACCGAATGGCCGGCCCACCGTTAACCGTTTTTGATAAGCTGGTGGCAATCTGAATGGTGCCAAAAGGTGTAAATTTAATGGCATTATTTAACAGGTTGCTTAGCACCTGTCTGATACGCAGTGGGTCACCAATAAAATCGGCAGGCAAAGGTTCGTTAAAAGCGGTAGTTATAATAATTTTCTTTTCCCGGGCCGAAGGCAGAAACTCTTTAATGAGCGACTCCACCTCATCCTTTAAGTTAAATGGTCTCGACTCTATTTCAAACTTACCGGCTTCTAATCGCGAATAATCCAAAATATCGTTAATAAGCCCCATCAGGGTTTCGGCCGATCGCTTGGCTATAACCGTCATTTCCCGTTCGTGTTCGGGTAATGACGGTGAGTTAATTAACATGTCCACCATTCCCATAATACCATTAAGCGGCGTTCGCAACTCGTGGCTTATACTTGAGATAAAACCTGATTGAAATCCGCCCAACTTTTTCTCGTCTGGCTTTGTATAGGGCGTTAGCTCGTGATATGTTTCGATAAACAGTTTCTCGCTTTGAAGGAAAAATGGAATTTTATCATTAAAAAACACCCGCTCATTGTTGGTGGCATCAATAACAATATATCGCATACCTTGTGCCGACACCTGGTATTTATCCTTGATTCTGAAACGTGAAAACAATAAACTTTCGCTCAAAACTCTGCCCAGTACAACATCTTCATCCTCTAACTGAAATAGTTTTATAGCAGCTTTATTAATTTGTCTTACCCGATGATTTTTATCCATAAGAATAATTCCGGTGGGCAAATAATGTAAAACTTTTGTCAGGGCAAGCTCCGATTGTTCCAGTCGCTCTTTTTCAAGAGTCTGATTGCGCTTTTGCGATACAAAAAATGCTATAATTAATCCGATGATAAAGAGTGTAACAATCCCGTATAGCGCAGAAATTTGCCATTGATAAGAGCGGGTGTACACGTAAAAATTGGACGCCAATAACGCCAGAATACCAAATATAGCTATTGCTAAAAGTTTTTTCATTAAAGTCCCAATTCCGGTTAAAGCCGGATAAACATACTAAAATTTATCTGTACTTTTCGTCTTTATTTAGTAAGATGCTGATATAACTGTTGTAACGGGTAAATGCAATCGCCTCTTCTTCCACTGCTTTTTTAACAGCGCAACCCGGCTCGTGCAGGTGCGTACAGTTGTGAAACTGACACAAATGAGATACTTTAAAAATCTCTCTAAAGAAATGATACAACTCCTCTTTTTCAATCATAGTTAAGCCAAAACCTCTTATTCCGGGTGTGTCAATTATATACCCGCCAAACGAAAAGGGATGCATCTCGGCAAAAGTTGTGGTGTGCCGGCCAGTATTGTTTTGCTCCGAAATATCGCCCGTTTTAAGGTTTAATCCTGGCTCCAACCTGTTAATGAGCGTACTCTTGCCAACTCCGGAGTGTCCGGCTATCAGCGTCACTTTATCTTTCAGAAGGTTCCTGACCTCATCAAGATTTTCTTGCTTTTTTGCCGATACCGCCATGGTTTGATAGCCAATTCGCTCGTACACTTCGCGTAGCAGTTTTAGTTCTTCCTGATGTTTATAATCGTATCGGTCAACCTTATTGAATAATAAAATTACCGGAATATTAAATGCCTCGGCAGAAGCCAGAAACCGATCGATAAAAACAGTGGTGGTAATGGGATAATTTACTGTAACCAGTAAAACTGCCTGGTCGATATTGGCTGCGAGTATTTGAGTTTGCTTTGATAGGTTGGTGGCTTTGCGAATAATAAAGTTTTTTCGCTCGTGAATGTCATTTATTACGCCGCTTCCTGTAACTGAATCCATTTCGTAAGTCACCTTATCACCCACTGCAAGAGGATTGGTACTGCGTAACTCATCCAGCCGGAATTTTCCTTTAATCCGGCAAGGAACAGGATTCTCGCTGTTACTTTTTACTATGTACCAGCTTCCTGTGGATTTAATTACGATACCCTCTTTCAAAACAGTACAATTTTGCTCAAAATTAAATATTTCCAGCTAATTACAATTCGTTACCGGTCATTTTTGATTATTTTTTCTTCAAAAAGCGAAAAATTATTCTTTTTTATACATTGGTGTCCGGTAAAAAATTTTGGAAATGATTAAATGCTCTAATTCATGAGGAATCCAGAAGGTTTTATTTTCTTGCGGCTTACTTTCCGCCTCAGAGAAACGATAGTTCTTTGATACCATAAGAGATTATAATGA
>CALEUX010000118.1 GCA_937920475.1 uncultured Marinilabiliaceae bacterium
TCTTCCAGCGAATATTTTTCTTCTGTACAGGCTGCTGCCAATATCAGAACAGAAATGAAATATATTAGCTTCTTCATAAATATTTTTTTAAATGATTTTACCACAAATCGAAATAATTTTGCTTATTAATACCCCTCGTTCTGCTTTAAAGCATTGTTTGAATTAATTATTTCTGATTGCGGGATGGGCAAAAGGCCTTTTGCAGCGTAGTTAAATTTGCGAACAAAGGGTTCTCCTTTATCGAAATCGATTTTCGATTTGGCATAATCGGGGCCGCGACGCATTAAATCCCAGTAGCGAATGCCCTCGCAGGCAAATTCAAGTTCTCTTTCCTTGTAAATAAGGTCCTGATTAACATTAGGAACATTAACATTAGGACCAAGAGCTCTTTTTACCACCTGTGAATAATAGGTTAATGCCTTACCCTGATCGCCTCCAGGTAAAAGATGCAATTCGGCAGCCATTAACAAAATATCGGAAAATCGAATAGCCGGATTATTATAAGGATAATTTACCCGAACATCCCCTCTGATAGATTGATATTTTTTCATTGCTGCCCACTTACGCGGGAAAATGCCTGAATCCTGATAGCCGGGTCGGTAATTAACGCCTTCCTGGGCTGGAACTACAAACGACGCTGCTTTACGTGTGTCGTTATCCAGAAACATATTGTAATATTCGATGGCTATAGGGGCAAACGACCAGCCATCGGCATAGCCTGATTGATCGCCTGGCTGAAGCCGCATTGACCATAGCAGTACCGAAAGATTGCCATCAGCAGCTTCGCGGTTGGCGTTATCCCAGCCCGAATATGATTTTTGTGAAAACTGAATTTCAAAAACCGATTCGGCATTGTTTTTATTATCGGGGCTAAATACTTTAGCAAAATCAGATAATAAACCATGCCCGCTTGTAAGTATCAGATTATCGGCAATAGTTAGAATTTCAGATGTCGAAACATCAGGCAATTGGGTTTTATTGTAATAGCCTGTATAATAAAGCCATGCCCGCATTAAAAGGCCCTGCGCAGCATTTTTGGTAACCCGGCCAAGTTCACGTTCAGGAAGGTTTTTATATTCGGGTAATACTTCCATTGAGAATTTAAGATCGGCAACAATCTGGGCATACACCGCTTCGGGCGATGCCTGGCTTTGACTTATTTCGGAGCTTGACAGAGGTTTTAAAATGAGCGGCACATTGCCGAACAGCCTTACCAAATCGAAATAGAAATAGGCCCTTAAAAAGCGGCTTTCGGCTTCAAAACGGGTACGGTTCGATTCTTTATTAAAAGTGGCATTTGGTAGCTTTTCAAGCAAAAGGTTGGCCCTGTAAATACCAGAGTAGTATTTTTTCCATAACGATCTTGGCGCACCATCTTCCACTCTAATTTGTCCACGATTCAATCGTTCCATATTAGCCCCATCTGTAGCATTGTCGCCACCGGCATAGCATTTATCGCCAAGAACTTCACTTATCCATTCAAATGGGATGCTTGAAGCTCCCATTCCCGGCGTAGCCACCGCTCCCCATTGTAATACATCGTAAACAGCAACCAAACCCTGAAAGCATTCACCTTCGGTGTTGTAGAAGTTTGTTTCAAGCTCGGATGTTATTGGCTTGATTTCAAGCATATCGGCATCGCAGCCCGATAACATAACCACAGATATGCTTAAAGCGGCCATTAATTTGAAAATATTTATCTTATTCATATCCCTAAATTTAAAGCGTTATTCTTACTCCAGCGGTAAATGTTTTTGCATGAGGATAAACACCACGGTCAATACCCATACTTAAAACACCGCCTGTTACTTCAGGCTCGTAACCTGTGTATTTTGTGAAGGTGAGCAGGTTTGTACCGGCAGTGTAAACTCTTAATGACTGAACTTTAAACTGTTTAAGATTTTTAAAAGTGTACCCAAACGACAGGTTTTTAAGTCTGATGAAGCTTCCATCTTCGAGAAAGAAAGTAGAAGGTGTAGTAAAGTTTCCGTTGGTATCATCAGTGGTTAGACGTGGATACGAATTTGAGGTTCCAACTCCATGCCATCTGCTTAATGCGCTTCTTTGATAGTTGCTGGTTTGTAAGTCCCATCTGCGTAAGCCGTTAAAAATTTCATGGCCTGCCAATCCATTAAAAAATGCATTCATATCAAAGTTTTTCCATCCCAATGTAATGTTTAACCCAAAGTTAAAATCAGGATGTGGGCTTCCTACATACTCACGGTCGTTGCTGTCAATAACACCATCGCCATTTTTGTCCTTGAATTTTAAATCTCCGGGTACGGCTTTTGGTTGAATAACTTTACCATCGGCATTTTTGTAATTATCAACCTCATACTGGGTTTGGAACACCCCTTCAACTTTATGCAGCCAAAAATATCCTATTGGCTGGCCAGGTTCCATTCGTAAAAGGTTTTGCATTTGCAGCACACTGCCACCGGTTATATAGCCGCTTTCGTTTCCTACTTCGAGTACTTTGTTGCGATTGTATGCTATGTTTCCGTTAATATTAACCGATAACTCCCTGAAATCCTTTTGAAATCCTAGCCCAAACTCAATACCGGTGTTTCTTACACTACCTGCATTGCCCCAAGGTGCCAGGTTTCCCAAATACAGAGGTGCCGGAATAATTACAAGTAAATCTTTGGTTGTTTTTGAATAGAAGTCGATGGTTGTATTGAAGTGTTTCAAAAATCGCATATCCAATCCAACGTTCAGCTGTTCCGATGTTTCCCATTTTAAATCGGGGTTGGCGGTACGTCCTGGAGCGGCACCAATATATTGTTCATCGTTACCGAAATAATATGATTTACCCCAGGTACTGATGGTTGATACATACTGCCAGTTGTCTAAAGCATCGTTACCGGTTTGTCCCCAACTTGTTCTAAGTTTTAAGCTGTTAATCCAAGTGTGATCGGCCATAAAGTCCTCATTGCTTATGTTCCAACCCGCTGAAAAGGATGGGAAATAGCCAAAGCGGTTGTTGGGACCGAACCGGTGGGAACCATCGGCTCTAAACGTTGCAGTAAAGATATATTTACTGCTATAGTCGTAATTTATACGGCCAAAATATGAAAGGAAAGCATTTTCCCAAACGCCACCTCCAGCGCCATCGCTGCCTTGTTTTTTAGCATTGGCAATATATGCGTATTCAGGGTCGTCATATAGTAATCCTTGTTTACTTGCAGAAACATCAGTACCATGGCCTTTGCGCACAGAATTACCAATCATTCCCATAAATGTGTGGTTTCCAAACGATTTATTGTAGGTGAGCGTATTATCCTGATTGTAGTAGAAGTTTTCAGCCATGTTTTTACTTACACCAGTTTCAATGGTGAAGTTAGATGAGTTGAGATAGTATAATGGTGTATAACCCCGGCCCTCATTATACTGAATTACATAACCCAGACTGGATCTAAAACGGAAATCTTTCAGGATTTTTAATTCAGCAAAGCCATTCATGGCAATTCTGGTATAACTTGACGAACCATGAGAGTAGTAAATGCGGCCTACAGGATTAACCACCTCTGTAGCAACATACGGAGAGATGGCAAAGTCGCCATACTCGTCGTAAACAGGCGTTATGGGGTCAATGTTGATGGCCGAAGAAATGGGGCCTGACTGTCCCTGGTTTGAAGCAATTGCCTGACGCTTAACATGTGATACATCAGAATTGGTACCAACGGTAAGTAAATCGTCGAGCAAACTGGTTTCCAGATTTAAACGGAACGTATATCTGTTGAAAGCAGACTTTCCAGGGGCAAAAATTCCATCCTGCGACAGGCTTGAAAAGGAGGCATTATATTTTGTTTTTTCCACACCTCCTGATAAGGATACCTGATGGTTTTCAACAGGTGCATTCTTATTGGTTATTTCCCTTTGCCAGTCGGTACCTTTACCAAAACTGTTAATTTGTTGTTGCGAAAAGGGCAGAGGTTTACCTGAGTTAAAAGCCGCCTCGTTCTGAATTCTTGCATATTCATGGGCGTTCAATAATTGCAAATATTTCCTGGGGTTTTGTGCGCCATAACTGTATTCGTATTCAATTCTGGTTTTGCCGGCAGTACCTTTCCTGGTTGAAATGAGAATTACACCATTGGCTCCCTGAGCCCCATAAATGGCAGCAGAAGCCGCATCTTTAAGTATTTCCATCGATTCAATATCGCTGGGGTTAAGCGACTCAATGCTGCCAACAACAAAACCATCTACTACATAAAGCGGTTCAGTACTGTTATTAGTACCGGCTCCCCTAATTCGAATGCTCATGCCTGCACCTGGTTGGCCGCTGGTATTCATAACAGTAACACCTGCTGTTCGCCCTTGCAAAGCCTGGTCGGCTCTTGTAATGCCTGCTGTTGCCAGGTCTTTTCCACTAATAGAAGAAATGGCGCCTGTTACTAAGCTTTTTTTCTGGGTTCCATATCCAATTACCATAACTTCATCGAGCTGCGATACGTCATCGTTTAATACTACGGTTAAGCGAGTCTGTCCCTTCGTGGAAACCTGTTTGGTAACCATCCCAATACTGGATATAATCAGGACTTCATCTTCCAGATAAACGGTTAATGTAAAATTTCCTTCTATATCGGTACTGGTTCCTGTACCCGGGTTGCTTTTTAGCACCACAGATGCGCCAGGTATTCCAAGTCCATCGCTTCCGCTGGTTACAGTTCCTGTTATTTCCCGCGTTTGAGAGAAGGATACAACCGAGAAAAGCAAAAACATAATAAATGTAAGTTGCGTTTTTTTCATGTGACTATGTTTTGATTGTTATGTTCGGGCTATTATACTTTGTTTGACACTTATCTTCTTAAGTTTTTTAGCCAGAGAAACCATTATTTACTTTTTTAAAAATTTATATTCCAATACGGCATTATTGCTTTATATTGCACATTATGAGGCTTATAACCATGTTTGTTGTTTTGAGTTGGGCATGTAAAATGCCCTGAAAAGCACATTTGCCTTTCTTTAGCTCTCACAATAAGGTGGTTGGGTTGTCTCAACTATGACAGAATCGAGGTAAAGTCATCGTGAGCATTTAAGTTCATTTTTTTTCTTAATCTGTACCTTGCCATTTCAACGCTGCGAGGCGAAATGCCTAATAGGTCAGCAATTTCTTTGTTATTCAGTTTAAGTTTTATATAAACACAAAGTTTCATATCAGCAACGGTTAATGTTGGGTAGCTTTCTTTTAGTCTATCAAGCAAACCGTCGTATATATTGTTGTAATATTCTTCCAGTAATTCCCATTCTTCGTTGTTTTCCAATTGCTTATCGAGCAGCTGAATAGCTTTTTTAATGCCATCTTTATAGTTGCTGATGTCGGCTTTTTCATATATTCTGGTAAAACTATCCTTTAGACTATTCAAAAGGCTTCTTTTTTGCAGACCAGTCATAGTGATGGTGGCCAATCGTTTATCCTTTTCGCGGATTTCAATTTTAAGCTTCTCCTTTTCAAGTTTTTCAATTTTCTCTTTCTGTTTCAGCTTAATTTCTTCTGCAATCCGGGCTTTCTCTTTTTCTCCTTTCTTATTATAATATCTTCGGATAATCATAAACAATACCAACATTATCAGAATGTAACCTCCTATCATTAAATTGCTGAAATACCAGGGACGTGTAATCCTTAATGAAATAGCAGCATACTCATCCTCAACAAAACCCGGGGTTCTGATTTGTATCTCATACTGACCCTGAGTTAAATGTGTTAATTCCAGATAGTCTTGGATGAGCGATGTTTGCCATGATGTATCCAGACCTATAATTCTGTATTCAATGAGTTTGTTAGTACCCAAATGAATAGGATATACCCTTATGAAACGCTTGTTGAACGGAGTTATAAATTGCTGATTGGAAAAATCGTAAAACAGTGGATCTCCAACTCCAATTGCTTCAACCATGCGGATGTTAGGTTTTTGTTGAGCTCGTTGTGTAAACTTGTAAAAACCAACCCCATTCTGGAACCCTATGGCAAAAGTTGAATCGCTTAAAATTGTAAAACTTTGAGAGATTCTTCTGTTATATACTTTACTAAACAATCCCGATGTTTTTTCGAGTTGTTTGCCTCTTCTTCGAACAATTCCAATATCGTTGGCTGTTTGGTAAAGAAAATTATTGTCTGCCTGGGTAACACTTATAATGTCGCTTCCAAATGTATTTACAAGCGACGTTAAATAATTACTATATATCAAACTGTCATTGACCAAATCGTACTGGTAGGCTTTTTGGTTGCTGTAAAAAACCGGTTCGTTATCGATGCGCATAAAACTCACCCGCGATTCTTCACCGTTTGGATTCATTTTAAAATGCTTCACACTGGTTACTTCTAATTTATTATCGCTTAGGGTAAGACGGGTAAAGCCAACACGTTCAATTTTAATCCATAGGTATCCATATTTGTCAAATAAGATGTGACGTGAACTTCCTATATAGTTTTTAATTTTTCCAACATATTTCAACATCCCGTCTTTGAATTCCAATAAGCTTATGCCTTGGTAATCGCCACTGATAAAAAGTCCTGAATTTTCGCCCAGGGAAGTTAGAGAGGTTGATCCTCCGTCCTTAATCCTTTTCACTGAATTGTCCTCAACCCTGAATATTCCCTGGTCGTGTGTAAAATAAAGCTCATTGCCTATATGGTAAAGTCCCCATACAGGGCCTAAGGTATTCTCTATAAGTTCATATGAATTGTTACGAATTACAAATAATCCCTTATTAGAGCCCAGGTAAATTTGTCCATTAAAATCTATTACAGACTGGATAGTACCTAACCGTGCCTTGCCAAGTAAGTAGGTTTCACCGCTGCTATTGTCAATTTTAGCAATTCCGTTATCAAGCCCCAGCCAAATATCTTTAGAACCATCAATACTCAGGCTTAATACCGAAGTTGAATTAAGACCTGACTCTTCGTTTATAACAGAAATAATTTCTCCGGATGTGGTTATTTCGTACAATCCATTTCGGGTGGTACCTGCTAAAAGAACATTCTTGTTATACCTGCAGGCCGAAAATATTTTTGCATTTTCCAGTTCTTTGTTAAGTTGGTTGTTCAATGGCGTGAGCAAACCTGAATTATCCAACAGGAATATTCCTTTATGCTCAAAAAAGATGATGAGCGTATCATCTTCATTGGATTCAATTTGAATTATTCTATCGTTTACCTGGATAAAGGGTTTGCTATTCAGGTTATTATCGAGCTCAAGCAAGGAGTTGCCATCTTGCACAAAGGTTTTGTTTCCGGCAAAATGCATATACCTGAATAAGTTTTTCGCCTCAATGGTTTTAACGGTATTATCGTTGGCATCAACTGCAAAAACAGCGTGGTCAGATTGGAACAGAATAAAATCACTGCCAATGGGTTTGCCCGTCCTCCAAAACTCGTAGGTAATGCGGGTGTCAGTATTTTTAAACAGTAATTGATACTCAAACTTCCCTTTTGTATTCATTACCCATTTGCCAAATTCGTTTACGGCACCGCAGTACAGTGTTTTATTGGTATTACAATAAAACAGACTACGTATAATCATGGGAAGCCCATTGTCGCAAATCTCCCATCTCATACCATCGTAAATACCTAAACCTTCGTTGGTTGCCAAAAATGTAAAACCGCCTTCACCTTGTTCAATATCCCATACCTGGGTTTTTTCCAATCCAATATTCAGGTTTTGAAAATTCTCAACATACCTTAATCCCGGAACAGAATTTCCCTGACCTTTTACTAAAAGGCCAATCAGCATAATACTAATAAGCAGGGATATTCGAAACATGGCGAATTTAGTTATTCAGATTTTTAACGTGCTGGTTTAATATTTTCATTTGGTGCTATGTTTTTATAGTATTCCCCCAAAATGGTTAGCTTGCCGTTTTGGTCAAACAAAGCACAGGGATACAAACCTGCCATTGTTGGCGAGGGGTGAAACCATGTATAGCGATAAATGAAATCAAGTTTTTCCAATTCAGGTAAAAGCCGTTGCATAAAAGACAGGATGTCCACAGGCGAGTATCTGTTTTTAGACAAATCGCCACCTGTATTGTCGTCTCTTACCGCAAATTCGGTTATCCAGATTGGTTTTTTATACTTCTCGTAAACAGCCTTAAGCGCGTTGATATAAGTGTTTGGATCGCTTCCCACATATAAGTGAACAGCAATATGGTCAACACGCAAGCCTCGTTCGGCAGCACCATCCATAAACCTAACAAACCAGCTTCCTTCCGATAGTGATGGATAAGAAGTAACAGGGCTTACAAGCGGAAGGCCAATTTCCTCCAGACGGGGCCAAAGTGCCAGCGCCTGTTCAACAGTCATATTAGCCTCAGCAGCCAAATCGGGTTCGTTGAAGCCAAGAATAAATTTAGCCTTTCCTTCTTCTTTTAACTGCTTAACGCGAGCTATTGATGCATCGGTTATGCTTCCAGCACCCCAAAACATAGGAACGAATTCAGCGTTTAAGGGCATATCGGCTTCCTTATCGCTGGGGATAGATGTGCCCCAGGTGTAATACCAATGAGCTTTAACATTCACTATGTTTTTCCACCAAACACCTGAACTGGTATTGGTGCTCATCCCCATCCCTTTTTTTTCTGATACCACAGGGATTTGTGGCTCTTCTTCCTCATCACTCAATGAAGGTCTGGGTGTTGGTGGTTCTATGTAAGAACTACTGCACGACCCTGTGAGGAAGATGAATAAAATAAAAATAACTCCAAAATTCTTCATACAGTTTAATTTATAAATAAATATAGTCCAAACTCTTAACGCTTTATAACTTTCTGTGTTAACGATCCTTCTCTGGCGTTAATTTTTAGGATGTAAACTCCTTGTTTAAGGTCAGAAACCTGAATGTTAGCAGTTGGATTCTTAAATGAACGAACCACTTGTCCGTTTAAATTCAAAATTTCAACATTATTTACTTCATTAATGCCTGACAAATCAATAACCTCGTGTAAAACAGTGTTAACATTTGCAATTTTTTGATTGGGTTGTTTTAGTCCTGTTGTAATACTGGAATACGTAAATGAGTTTACAAGGCCTAAAAAGCCGTCTTTTACTGCAACTGTTTTAACTGTTGTAGGAATTGGAACAGAAAAGGGAGTCGTGTAAACAGCACTTTCCTGGTCAGGATTTGTCCCATCTATTGTATAATGAATTGCTGCACCTTCAGCAAAGTTGGTTAATACAGCACCAGTCTCACTGCAGATAGTCGATGGAGCTGTTGTTTTTATTAAAGTAACAGTTTGTTCAGCATCGTACGTACCGGCAACTGGATCTGCTGAAAGTGAGAAAGCTCTAAAATCCCAGAATTTTGCAGTAGCAGACGCCGCATTAACTACTAAAGCTTTATTGGGCTGGCAAACATATGTTCCGCCAGTAATAATTGCCCTTGTTCCTTTTTGAAGAACAACAGCACCATTGCCAGTAGTATTAGCATTTTCAGCTTTAATGGTTCCTCCATTGATATAAATAAGTGCCCCATTATCATCACCTTGTATACCTCTGCCAGAGGTTCCTGCAGCACTTATGGTGCCTCCGTTTACAATTAAGGTTCCTGCTATTAAACCAACTCCTCTGCCCGAAACGCTGGGATCGGCGCTAATAGTACCACCATTAATAACTGCCTTTGAGCCGTTTTGCACGATTAAACCTCTTGTTAGTGTAGCTGTATTTGTAGAAGCAATATCCCCACTGTTAATTGTTACCACAGTTGAAGCAGAGTTGGCTTGAACAGCCGGGTGATTTGACGTGGTAATTGTGCCTCCATTAATAGTAATCATACCTCCATCGCCCTGAACAGGTCTTGATGCAGTACTTGTTATGATACATCCATCATAGGTAACTAACGTACCACCTGCAGTCACGTTAATAAAGGCTGCTGTTGTTGTACTAATTGTTACCCCTTCTCCTATTGTTAAAAATCCACCTGTTCCTACTATTATTTGGTTTGGGGTAGATGCATTTATTGCTACCGGATTATCCGTAGTGCTTTCAAGTGTATAAGGTTCGTTAATTGTAATGGAATTTTCCAGTACCATATTGCCTCCACCGGGAGTTGATTTGAGGGTTTCAAAGGTAGATTTGAAACTTTCAAAATCGATAACCTGAGCCTGACCCACTATTTGAATGGCTAATACCATTCCTATAACCATCAGTGATTTGAGTAGATTTTTTTTCATCACGATATAATTTTAAGTTTAAGGTGAGATGGAACTCCATGTTTGCTATTTTTATTTGTCTTTGTATTTTTTCGCAAACATGTTCGTTTCATAACCGTCAGATTTTAATTTATGATAAACAAAGACTTTTCAAACAGAACTCTACATTATTTAATTGTAGGGGTTTATGCAAAAAATAAGCTACCCCCAAAGCATCCATAATTTGCTGGTAAAACACAGGTGAAATTCGTCCGCCCTTTGTTACAGCCACAACCTTCGTCTTGTCGTGCCTTTTTTTCAGCTTAAAGATGAATTCCAAACCACTCTCTTCCTGCATTAAGATTTCAACAATGACCATATCGGGCCTGAAACAATCCATTTGTACCAATGCTTCATTGGTAGTAGAGCAGGTTTCAATGCTGAATTTGTCTTTCAACCCTATTTCCAGCATATCCCTCGACTCGCGATCGTCATCAATGATTAGCAGTTTGGCCATAGTGTTTAATTATTTAATGCTTCTTACTTTTATTCCGGAAGCACCGGGAACTTGTCCCGGGCTGACCGGATTTAATTTCAGGGAATTATTAAGTTTCCTTTGTATCCAACATTTTTTAAGTAGGGTTTGTCGTTTTCCCATTTCCATATATTGGTAAAATCATAACCCAGCGCCTGGTAGAATGCTTGTGTTAATTCTGCTGTTGTTTTGGTTTCTCCATCCCAACCATCTTTGTTGCTGTCAGGAGTAAATACTCCTTCAGGTAATGTTACTGTAACATCGGCAGCATAATTATCAGATAATACAGATGGAGTTGTAGGAAGTGAGCCTGAAATACGTTGCACATTGGCACTTTCCATTGAGGCATTCACTACTACACTTTTTGTTGTATAGCCGTTGTTTTGATAGGCTGATGAAATCCCGGCCATTTTGGCATTTAGCCCAGATGTTCCTCTGATTGTAATGTCTCTGGCAATCGAGTGCGAAAGAATGGTTTTATTTACCCCTGTTATGCCACCAACACTTCCCGGGTTTGGAGCTCCGGTAGTACGTAAGGTTGATGCGGTTTGACCTGAACCAGCCCCTTCAACCAGGCAGTTACGAACGTTAGGACCTACACCAGCAATTCCTCCAATATTAAATGCAGCTGTAATTGTTCCTGTAAACATACATTCATCAATTCTCATGGCTGCGCCATTATCTGCACCAAAGATTCCACCCACACCGTTTACTCCTTCAGCAACAGATGTAATGTTTACATTTGATAAACAGTTTTTAATAACCACTGCCGATTCACCTCTGGCAACAATACCTGCAATTCTTGATTTGCTTCCGGTAATGCTAATGTTTCCTTCTACGGTACAATTGGATACTTCGCTGGCAGTTGTTCTGGCGCGGCCAAGAATAGCTGCTGTCATACCACATGAAGAAACAATATCCAAATTCACATAGCAATTTGTTATTTTACCGGCAGTCATTTCAGCAGCAATACCTCCAAGTAAATCTCCGGTATTGGTCGAGGTCAGGTTTCCGGTTAATACAATATTCTCAATGGTTCCGGAGTTATCACCTGCAATTGTTCCAAAAGGTACTGAGGTTGTAATGTCTATATTTAATATACGCAAATTCTTAATAACACCAGAGTTGTTTACAACGAGTCCTCCTTTGGTGGTAATATTTGGTTTAATTAAGCCATTAATGGTTTTTCCGTTACCATCCAAAACTCCCGAGAAGCTTGGCAAAGCTATCCACTCCTCTAAATCGGCCAAATTGATATTTTCCGTTAATCTGAAATGGGCAGCCGGGAAATCACGCATTCGCGAAAATTGCGATGCTTTTGAAATTAGGTATGGATTTGAAGATGTTCCATCGCCATCGTCAAATTGTTCTTCGGCGAACAGTGTGATGGTTCTCGCGGAGCTTACATTCCCTAAAGTGATATTGGCTTGCATTTCACCTGAAATAAAACCAGCCTGTGCAGTAATGGTAATATTTCCACTTTCAATTTTAGCTTCAATTTTTTCAGGTATAGATGAAAGTGTAACAGCAGCTGTTCCCGGAGAAACATTCAAAGGTTTAGTTACTGTTCCAAGACCGGAAAAGAGGGTGGGGAATCCGGTTAATACTAAAATCTGACTAACTGCAGGTGTTGAACTTGATACAGTACCTGATATGTTATTGGCAATTAACCCGCTTAAAAAATTAACACCAGCAACTAACATTTGGTCAGCGTTACAATTTGAGATTGTTCCTCCGTTGTTGATTGCAACTAAGCCTCCAACATATTCGTTACCTGTAACCTGCCCTGCAATGTTAAGGTTTTTAATCTGCGCACCTATTGATGTAAAGGCAAAGAATCCTATGTTATCAGTGCCTGAAATATTAATATTGGAAATAGTTTTGTTGGCACCATCCAAAGTTCCGGTAAAGGGAGAGGATAATGTTCCAACAGGAGTCCAGGAGGTATTTTCCAGATTTATATCGTTTGAAAGTATGTATGATTTTGACAGGCCATACCTGATTTTCTTAATTAAGTTTGTATTGCTTACCTGATATGGATTTGAAGGAGACCCGTCTCCATTCTCAAATGCTCCTAGTAAAATAGATTTGGTAACTTCCTGACGCACTCCATAAGTAATGGAGAGTGTTAATGTTCCTTCAATAAAACTTTCGGAAGGCGTAAGCAATAGTGTTCCTTCGCCTGTTTTTTTATTGATTTGTGTTTGAACGGTAATTCCTTGAACTGGGCTGGCTACAACAACGCTGGCTCCCGGAGGGTCAACTGTGAATGGAATGGTTGTTTCATTTTGAAGGCCCTTAATTTCATTGGTGTTTAAGGTAAAAATAATGGGTGCATTAGGGTCAGTGTCTTCAAAAACTTCAAAAATCTGACTGCAAAAATGGTCTTTCCCATTAATTGTTAACTTTATTTTTAAAGCAAACTCTCCAAGTTCAATGGGTTTGCCATCAATAGTGATTTCAGTAAAATCAGTATTTTTTAAATCAACCTGAGTGTTATTTATAAATACACCATTCACTTCTTTAGCGCTAATTTGCGCTACACCGTTTGCTTTATTGGTAAGAGCAAGGTGAAACCGGTTGGTTGAATTCAGATTGGTGTTTTGCACAAAACTTCCATCAATTCGGGAAGCGGTGCAATCTATCTCCACAGGAGTGATTTGTTCTTCAATATCGTTCTTGCAACCTATTAGAAGAACTGCGAAAAGTAAAACTTGTGAAAAAATTTTCATCGTTTTGCGAATTAAAAGATTTTAAGCAAAAATATCATGCAGTAACATATACCTTGAAATTTACACCCCTACAATACCCCTACTGATATAATTTGCAATAAATCTTTTAACTCGACAATGAAAAATAATTCAAAATTATAAATTGCTTAAAAAATTAACAATCAATGTTTAATAGAGTCAAATTAACAATCAGTAATTAAGTGTTCGTTAAATTAACTCAACTTTGATATGTTTTTTTGCTCAAAGTTTAACATTGGATTAGAAATTATTATTTTTTGTTTTTTAACAATTACTGCAGCGCTATAAAGTTGTTTGCATGATTACTTCTTCGCAAAAAAAGATTAAAAACCTTTTCCTATACATTTACTTTTTAGCAGGTAAAACGGGTTTCCCGGTACCCCACCATTGAAACCACCGCAGGTAATCCACATTTTCGAACGGGCTAATAGTTACATTGGTATTTGCCGAAGTATTGCCCAACAAAAACTTATCTACAAAGGCTTCCACTTCGGGATATTGCGATGGTGGCAACATGCAATGGGGGTGCCCTCCGTTAATGGAAAAACCAAATCGATCGCCAATGCCAAAAGTTTTCCAGACTTCATGAGCCGCGCGGCACGACACATAACCACTCTCATCGGCCAGCCATTCGTAATCGGTATTGCCCAAAACCAAAAGAGCACGCGGGGCAACCATGGCCATCAGTTCATGATGGTCATGGGGTAGCCGAGAAACGTTACTGTCTTTAAACTGTCTCATCTCCTCAATAAACCATGAATAATTGGTGGCTCCAAGGGTTTCAACTTTACCTAATGTTTCTGAAACACGCCAGGCAGCAGCACCTCCTCCTCCGGGCTCCTGGGCAATGGTCAGAGCAATTCGTTCATCAAAAGCCCCGGCAAAAAGGGCCATTTTTCCAGCAAACGAACAACCCGAAATGGCCAAACGCTTCAGGTCTATAGGAAGCTGTTCAGCCACCAACTCCAACCCGTCGATTAAACGACTCACGCCCCATGGCCACGCACTGTAGGCGCCAATATAGGTCAATTCGGGATACAAACGGTTAATGGGCTCATTTCCCCGCGTTTGGGTATGGCTCATAACCTGTGCAAAATTAAAAGTGATGGTGGCAATGTTCCGCTGTTTAAAAATTTCAGCCGGAAGCGAGCCCGTGGGGCGGCCAATGCCAATAATTGCCGGGAAAGGCCCATCTCCTGAAGGGATTGAAATTGCAGAGGTTAGTGTAAGCACCTGCCCATTTCGCGTAATGTCTACGGTGAGCACACCATCGGCAAAGCGGGCGGTGATGGTATCGGGGCGCTGAGGCTTTACACCAATTTCGTAATGCTCAATTTCAGCCTTTATCTCAGCACGGCGTTTACGCCAATCCTCAAATGAAGAGACCCGGCCACTGCCATCCGACCAGGCAAAAGGGTCGGTCAATGGCTCAATCACCGGAAGCTCAGCCAACGAGGGCAGCACCGGTTTAGGACAATTATCGCAAGTGTTTTCAATATCGTACACCAGCGGAATTTTCTGAGCAAATAGTTCGTTTGTAAAAGAAAGGTTGGCTATTACAACTGCCAAAAACAGCAATCGGGGAAAACTAATGAACGTAAAACCCAATTCATGCCATATGGTATGAATTTCTGATGCGACACAATATTCTTTGATAAGTTTATGATTAATTATCTTCATTTTAAAGTGGTTACTGGTTTTTTTAAGCGAGTTAAGTAATGCAGAACAACGGTTTTAATTAAGAATGCTTTAAAATAATTAAACCGTATCAAAAATTAATACCTTTTCCCAGTATTCGTGGTATTTCTCGCGAAACTCATCATGAACAGGATGTTCCTGATACACTTCATGGCCTTTATCATCGTCAAAGGCTACTAAAAGCGAAAAGGTATAGGTGTTATCGATAATTGGCCTGTTGGTTGATGCCGGTGTTCCAATATGTTTATAACGTATGGTTTCAATGGTGGCCAACTTTTCAAGAGCAGATCTGAATTTTGCCTGAACCTCAGGGTTGTCGGCATCCTTTAACCAGAAGAAAACATGATGAACAAACATGCCGTTTAAGTTTTTATTTTGTGATTTGCACCGCACAAAAAATGGAGCGATTCCCATGGCTGTTAATGCAGTAGTGGTACGATTGAGAAATGTACGGCGTGCTAATTTTTCCATAGCTTTAAGTTTGTTTAGTTCAACTATTAATACTTTCCAACAATTGTTTTAAATTTAATAAAAAAATATCTTTTCATCCGACAAACATAACATGCTCGTTTCTTTTTAAAAATTAACGTAAACTACAAATAGTAAATATCATATAGTTGATGTTGTAGTTTTATTTTTGTCCCTTACTAAAAAAGAATCGTAACCCATGGCACAAAAAGATACCGAAAAGCGCTTGCCCAAAGCAGTGGTTATTTCTGATACCCATTTGGGTACAGTAGGCTGTAAGGCTGAACAGCTGCATGCTTATTTAAAAACCATTCGCCCCGAGATTTTGGTTCTCAATGGAGATATAATTGATGCCTGGCGGTTTAGCCGTAATTATTTTCCTGCCTCGCATATGAAGGTGGTAAGGCAGGTTATAAAAATGATGGAACACGGAACGCGGGTGGTGTACATTGCTGGCAATCACGATGAGGTTTTGCGCAGGTTTACTGATATTAACTTTGATGGATTTTCGGTGGTTAACAAATTTGTTTTAACGCTGAATGGGCAAAAAACATGGATTTTTCATGGCGATGTTTTTGATGTGGTGATGCAACATTCAAAATGGTTGGCAAAGTTGGGTTCTGCCGGATATGGCCTTTTAACCGTTATCAACAAATCGGTAAATGCCTTGTTAAGCCTTTTTGGTCGGAAGCGGATTTCTTTGGCAAAAAAAATAAAAGATAAAGTAAAGGGTGGAGCAGGGAAGGAAGTAACCAATTTCGAAAAAACAGTAGCCGATTTGGCTATTGGTAAAGGATATAGGTATGCCATCTGTGGTCACATTCACCGACCTGCGCATAAAAATATAACATCCGACAGAGGTATGGTAACCTACCTGAATTCAGGCGATTGGGTCGAAAGCATGACAGCCCTTGAATATGAAAATGGCGATTGGCACTTAAAGTATTGGGACCAGGAAAGCGATGCTGCCATTGAAGATACCAATGTGGAAGAGATGTTCTCGAAATCGACAGGAGATATATTCCGTAGGGTATTCAATGAAGTTATTAAAAGCTAAACGAATGATTGGAGGAATTTTGAAAAATTTCTTTCTTCTAAGATGCCTCTTATCTTTTTCAGCAAAAAATACTTAAGAGTAAACCGATTTAATTCTTTCAGTTTTATTTTGGCCTGATAATAGGTGTAGAGTATCACTTATGTCATTTTTTCGTATTTTGTAATTCAAACACAGGAACCGGATTTTAATAATGTATTTGTAACTAATACCTAATCAGGTGTCCAGAACTATGAATTTTATTACAAAACAAAGTCTTAAAGATGCCGGACTACCGGTGCCCGAAAACCGCATTCTTCGCAGTTTGGCTTTTAAAGTTTTAAAAATTAACAAAATAAATAAGCTATACAGCGAGCATCTGTCGGGCTTAGACGGTATTGATTTTATATCTGCCTTGTTAAAAGCCCTCAATATCCAATACCAGATTGCTCCCGAAGAACTAAAAAATATACCTGAAAGGGGACCGTTTATTGTTATCTCCAATCATCCTTTTGGTTTTATTGATGGGGTAATCATGATTCATATCATGGCCCAAAGAAATCCTGACTTTAAAGTTTTGGCCAATTTTTTCCTGAAAGGGTTTTATCCCATCAAAGATTTTTTCCTCGATTTGAATCCCTTTGAATCACGCAGCCATTCCAATGTGAAAGGATTAAAACAAGCCATCAGTCATTTGGCCAATGGTTTTCCATTAGGGATTTTTCCTTCGGGCGAAGTGTCAACGGTTCAGGGTTTCTGGGGAAAGGTGGAAGATAAACCATGGGACCCAACCATTGTTAAATTTATAGTAAACTCCAAAGTGCCCGTGGTTCCATTGTTTTTTGGAGGTAAAAACAGCAGGGCTTTTCATATTAAAGGGAAAATTCATCCATACCTAAGAACCATATCCATACCTTCCGAATTTTTTAAAAAAAGGAATCAAACATTGCGTGTACGTATTGGAAATGCCATCCAGCCGACCGACCTTCAAACGTTTGATTCGGTTCAAAAGGCCGGTAACTATATGCGGTTTTGTGTTTATGCCCTTGGAGTTGGCGGAACCGAATTAAGGAAGTTTTTTAAATTTGCATTTATTCCCACCAAAAAACCTGAACCCATTATTGATTCGCTTCCTGTGGAAAAGGTTGAAGAGGAAATTAAAAAGCTGAGCAAAGAAGGCGGCCTGCTGCTCGAGAGGTCCGATTTTCAGGTCTTTTTAGGAGCTTCTGAACAAATTCCCGGTATTATTCAGGAGTTGGGCCGGTTGCGCGAAGTTACCTTTCGTCAGGTAGGCGAAGGCACCAATCAGGCAATGGATGTGGATGGTTTCGATTTTTATTACCGCCATCTGTTCATTTGGGATAAAAAAGCCCGGTGCATTGTGGGTGCTTATCGCATGGGATGCGGTAAAGAAATTATTGAACGGTTTGGCATGAAGGGCTTTTATGTTACAAGTCTGTTTGATTTCGAGAAAGGCATGATTCCCATATTATCACAAACACTTGAGCTTGGCCGTTCGTTTGTGATGAAAGAATACCAGCAAAAACCGCTGCCCTTGTTTTTGCTGTGGCAGGGCATTTTGGTGCATTTGCGTAAGAACCCCGGCTACCGTTATATTATGGGGCCGGTTAGCATCAGTAACGATTTTTCATCGTTATCAAAAGAAATCATTATAGCCTTTATTCGTAAAAATCACTACAACTACCAACTGGCATCTTTGGTTAAAGCCCGTAATGAATTTAAAGTAAAAACCAACATCGACGATATTGAATTACTGTTGGATAAGCACAACAACGATCTTCAGAAAATTGACAGATTTATTGCCAATATTGAACCCGGAAGCATGAAAATACCAGTGCTTTTAAAGCAGTACATCCGTCAAAATGCAAAAATTATCTGCTTTAATGTTGACCCAAAATTCAATAATTGTCTCGATGGGTTAATGATTCTTGATTTAAATGAGCTACCCGAAGAAACCCTTAAATTCCTGAAAGAATCGGAAATATCTTCCTAAATACAGAAGGAAAGGAGATGTCAGGCCGAGAACCGGGGAGAATCTTGTTTCCCGGATATCTATCGCCGCCTTTTCAAAAACATTTTCTAACTTTAACCGCTTAAACTCCGGCACGAACACACTTGCCGGGTGATTAACTGTTGTGTATGCGAAAAGATATATCCAGGATTATAATTGCTATTGATGGGCACTCATCATGTGGGAAAAGTACATTGGCCAAAGATCTTAGCCGAATGCTCCAACTGACTTATATCGATACCGGAGCCATGTATCGTGCTGTAACATTATTTGCTTTGCGCAATAATCTTATAGTTAATGGTGTCGTGGATGTGCCTGCTCTTCAAAGCCGCATTGGCGAAATCAGCATCGAACTCATTAAAAACCCCATAACCGCTAAGGTGGAAACCCATTTGAATGACGAAAATGTTGAGAATGAAATTCGTACGCTCGAGGTCAGCAGCCATGTAAGCGCCGTAAGCACATTCGCTTTTGTGCGCAAACGCCTGGTTGAATTGCAGCAGCAAATGGGTGAAAGGGGCGGCATTGTTATGGATGGTCGCGATATTGGCACCGTGGTATTCCCCAATGCTGATTTAAAACTGTTTATGACAGCGTCGCCTGAAATTAGGGCTAAGCGGCGTTTCGATGAGATGATTCAGAAAGGCGAGGAGGTAACCTTTGATGAGATTTTGGAGAATGTGAAAACCCGCGACCATATTGACAGCACCAGAACCGAAAGCCCGCTAAAAAAGGCCGACGATGCACTGGTGCTCGATAACAGCCATATAACACCTCAGCAGCAATTGGACTGGATAATGGCAAGACTCAAAGAGCAGGGCTGGATTTAGATTTGGTTAATAAGCTAATATGCAGCAGGATAATAATATGCCAATTATTGAAATTGATTCCAAATCGGGATTCTGTTTTGGTGTGGCGCGTGCCATTAAAATGGCTGAACAAATCATTTCTGAGCAAAAACCTGTGGTTAGTCTTGGAGATATTGTTCACAACGCCGAAGAAATATCCCGCCTAGAAAAATTTGGCATGTCATCGGTTTCGCACGAGCATATTCAAAGCCTTGGAAGTAAAACGGTGCTGTTTCGTGCCCACGGAGAGCCGCCATCGTCGTACGAAAGGCTGCAAAAACAGGGGGCTTGTATTGTTGATGCTACTTGTCCGGTAGTACTGAAACTTCAGCAGCGCATACACAAAGCATGGCTCGAAATGGCTGAAAAAAACGGGCAGATTGTTGTTTACGGGAAAAAGGGGCATCCTGAAGTCACCGGGCTCGTGGGGCAAACCAACGGTGAGGCCATTGTAATCAGCAATACTGACGATATTCGTTCAATTGATCCTTCGCGCCCTTTGGTGTTGTTTTCGCAAACCACCATGGACTTAAAAGGCTTTGAGGCCATTCGCGACTCCATACGTATTTGGATGAATCCCGGAGTAGAAGCAAGTTTTCATAATACCATTTGTGCCCAGGTGGGTAACCGTGCCCCTCATTTACGGGTATTTGCATCAAAATACGATGTGGTAGTTTTTGTAGGCGGAGAAAAAAGTAGCAATGCCAAAGTGCTGTTCAATGTTTGTAAAGAAGTAAATACTTCCTCCTATTTCGCATCATCTGCCTTGGAGGTTCAGCCCGAATGGTTTCCCTTAAATGTAAAATCCATAGGTATTTGTGGTGCTACTTCAACGCCCTTATGGCTTATGGAAGACGTGGCCGGTAAAATAAAGAGTTTTTTTATGCCTTAGTAGCTGTTTAGGACTATTTTTTAGAATCAAGACGCGAAGTTGGAACGAGTTGTAATGTCTATTTTGTCTAAACGTTCTTTTGAGTCTATTCTATCTATAATCTAAACTTCTATAAGTCTTTAATAAATAGAGATTTTTGAATTTAAACATAGGGACTTAGAATAAAATAATATGAGTACAATACGCAAAATTGCAGTTTTAACATCGGGCGGTGATGCTCCCGGTATGAATGCTGCCATCAGGGCAGTGGTAAGAGGTGCTATTTTTAATAACCTTGCTGTTATGGGAGTGATGCGCGGTTATCAGGGGCTGATTCAGAACGACCTTGTTGAGATGAATTCCAAATCGGTGAGTAACATCATTCAGCAGGGTGGCACTATTCTAAAATCGGCCAGGAGCAAGGATTTTTTAACACCCGAAGGTCGTCAGACTGCTTTTGATAATTTACAGAAAAACAACATTGATGCTTTGGTGGTGATTGGTGGTGATGGAACCTTTACCGGAGCACGTATTTTTGCCCAGGAGTTTAATTATCCCATTGTAGGCATTCCGGGTACCATCGACAACGACATTTTCGGTACCGATTATACCATTGGATATGATACGGCATTGAATACGGTGGTGGAGGCTGTGGATAAAATCCGCGACACAGCCAGCGCACACAGTCGCTTGTTTTTTATTGAAGTAATGGGGCGCGATGCCGGATTTCTGGCGTTGCGCGGAGGTATTGCCTCAGGGGCGGAAGCTGTTTTGGTACCTGAAATAGATACCGATTATGAGCGATTAGACAGCTTTTTAAGAAACAGCTATAAAAAGGAAAAATCATCGAGTATTGTACTGGTTGCTGAGGGTGAAAAAATGGGCGGCGCCATTAAAATTGCCGAGGAAATAAGTAAAAAGCACCCCGATTACGATGTGCGTGTATCTATTCTTGGTCATATACAACGAGGTGGCTCACCATCGGCTTTCGACAGGGTTGTGGCCAGCCGTATGGGCGTTTCGGCCATTGAAGCGCTGCTCGACGACCAGAAAAGCGTGATGATTGGAATGGTGAACAACGAGATTGTATATGTCCCATTTAACAAAGCGCTGAAAAACAAGAAGCCACTTAATCCTAAATCGTTGGAGTTGATTGATATTTTGTCGATATAGTTAATACATTTTTTAAGTGTCGGAACCTAAATAAAATCGGACTCCATATTTTTAAGATAATATAGAAAATAGCTCACCATTAGCTTTACTTTCTATGAATTCAATTTTTTGAAGATTTATTCTATTACCAGTAATCGTTTATTTTTGAGTTTTCAAATATTCAGTTAGTTAATTGAGTACGTTTCGTTTAATGCTTCAGATAATAATCTTGCATCGTGTACGAAAACGGCAGATGTATATTTCTTAATATTAAATAGATACGCAAATAGAGATTGTTAATAATTATTAAATCGTGCTTTTGTGCTAACCCTTCCTCTTTTCCATTCGTATATTTGTAACAAAAACAACTATACAATGTCGTCCTAATGCATAGTTGATATTTGTTTATAAGTATTAATTAATAGCATGTTTAATTAACTCGATGGGCTATGTGAATAACTACCGTTATCGAGCACGGAAAATACAATCAGATGTACTCAGAAAACTCAAACAAACAGATAAACTCAAACAAAAAATCAGGAACATATGAAGCTCAATCGTCAAACTGCAGCAACAGCAAAAAGTTACCCAACGAGGATTTTGCAATTTGGAGAAGGTAATTTTTTAAGGGCCTTTTCCGACTGGATTGTGGATAAAATGAATAAAACCATTGACTTTAATTCTGGTATTGATGTTGTTCAGCCGCTACCCAATGGTATGGTTAATATGCTCAACGAGCAGGATGGCTTGTTCCATGTTTATCTTAAGGGTATAAAAAATGGCAAACCTGTGCAGGAATACACGCTTGTTGATTGCATTAATAATGGCATCAATCCATACACTGATTTTAACCAGTATCAGCAAGCAATTCTCAATCCCGAACTGAGATTTGTTTTTTCAAATACTACCGAGGCCGGTATTTCATGGGATGCCAACGACCGATTTGACATGCAGCCGCAGAATTCCTTTCCCGGAAAGGTTGCAGCCCTTTTATACGCACGTTATAAAGCTTTCAATGGCGACCCCAAAAAAGGGCTGATATTTTTTCCTGCTGAACTCATCGACCGCAATGGTGATATGTTGAAAAAATATGTGCTTCAACACGCCGAAAACTGGAAACTGGAGGCCGGGTTTATTCAGTGGATTAATGATGCCAATTGCTTTTGCAGCACATTGGTCGACCGTATTGTGCCCGGATTCCCAAAGGATGAGATCAAACAAATACAGCAGGAACTTGGCTTTGAGGACAATCTGGTGGTAGTGGGCGAGTATTTCCACTTTTGGGTTATTGAAGCGCCGGAGTGGGTAAAAGATGAGTTTCCGGCCGAAAAAGCAGGGCTTGATGTAAAGTTTGTTAAAGATATGACCAAATACCGCGAGCAAAAGGTTCAGGTATTAAATGGATGTCATACTGGAAGTTATGCCGTGTCTTTTTTGAGTGGGATTGAAACTGTACGCGAAGCCTACGAAAATCTTGAAACCGGCGAGTTTATGCGCGAACTGGTTTACGATGAGGTACTCCCTGTTCTTGATGGCACCGAAACAGAACTTAAATCGTTTGCTAAAAAAATTCTAGAACGGTTTAAAAACCCATATATCCGGCATCACTGGCAAAGCATTGCGCTTAATGCCATGTCGAAATGGGAAACAAGAAACCTGCCTACGTTGTTAAATTATTATGAAAATCACGGCATGCTTCCACAAAAAGTAGTGTTTTCTCTGGCTGCCATGATTGCCTATTTCAAAGGCGAAGCCGAAGGAAAAACCTACAAAGTGCAGGACGACCAGTGGATTCTCGATTTTTATAAAGAAGCCTGGGATGTCTGCGATGGACGTCCGGTTTCAATTTACAAACTGGTTGAAAAGGTGCTGAATCTGGAAAAGGTATGGAAACGTAATCTGAACGAGGTTCCTAATTTAACCATATCGGTGAGCCACTATCTGTTCCTGATTCAGCAGGTTGGAATGAAAAAGGCTGTTAAAGCTGTTCTCGATGTGAATAATCCGTTAATGAAAATGTCGTAAGCAGCAATTTATCTTAGCAGCTGTTTAAGTTTTATATTGGATTTTTTAATAAGATGATTAGACCTGTCTGGCGATTGGCTGGGTAGATTAAATAGGAAGCATAGAAATATTGTGATTATTACTATGTGTTTGTCTTAAGTCTAGAAGTCTTAAGTCTTTTGTCTGAATATTTTCAGATTAAAATATTAAACAGCAACTTAGAATATCTAATCTTCTGATACAATAAAAGTTTAATCCTTTTAATTATGGCCAAATCATTATTAATCAATACAAACGATAATGTGGCTGTTTGCCTCGAAGTCGTCAATACAGGAGATGAGTTGCAGATTGCCGGAAAAACTATTAAGGCATTAAGTACAATTCCGGTTGGCCACAAAATTGCCATTGCCAAAATTGAAGCAAATCAGGATATTATAAAATATGGCGCTCCCATTGGACATGCCACTCAGTCCATTGCTTTAGGGGAACATGTACATACCCAGAATCTTAAAACCAATCTTTCGGGCAGTTTGGTTTATTCGTTTAATCAGAAATTGAACCAATTGCGCTACGAAAAACGAAATTTAACCTTCAATGGATTTAAGCGCTCCAACGGAAAGGTTGGTATTCGCAACGAACTTTGGATTGTACCAACAGTTGGTTGTGTTAATGGGCAGGCCCAGCAAATCATCGACCGGTTTAAACGTGAAATGAATCCAACCGATATTGATGCTGTTGAAGTTTTTAAGCACAGTTATGGCTGTTCACAATTGGGCGACGACCATGAAAACACCCAAAAAGCTTTGGCCGACCTCGTTAATCATCCCAATGCAGGGGGTGTTTTGGTTATTGGTTTAGGGTGCGAAAACAACCAGATTAAGTACCTGAAGAATTTTATTGGCGAATACGATGAGCAGCGCATCCGTTACCTGGTGGCACAAGAAGTAGAAGACGAAATTGAGGCTGGCCTCGCAATGTTAAAGGAAATTTATGCCATCATGCGAGCCGACAAGCGTGAACCGGTGGCCTTATCGGAACTTAAAATAGGCTTAAAATGTGGTGGCTCCGATGGTTTTTCAGGTATTACGGCTAATCCGCTGGTTGGTGCTTTTTCCGATTTTCTGGTGGCTCAGGGTGGCACCACCATACTTACCGAAGTTCCTGAAATGTTTGGTGCTGAAACCATATTAATGGAACGTGCCATTAATATGGAGGTTTTCCAAAAAACGGTTAGTCTTATTAACGATTTTAAAGATTATTACCAGAAGCATAATCTTCCGGTTTACGAAAACCCATCGCCTGGAAATAAAGATGGAGGCATTTCAACCCTTGAAGATAAATCGCTGGGATGCACTCAAAAAGGTGGAACGGCAACTGTGGTTGATGTATTGAAGTATGCCGAGCCCATTCGCAAAAACGGGTTAAACCTGTTGTCGGCTCCCGGCAACGACCTGGTAGCTGCATCGGCATTAGGGTTTAGCGGGTGCCAAATGGTTTTGTTCACCACAGGGCGCGGTACGCCATTCGGTAGTTTTGTACCAACCATGAAAATATCTACCAACTCAAACTTGTTTAATAAAAAGCAGAACTGGATTGATTTTAATGCCGGTCAGTTGCTCGAAGGAAAAACCATGGACCAATTACTCGAAGATTTTATTGGTTTTGTAATTGAAGTGGCCAACGGCAAGAAACTACGCCACGAAGAGAGTGGGTTTAAAGAAATTGCGATTTTTAAAACCGGAGTTACTTTATAAAATTAGATAAATAGGCAGAAGACTTTTAGACTTAAGAAACTTATCTTTTGTCTTAAAGTCTTCTGTCTTTATTTCTTTACTCTTCAGCCTTAAGCCTGATATCTGAATTTCTCTGTTTCTTCCGCATACCAAAAACCACACGCATTAAATTTGCAGGAATTATCAACCATCTGTAAATAAACCAAATTGCCATAAGGCTGGTTAAAGTAATGGCTAATGCCTTAACAATAATGGGAACACCAAGAGGTATAACATAAAAAGCCATCACAATTATTACGGGCTGGTGTAACAAATAAAACGGATAAATGGCCGTGTTTAAAGGCTTTCTCAAAGGGTGGTCGGTATTGAAATATTTGCGCGAATATCCCAAAATGGCCAAACTAATAACCCAACTCATAAAATAAGATATGAGTCCGTACATGGCAGAGCCGCTTTCGTGGGTTTTCATCATACCGGGCAAAATAAAAAGGAGCATGGTTGATGCAGCCGATAAAACCAGCCAAATGCGCCTTTGTTGTTCAACACTCGACATAATGGAGATACTTCCCGATAAAATAAACCCGTAAATAAAATAAAGAAAAAACATGGCCATGGAAGCCCAATCGTCGATAAAAGCATGGGTTTCGTGCGGGAAAAAGGGGCGAAGCAACGCCTGACTTATTAATACAGGTATAAACAAAATAACTAAACCAGCCTTTTTCTGTGCCAGCCGCTCCATAAAATTTTCGAATTTCTGATAATATGCTGAACGGTAAAATCCAATTAATAGCAAAAATATCATTGAAATAAAATACAGGTAAACCAGAAACCACAAGTGGTGCCAGCTAAAGTTCCCTTGCGGGTATGAGCCTTCGAACAAATGCAGATAAAAGTTAAACAAATTGGGGTAATTGGCCACTCTTTCAATATATACCTGAACAGGCACAAGGGTGAACATTCCAATTAGCAATGGGAGAAATAGACGTTTGGTGCGTTCGGTAGCATACTCTCCTTTTTGTCTGTGCCCAAGTGCAAAACGCGTTCCGGCTCCCGATACCAAAAACAGCAAAGGCATTCGCCAGGCATGAAGCATGCTCATTATGGGATTAAGGGCATCAATGCGTATGTCGTTCTTAATGTGCCAGCCCCATCCGTTAAAAATCATTCCAACATGGAATAAAAATACGCTGAATATTAAAAATATGCGTATCCAGTCGATGTAAAATTGTCGTTCGTTCATAGCATAATTGTTTTGAATTACGCCTGCAAAGTAAACCCACCATGAGCGAATAAAAGTATGTGTTTATCGGGCCATACACCGCGCCTATGAATACACACATTAAAACTGGTCTCTGTAATCGGATGGCGTAAAGCCGGTTATATTCTTAAATGTTTTGTTGAACGTGGCTTTTGAATTATAGCCTACCATTTCGGCTATTTCTTCAATTTTGTATTTTTTGCCATCTGCACCTGAGAGTATTTTTTTTGCCTCGCTAACGCGGTAATGAGCCAGCCAGGTGAAAAAGTTCATGCCATATTTCTCGTTAATAACCTGCGAAACCCGGTGAGGTGTTTCACCAATCCGTTCAGCCATATCGGCCATCGATACCAGATTTCCGCAGTAGTATTTCTCGTTCATGAGTGCTTCAAGCTTGGTTTTAATGGCTTCTTTATGGTTTTCTTCAAGGGTTGATTTCTTATATTTTTCAAAGCCTTGTTTTTCCTGTTCAAAAAAGAAACTCGATTTACGCACAATCATAAAACTGGTAATATACAGCATCAGGGCAATATATCCGGCCACAAAAACATCGCCTAAGTCGCGCCCAAGGAGTGTTTTTACAATAATCAGGATTATGGCCGCTACAATAAAGTGAAATGCAAAATTACGATAAGGCGACAACTCATTGTTCGAAAGCGTAAATATGGAATTTCCTCTTTGCCTATACTCAATTAATAGCAGTCTGACGCCCAAAATCTGATAAGTGAAAAAATGCAGTATGGTCAGGTGGTTGATATAATTCCGGATGTAAAGTGGGTCGGGATTGAACGGGGCAGGGTTACTTCCGGGAAAGAGATGAGGATGATAACTCCAAAGGAAAGAATTGTACTTAAATTCAGATGGTTGTAAATAATAAAACCAACAATAAAAAAAGTAAAAGATGAATATTACAAAATGAGGCCATTCCCGGGCTTGCCGGTTAGGGTATAAGCCATACCAGATATAGAGATAAAACAATGGGGCAATGGCAAAATTAAGAGGCTCGGCAAAATTATCGATAAATATTACATGAGTAATTACACCGGTGTAATTCAGTAATATTTCGAGAATAACGAGCGAGAGACCAATAATTACATATCCAAGAAAAACATTCCGTTTAAATTGTCGGCTGGTTTTTCGCAGTAAAAAATACCCTAGAAAGAATCCCTGGAAAACGCCCAGCAGAATTATAAGTGCGAAAAAGTCGAACCGGGTATCTATTGACATGGATTATGGTTTAATGCCTGTAAAATTAAACATTTATAACCAATATCAATAAATGGTCAGCATAGCTTAGATAGTATTCGCTAATAGAAAATAATGGTTTGTTAAAAAAACGCAAAGGCACTAAGACGCAAAGATTTAACAATGTACGCTTTGTGTTTTATTATGTCAAACTTGAGATTTGATAATACTCAGAACTCTAAAAATCAATAACCTATTAATAAAAATTATGACCTAAATGGTCAAGGCTGGTTAACCATATAAGGCATAAATTGGTATGCAGACTTAGAGTCTGTTTTATTTTTTTAGACAATAAACACGAAGTGGAATGCCGAGAATCGGGATTAAACAGATTAAAAAGAATTAATAGACTATACAGACAGGCCTTTACCTACAGTTCACCAAAGATATTACTTTGAATAACCGCTTGAATTTGTTAACCTTTTAGTTTTTTCTTAAGTCTTTTAGTCTTGTGTCTATTCCCGATACTCGGGACTTTGTGTCTTATGATTTTTAAGTTATCAATTTAAACACCTTACTTTACTTTATCCAGAAAATCGGCTAAAATGGTATTCAGGTTGGGCAAACCAATTTCCTGGAGGTCGTAATGAACGCGTGTATTAGGTTTATTAATTTTTACCACGCGGTTCAAATCAATGGGCGTACCAATTATAACCGTATCGCAGGGCGTAGCCTCAATGGTTTTTTCAAGGTCGCGGATTTGTTCTTTGCCATAGCCCATAGCCGGCAATAAAACTCCTATTTCGGGATATTGCTTAAATGTTTCGGCCAGTTTGCCAACGGCGTATGGACGAGGGTCAACAATTTCCGATGCCCCAAATTTACTGGCAGCCACCATACCTGCACCAATTTTCATTTCGCCATGGGTTAGCGTTGGCCCATCCTCAACCACCAGAACTCGTTTACCGGTAATAAGCTCAGGATTGTCAATTCTTATAGGGGAAGCTCCATCAACAACTATAGCTTTAGGATTGGCCAAACGGATATTTTGCCTTACAGTTTCAATATCTTTACCATCAGCACTGTCCATTTTATTAATAACAATAACATCGGCCATCCGTAAATTAACTTCTCCCGGATAGTAACTCATTTCATGTCCGGCACGGTGGGGGTCGGCCACAGTCACCATCAGGTTGGGTTTATAAAAAGGAAAATCGTTGTTGCCGCCATCCCATAATATTACATCGCAACCATCGGGGTCTTTTTCGGCCTCACGCAATATGGCTTCATAATCAACACCGGCATATATAACATTGCCGCGCACTACGTGAGGTTCGTACTCTTCCATTTCTTCAATGGTGCAATGATGCTTTTCAAGGTCGTCGACTGTTGCAAAGCGCTGAACTTTTTGTTTGGCCAAATCGCCATACGGCATGGGGTGACGCACGGCTACCACTTTCAGGCCTTTTTCCATTAAAAGCTCAATAATGCGCCGCGAAGTTTGACTTTTACCGCAACCTGTGCGCGTGGCACATACAGCGATAACAGGTTTGGTGCTTTTTAACATAGTATCGTTGGGCCCCAACAACATAAAACTGGCCCCGGCAGCATTCACCACGGCCGAAACTCCCATAACGCGCGAATAAGGAACATCGCTGTATGAAAAAATACAAACATCAACGCCTTTCTCCTGAATGAGTTTTGGTAAATCTGACTCCGCAAAAATTGGTATGCCTTCGGGATACAACTCTCCGGCCAGTTCAGCAGGGTAACGACGGCCGTCGATATCGGGAATTTGTGCTGCTGTAAATGCAACTACTTGATAATCCTTATTGCCGCGAAAAAATGTATTGAAATTATGGAAATCTCTGCCAGCGGCACCTATAATGATTGCCTTCTTCATATGTATTGATTTTATAGTTTATAAACTAATCAGTGGTAATTGTAACCATAAAATTATCCATAAGGTTTTTTCAAAACTCCGCTTTTTGTCATGCCAAAATATGTTAAGAAACAGCTATAAACATATATTTGAATTGGCTGTTTATTAGTATCTTTATAAATTTGTGGCTAACCGAAGCCAGAATTTTTAGCTGTAAACTAAGATGATGGCGGTTGAATAATTATAGTTTGCAGGGGAAGGGAATAGGGGAAGAAAGGCTGAAGCCAGAAGTTCAAAGCTGGTTAAAACAATGTTCTGTTTCTCGCAGATTTTCGCAGAGAAATACGCAGAAGCCGCAGACGGTTCCGCGAAAATCTGCGAAAACGTATTTCTTCCTAAAATTTTAAAAAAATTAATGCATGAATTATCTGGCCCATTTATATTTATCCGGACCCGAAGCCGGGGTTAAAGTGGGCAATTTTATTGGCGACTACGTTAAAGGGAATCACTACACACGGTATGCACCTCCCATCCGAAAAGGCATTATCCTGCATCGTAAAATCGATACATTTACCGATATGCATCCGGTTTTCAGGGAAAGTTCAAAAGTTTTTAAGCCAATGTATTCGCGTTATTCAGGGGTTGTTGCCGATATTGTTTACGACCATTTTCTGGCTGCCAACTGGGATACTTATTCAAACCAGTCGCTCAAAAGCTTTGTATCGGAATCGCATCGTATTCTGATGATGCACTATTTCTCGCTACCGGGAGTGGTGAAGCAATTTCTGCCATTCTTGATAAAAAGTCGGCGCATGGAGCTTTATAAGCATCGGGAAAGTGTAGAAAAAACCTTGGTTATTATGGCCAATCACTCGTCGTTGCCAAACCATGCCCATTGGGCCATGGAGCAGCTCAATGCGTATTATGATGAGCTACATGATGGGTTTTTTCTGTTTTTTTCAGATGTACGAACCATGTGCAACGACTATTTATCTTCAGAAACTATTGCAGAACGCCGGGCCATGTAGCCCGCACCATGCGGTCGCGCCCCGAAAGGTCGGTTCTTAAAGAGATTTCAGAGTAACCTTCAACGCGTAATAAGTCGCTCGTTTGTACCCCAAAAGCCTGATTTATCTCGAAGTAGAGTTTCCCACCCGGTTTTAACAGCTGCTTTGATAAACGGGCAATGGCTGCATAAAAAATTAATGGGGCGTGGTTTGGGACAAACAGTGCCAGGTGAGGCTCATAATCCAGAACATTTGGTGCCATTTCGCACTTCTCGGTTTCGGTTACATAAGGCGGATTGCTCACCACCACATCAAAACAGGGCGATTGGTCAACAGTTGTGTTCAACACATCGTTTTGTTTAAAAACAACCGGTGTTTTGTTAAGCAAAGCATTGTTGCCGGCTAAACTTAAAGCATCGGCCGAAATATCCCAGGCTTCCACATAGGCATTGGGCAGTTTTTTTTTAAGAGCTATGGGAATACAACCGCTGCCGGTGCCAATATCTAAAATATGTGCTGTTTCGCTTTTAGTTTCGGAAAGAATCCATTCCACCAATTCCTCCGTTTCGGGGCGCGGAATTAAAACCCGATGGTCAACTTTAAAGGGCAGACCCATAAACTCGGTTTGTCCCAGAACGTATTGCAACGGTTCGCCTAGTTTTAAACGTGCCACTGTTTTCTCAATAAACTCGATATCGCTTTGCTCAAGCCTTTCCTGCTCCTTTAAAATTAAATCGGTTCGGGAGTATCTCTTTAAATAATCGAATATTAACCACGCAAAATGCCGGGCCTCATTTTGCCCAACAACCGGAACCAGATTGGTAATAATTGAATGAATGGCGTCTTTAACAGTTTGCATGAGGTGTAAATTATCTGCGGGGCTAAAATTAGGGATAATTAATCAGGTCTTAATTCTAATTATAGTTGATTTATTATCTTGCATTGGGAAAAGCTAATTTACCAGAAAACAATATTGAAGCAATGTTTTTTTTGGAAAGGCATGATTTTAATGGTATCAAAGGTATTAAAACTATATGTAAAAAAAATCAGCTTCCATCATGATGAATGTTGGAAGCTGACAGTAAAAAACAGAATTGATTATCGACCTATATTTTTGTTAATGCCAGTGAGTATAGATATTTTGTTAAAAACATCGGTGTTTTCATAGAATCCGCGGAACTGTTCTTCTCCAAACCCTTTAGCAAAAACTGGTATTAGGTCAGCTGTATGCTGGTCGGTTTTAAAGGTAACAACAACGCTATCAGAATTGTTGGTTTTCTCAATTGAAACACCGCCAGTTTCGTGGTCTCCTGTAACTATTAATAAAGTATTTTTATTGTTGTCAACATAATCAATGGCTACTTTCAATGTCTCTTCAAAATCTAGCATTTCAGCAATTAAAAATTCACTGTTTTTTGCATGCCCGGCCCAATCAATATAAGAGCCTTCTATCATTAAAAAGAAACCGTTTTGACTGCCCGAAAGTCTGTTTAAAGCTAGTTCAGTTGCCTCTTTGAGGAATTGTCCCCGTCCTTCATGTTTTGGTAATAAGCCATCATTAGCCATTAATCCGGCAAACTTTTCTTCAGACTTGATTGAAGCCGGAAGAACAAGGGAGTCTAACAGGTAGCCTTTTTGTTTTAATAAAGAGGTTAAGTTGAGGCCGTCAAAACGTTGATTGAAGAATTTGAGGCCTCCGCCGGCAAAAAAATCGATATTTGATTCAACTAATTGTCGGGCAATTTCTTCCTGCATATTCCTGTCGGTTACATTGGCATAAAATGAAGCCGGAGTTGCATCAGTGATTGATGATAAACTTATCAATCCTGTTTGGTAACCTTTGTTTTGAAGAAGTTTCATTATTGAAGTGAGAGACACAGAGTCAGGTGTGACTCCAATGCCACGGTTATAGGTTTTGTGCCCGGTAGCCAAGGCTGTGCCAGCAGCAGCAGAATCAGTCACCTTATTTGAGGCGGAAGATGTTTTTATAAAGCCGATATGCTCAAATCTTTTAAACTCAGAGTCTTCAGGGTTGAAATAGAACATGGTAGAAATTTGGCTAACTCCCATTCCGTCACCAATCATGAGAATAATATTGATTGGCTTTTCTTCTTTATTTGGAAATTTATCAGATTGTTTTGTGTTATTACAGCTAGTTACAAGCATTAAAGCTGCTAAAGACACAGAAAAAATCTTTTGTTTGCATATTAACATAGTGGTGAATTTAATTTTGTAGAATGTAACTAATAAAGTATTTGTTTAATGTTTAATTTGAATAGCCTCTATTTTGAATAAGATAACCCTCTACATTTGAGGCACCATCAATAGCCGACTGTGGTATTGGGAACAGGCGTTTGTTAACATCATTATTGGTTTTCTCTGTCCATGTCCCTTCGTATTTACCAAATCTAATCATATCGGTTCTGCGTTGATGTTCCCAGTAAAACTCAAATCCTCTTTCTCTGAACAAAATATCAAGATTCATTTGTTCTAATGCATTTGGGGTTGCTGATGGCCTTGAAGTTCTTGATGCTCTTACTATATTGACATCTGAAAGTGCTCCTGCCACATCATTTTTTCGTAATTTGGCTTCAGCACGCATCATATAAACATCAGCCAAGCGTAAAATAACCAAATCGGCTTCTCCCTTGTTACGACCATCGGTAGATGCTTTACTCCACTGGTATTTCATAACTCTATAACCGGTATTATAGTCACTTCCGGAGGCAGTAAAGTCTATCTCAAGAGTGAAATCAACATATGCATTGTCTTCTGCTCGTCGCCAGTCACGTATTTTCTCAAGTTTATAGCGACCATCTGATGTACGAAGAAATGGTGTTTGATTTCCTGTATTTTGAAGACCATATTGCAGTCCTCTGTATATCCCCCTATCCACTTCAAAATCAGTTGCAGCAATGGCAAAGTCATCTGGGATAATTAATCGTTTCCATGAAAAGCGAGCATCTGCGTCAGCGGGATCTACATTGCCGCTTGCTTCAACCCATGATTGATAAAATTCGGGTGTTATAGCCGGGCCATCTGTTCCATTTCCACTAGGATATAAAGGGTTTCCATAAAAACTCCCCGACATTGAGAAATATGACATCCGATTATGCCCATTTAAATCGGGACGTTGATCTACAGCAAAAATTAACTCCTTATTATTGTGATTGTCATTGTCGAAACATGCAAAATACTCAGGAGATAGCTCGTATTGGTTAAGTTGAAGTATTTTATTACAATATTCAATTACCTGATTCATATCCTGTTCGGTGAAGCTAAAATTTGAAGCGTAAGGATTTCTCCAAACACCGGCATTAAGATGCAGACGTGCCAGTAAACCGTATGCAGCTCCTTTTGTTAATCTTCCGGGACCAACCTCAGAACTTAAGTCATCTATTACAGCTTCCAATTCAGATTTAATGTATTCAACCGCCTGTTCTCCCCTTAATATTTCCGAAACTACATTTGGGTTATTCTTCTTAAAAGCTAAGCCCCATAAATCAAGTGCAATCATATTGTAATAGGCTCTTAATCCTCTCATTTCAGCTAAAAAGGTTTTGCCTTCCGGGTATTTTCCGGCAATTGGGTCAATAACGTTAATGGCTGTTACTGTTCTGGAAATCATCGTTGTAATTCCATTCCAACATAGTTGAACACTTCGGTGCGATGGAGTATAAGTATGTTGGTGGAGTTCAAGATAAATACCATTATCACCCCAATCTCTACCTCCCCGGTAGGGAAGTATGGCCTCATCGGTGCTTATTTGCTGGAGCGAGAAATATTTGGTGTGCAGAAAGAAATCGGGCAATAAAGCATAAGCCGGGGCAACTGTATTTTGAATAAGATTTTTTTCATCTGCACCGCCAGATAATGACTCATCCAGAATCTGTTCATCCAAATTGGAGCAACTCCAGATAACTGAAAGAATAAATAAAAATGACAAAGATCTTATGATGTTTGAAATGGTCATAACCCCTTTGCTGTTATAATTGCTTTGTTCCTCTGATATAAGGGGCCGTAAGTATATTGTGTTTAGATATTGTTTCATTGCTATTTAATTTAAAAAGTTGCATTTAAACTGAAAACAAAGGTTC
>CALEUX010000119.1 GCA_937920475.1 uncultured Marinilabiliaceae bacterium
TCTTCAAGGCTTGTATCCATGACAGTTAATACTATACTCTTTAAAACTCTATTCACAAACCTTATTGATTTTAATTTTTATAAATCATTCAGGTTAGGTTTTTAATTGGGTTTGATTAAATTTGAAGGATGATAAGTGTGTTATATAGCAGAAGATAAACGATTATGTGGAAAAGATTTACGCTTTACCTGGCCCTTGTTGCCTTTATATTCTCAGTTAACCTTGATGCTCAGCAAAAGGCACCTACAGCCAGTGATGCACTCAGTTTGTTCAGAGCTGAAAACTATGCTGAAGCAGCAAAAATGTATGCATCCCTGCTTGAACGAAACGACCGGGATTTATCACTCAATTATTATTACGGCGTTTGTTTATATAAACTCAACCACAAAACCAATGAAGCCCTGCGCAGGCTCAAATTTTCAGCTACCAGACCGGTATCGCCCGATGTCTATTATTACCTGGGAAAATTATACCAACAAATATACGAGATGGAAGCGGCCATTGAAAGTTTTGAACGGTTTTTAAAACAATCAAAGCCAGATGACCCCAAAACGGCTGATGCCAAAATTGCCATGGACGATTGCCGCTCAGGGTTACGCCTCATTAATAAATATTTCGATATTAAGGTTATAAACAAGGACACCATACACAAAAACGATTTGGTAAGATATTACCAATTATCGAAAGATGCCGGCCAAATTATGCCTGCCGGTGACTTTTTCCGTACGGGTGTTGATGCCAATCAGGTAATTTTCAGAACCGAAAGAGGCAACGAAGTGTACTTTCCTATTCTGGAGGCTGATGAAACCTGGAATATTTATAAAATTGTACGTCTTCTCGACACCTGGAACGAAGCCGAATCACTTAAAGACCCCGTTAACAGCGAGTGGGACGACCTCTTTCCTTTTATGCTGACAGATGGGATAACCCTCTATTTCAGCTCCAACCGTCCAGGTGGTATGGGCGGTTTTGACATTTATCAGTCGTTTTACGATTCGGAGTCAAGAACTTTTTCACCACCGGCCAATATGGGACCGCCATTTAACTCACCTGCCGACGATTATTTATTGGTTCCTGATGTTTTCCAAAACAAAGCATGGTTTACAACAAACCGGGGCCTTTCGGGCAATCAGGTAGTTGTTACCGAAATTGTTTGGGATAACTCGGTTATTAAAAATAACACCGAAAGCATACATCAACTGCGCACTTTGGCATCGCTCCCCATTAATCCCGATGCCCAAAGTAAAAGCAGTTCTACACTTATTGCGGGCAACGATAATGGAAGAAACAAGAAAAAAGATGAAATCAGGTTTGTTTTAAACGATACCCTTACTTATACACGTTACGACCAGTTTCAAAGCACCGAGGCTCTTGAGGTTTTTAAATTGGGGTATAAAACAGAACTTAAAAAAGACAGCCTGAACAACCTCATGTCGAGAAAAAGAAAAGCATATTCACAAAGCTATAACCAAAATGAGTTAAGGCAATTGATTGACGAAATAGTGGAGCTGGAAAAACAAACCTATGGCCTGGACAATGAAATTAACAGGCAGTACATCAATGCCAGGCGGCTGGAACTTGAAAAAATCCGACAACTTAAAAATGCAGGCACCTACATGCAAAAAGTGAGTGCCACACCGGTTAAAAAGACACATTCCAAAAGAGCCGAGTTTGAAAAATTCAATCTACAGGATTTTTCGTATTACACCAACGATGATTTTAACCGAAAAATACACCAGCTCAACCAGATGTATGTTAATTTCTTTACATCGGGGCAAATAGCCAAACTTCAGCAAGCCGACTCATTATACCTTTGGGCCAATGTTTTGAGCCTCGAATCGGCTAAAGTATTGGAGCAAACCAGAAACATACCTGCTACTACTACCAATCCTATTACGCGATTAAGAAACAATGGCAACGAAGACGACCAGGAAAACCCTGAAATAGTGCAACTGATACATGCATCCAGAGAAATGAAGCAACTGTCGCTGAATTTATACGAGGAAGCGTTGAATACTAAATATAACATCTATTACCCGGTAGCTGTTGAGTTTACATCAACCAGTAAACAAACCGGAAGCGAATATATGCTTAATCAGGCCAGTAGTAATTTCAGAAAGGCCGAAGAAGATAAAGCCACCATGGTACTTTTTAATACCGAACGTTACGAGCGTATGCTGGCTTTGAAAAAGCATTCGGTTGATATGCTCGAAGAATCGTTTAATATTCAAGCAGCGGGAGTTGTAACAAAAAAACCACAGGAAGAAAGTGTCCGTTTTTTCAATACATCACCAACTACTACGCCATCGTACCCACTATTGCAAAAAGGTGAGGAAGGCATAACACCGGCAAACCGTCCGGTTGAAACGCCCCCTCCTGCCCAAGTGGTGCCCACGGCCATGAATAAAAGTCTGCCTGAATATAAAGTACAGATTGGAGCATTTAGAAACAGGCCCAATGCAACAGCTCTGGCCAAAATACCAGCGGTAACCACTATTAACATGCCTGATACCGGGTTAAAGAAGTATTTCTCTGGCTCGTGGAAAAAATATGCCGAAGCTCAAGCCATGGTACAAACCATTAGAGATGCAGGTTTCCCTGGCGCTTTTGTAGTTGCATTTATCGATGGTGAGCAGGTGTCAATTGAGAAAGCCAGACAAATGGAAGAAAAATAGATGCATTATTGTGATGAACTCCCATTTAAAAGTTAAACTTTACTCAGGTTTGGGCTTACCTACTTTAAATTCATAAAATTATAATTTTATGAATAGTTCAGTTAAAATTGCTGTTTTTGTATGATAATTACTATATATTTGTTACTTTACTGTAAATTTCAAAAATATGGTACCGTTCGATAAGAAAAGTGAGAAGGAAAACAGCTGGGAACAAGGATTACAGGAGCGTTTACTGATTCTTCACAACGATGAGGTAAATACTTTTGATCATGTAATTGGAGCATTGCAGGAAGTTTGTAACCACGACAAAATTCAGGCAGAGCAGTGTGCACTAATTACGCATTTAAAAGGGAGTTGCGAAATTAAGCGGGGAACTTTAAACGAACTGGAAGATTTACAGGGAGTTTTATCCAATAAGTATTTAACAGTAACCATTGATTAACCCCCTTTATGACAATTATTATTCTTTTAATTCTGGTTGGTTTTTTCCTGTTAATTCTGGAATTTTTTGTGTTCCCCGGTATTACAGTAGCTGGTATTGCAGGTATTATTACGGTTGGAACAGCCGTTTATATTGGTTACTCAAACTATGGAACTTCAACCGGAAATATTATCCTGGCATTAACGCTGTTTGCTTTTATCATTACTCTGACTGTGGCTTTAAGGTCGAAAACCTGGAACAAACTATCGCTTGATACAGCCATAACAAGTAATGTTGAAACAGTATCACAGACTCTTATTCATGTGGGCGATAAAGGTATTGCCACCACCAGACTAAATCCAACAGGAAAAGCCTTGGTAAACAATCAGGAGGTTGAGGCTCAGTGTCCTGGCAAATTTGTTGATGCAAAAACACCTTTGGAAGTGGTTAAAGTTTTTAAAACTCATATTATTGTAAAACCAATAAATTAAATACTATGGAAGATTTTGGAACACTGGTAATTACGGGCGCGATAATCGTCCTCATACTCATTATTCTTTACTATGTACCTATACTATTATGGTTTTCGGCACGGGTTACCGGTGTTAAAATATCGTTGCTGCAGCTTGTTTTAATGCGCATCCGGAAAGTTTCACCACCGGCAATTGTTAGGGCCATGATTGAAGCCCACAAAGCCGGATTAAAAGAAATTAAAAGTGAAGAATTGGAAGCACACTATCTGGCAGGCGGGCACATCGAAAAAGTGGTTCATGCATTGGTATCAGCATCAAAAGCCAATATCGACCTGTCGTTTCAAATGGCTACCGCTATTGATTTGGCCGGACGCGATGTTTTTGAAGCCGTTCAAATGTCAGTTAATCCCAAAGTGATTGATACACCTCCGGTTGCAGCGGTTGCCAAAGACGGCATTCAGCTCATTACCAAAGCCCGTGTTACAGTAAGAGCCAATATTAAACAATTGGTTGGTGGAGCCGGCGAAGAAACCGTTTTAGCCCGAGTTGGCGAAGGTATTGTATCATCCATTGGATCATCCAGTTCGCATAAAGCCGTGCTCGAAAACCCTGACTCAATATCCAAAGTGGTGTTGGAAAAAGGCCTGGATGCAGGAACTGCATTTGAAATTCTTTCTATTGATATTGCCGATATTGACATAGGTAAAAACATCGGTGCCGAACTTCAAATTGACCAGGCAGAAGCCGATAAGAATATTGCTCAGGCCAAAGCTGAAGAGCGGAGAGCCATGGCCGTTGCTCTGGAACAGGAAATGAAAGCAAAAGCTCAGGAAGCACGTGCCAATGTTATCCAGGCCGAAGCGCAGATTCCACTGGCCATTGCCGATGCATTCCGCAGTGGTAACCTCGGTGTTATGGATTATCAGAAATATAGAAATATTGAGGCAGATACCGCCATGCGCGATTCTCTGTCGAAATCAACGCAAGCTCCCAAAAAAGGGAAAGATGAAAAATAAAGACTAACAAAGAATTGTCTTAAGTTTATTTTACCTTTTAACTAAAAAAGAGACTGTCTTAAAAGCAATTTTGACAGCCTCTTTTTTTGGGGAACAAATTATTTGCTGTTAACCTGTAACAGTTGTTTCTAAACCTTTTTTACTACAAAAACATTAGCAGCAAAGCAGTTCTATCCTAAAACCCCTTTTGGGGCAGTTGTTCCATTACCTCTCTATCGCGATTTATAGATTTGCGCTTTTCGCCTGAACTAAACTGCCATGTTAGTTTTACTATGAGTGGAATGGCTGACATATGAATATTACCTTCGGAACGACTATTACCCCTCCCCGCAAAAAGAAATCCCACCCACATTGCACACATTGGCAAAGCCGCACAGCCTGCCCCGACCCTTCGGGGAGCCAACACTGAAACCAAAGCTTTGCCAAAGAGTGCATTCCCCTGCCGAATAAAAATATTATCAGAATAATTTGGTCATGTAAAAATCATTTCATTATTTTGCGAAATAGTGAAATATAGATTTATAACAAATGGCTAAGAAAATTGAATTTTCACCTGATATTGTTGAGATTGCCTCATTTGCGAAAGCAGTGAGCCATCCTGTAAGAGTTTATATTCTAAAAAAATTATCAGAAATGAACGCTTGCTGCTACAGTGGCGATTTGGTTAATGAAATACCTGTTGGAAGGTCTGCATTATCTATGCACTTAAAAGAATTGAAAAATGCTGGTTTAATACAAGGTGAAGTGGAGCTTCCGTACATAAAATACTGCTTAAATCGAGAAAAATGGGAAAAGGCTAAGTCAATGTGTAATGAACTCTTTAATAATAAATAGTAATGCTTGAATTACAAACAAACGCACATAGGATAGGACAACTCTTAGGTCTTTCATCTTCTTTAATTGGAGTGAAGTTTATCTTTTCAATTAATGAAACTCCCGAGAAAGTCGAAAAACTGCACGGACATCGCTATTGTCAGACATTGATGAAAGCTATGCATGGCAAACATGTTGTTCTCGATGCAGAAGGCATTGCCTGTCCGGCTGCGGCAGCCGCCTTTGGTTTTAAACCTTTGCCCGAGGGATTGAAAACAGGAAAAGGCTTGGTTGGCTTTGGTATTGTAAATCAAGAAGAAACAGGAAAAGCAATGTTTGAAGAAATGACCACTTTACCACAAGGCAAACTAAAAGCTTTGAACCTTTTTCCCTTGGAAACTGCCGAAATTGAACCTGACATCGTGGTAGTAGAAGATGAAACCGAAAAATTGATGTGGTTTGCTCTTGCTAATCTTAATATAAAAGGTGGCAAACGAGTAGAGAGCACCACCGCAATTTTACAGGCTACTTGCGTTGATGCAACTACAATTCCATACGTTCAACAAAAATTTAATATGAGCATGGGCTGTTACGGATGCCGTGATGCTACAGATATTTCGCCAAATGAAACGGTATTAGGTTTTCCGTTCAAAGATTTTAAAGCTATTGCTGAAAGCTTAGAATTCTTAAGCCAAAAAGCAATCCCAAACTCTCGCAGCAAAAATGCTTTGGCAATGCTTAAACGCAAAGAAGCTGAAGAAATCAGTAAAACAGACCCTTTTCAAAATAGCAATAATTTAAAAACCAAATAGTATGAACTTCACAGATAAAGCATTAACCCAGTTCAGGAAACTGATTAATGAAAGCGAGAACCCATCATCAGGAATGCGATTCTATACAACTCAGGGATGTTGTAGTCCTTCTTTGCAAATGGACGTTGCTAAAAACCCAAGCTCAGGCGATAAAGTTTTGCAATTTGAAGGAGTTGATATTTATATTACGCCCGAGGCAGAAAAAATGCTTTCAGAAATAACCATTGATTATTCTGAGGAAGGCTTTCGTTCGATTAAACCATCCAATGAATCTCCAAAAGGAAAATGTTGTTAATACATTTAATCTAACCCACATGAATAATTTCAAACATCTTGACGACAAAACAATTGAATTAGCCGGAATCTCGGCATCAATTGCTGGTGGTTGCCGACCCTGTCTCGATTACCACTATAAAAGAGCCATTGAAATTGGTTGCACAGTTGAGCAAGTTAAAGAAGCCATTGAACTTGGGAAAATGATTAAACAGCGTCCTATTAATGACATTTACGAACATGCCGAAAAGTTGATGAATACGAATAATCAATCATTTAAAATTTTATAGAAATGGAAAACAAAAAATCTCCAATGGAACTGTTAAAGGAGTTTGCCCCTGAATTTGCCAAACATCAGATGGATGAAAAGGCATTACTTTTTGAGAATGAAAAGTATCAGGCAATCCCTAAGAAATATAAATTACTGGCAGGAATTGCCGTATCGGCAGCACTAAACACCGATACTTGCACCCGTATGTGGGTAAAACAGGCAAAAGATGCAGGAGTAACAGTGCCTGAAATTACAGAGGCTATAATGGTTGCAAGATATTTGAAACAGGCAATGGTAAACGATACTGTGAGCAACACATTAACACTATTGTCAGAAAATAAAATTTAGTTTAGGACATATTTTTTTACGAATTAGGTAATTGAGATGACAAGATATTATATTATACTTATAGTTGGTTTTCTATTTATAGATACAAGCAGCTACGCACAAAGCTTCTCGCTAAATCAATTGCTTGATAGTGCCTTGCAAAACAATTATACGCTTAAATCAGCCGAAAAGAACAAGCTGATTAAACAATCGGAAATAGAAATATTACAAACCAACTATTTGCCAAGGGTAAGTACATCGGCCAGTTTTTCGTACTGGAAATTCCTTTTGCCTAACAAGCAAAGGCTTTTGGGCGATGCCCTGACCGATATGTACACCGATGTCTCGTTTTACCAACCCATTTATGATTTTGGACAAACCAAAGCAAAAAAAAGCATCGTTGAGGATGAAATTCTTTTGAATGATGAAATAATGAGGCAGATGCGACAAACCATAATCTGGGGCGTGTCCAATGCCTATTTTGAAGTATTACGCGCTGAATCGGAAATACAAATACATGAGAGTTCGTTACAGCAGTTGCAAGAGCATTTAAAATATTCCGAGCAGCTATACAACATTGGTAAAGTATCCTCAGTAGATATTCTAAAAATTAAGGTGCAAATATCCGTTCAAGAGAATAAGCTGCAGCAAAGTAAGAATTCTCTTTTGAGCAGCAAAATTAGTTTATACCAACTTTGTAATCTTCAAAATACTAATGATATTACCGTTGAAGATAATTCTGAGACATGGTTTAATCAGCATCAAAATCAACAATTAAAAAACATAGCAGAACAGGATATAATCAGTAGCCACCCATTACTAAAACCTTTCGACATTAAATCTGCAATTGAAGTCAAGCAGAAGGATTTACTCCGGTTGCAAAATCGGCCCGAGCTATTCTCCTATGGAATTGGAAGCTGGGAGCATGGGTATATCCCTTTTGGTGATAACTTTAACTATAATATTGGTGTGGGAATTAGATACACCCTGCCATACTGGGGGAACAGCAGCTATAAGCATAGGATGAAACAAAGCGAAATAGTTGTAGAACAATATAACGACCAAAAGCAACAAGCGTTCTTAGAAGTTCAAAAGGAAATTGACCTGTGCCTGAATGCTTTGGATGAGATTCAAAAAAACATACAAAGCAACCTGAAAATTATTGATTTGGCCGATGAAACCATTAACAGCGCTTCTATTAAATATCAGGCAGGGCAAGGCAATATTATTGATATTCTTGATGCTCAGCAAATTTTGACAGAGGCCAGGATTGCATATCAAAAGTCGATGATTGAGTTTTTACAAACATTGGCAAAGCTAAACTATTTGAACGGTAACGATAATTATCCTTTTTAACATATCTCAATTATGAAAATTTCATTAACATACTTCAGTGCAATCCTCTTTATAGGGTCTTCATTATTTTTTTCCTGTGGTGGCAAAAATGAAAATGCTGAACAAAAACCAAAAAAAATCCCCTTGGTAAAGGTTCAGGACGTTTCAATATCAAAATTAGTTTCTTCAATAGATATTACCGGAACCGTGCAAGCCAATATTATAACTGAGGTTAAGTCGCCGGCTGATGGTATTGTAGAGAATCTGTATGCACGAGAAAACCAATATGTAGAAAAGGACAAATTGATTGCCGTAATTAATCCTACCGACAGGGTTTCTTTAATTTCATCAAATATTGAAAAAATTGATGACTTAGAAAGAAAACTAAAAACCACTGATAAAAATACGGAGGACTATCAGCAGTTGTTGTCAGAAATTGATAAAGCAAAATCCGATTTAGAATATGCCCAAAACATGTATAAAACCATTCCTGTGGTATGCCCCATGAACGGGCTGGTAACGCAACGATGGTTAGACAAAGGCAGCCAGGTGTCAACAAAAGAGAACATAATTACAATAACCGATATGGCTTCATTAGTTATTAAAGCCGAAGTAAATGAACGGTATTTTGAAGCTATAAAGCAGGGCAAGAAACTTCCTGTAATACTCAATGCATACCCAACAGATACGCTTACGGGCATAATCTCATTAATTTATCCTCAAATTGACCCGATTTCACGCAGTGTTAAATTCGACATTAAAATTCAAAACTTCAACAAATCACTTTTGCCCGGCATGATGGCAACCATTAAAATTCCGGTTGCTGTAATTGACCAGGCACTTACTATTCCAGAATATGCAGTTCTCACTTCACCCGATAACAAAAATTTTGTTTTTACTGTAGATTCCGACAGCATTGCCCATAGAAGAATCATTAAAACGGGAATTACTTCGGGTAGCAAAATTCAAATAGTTCAAGGATTAACTGAAAACGATAAAATTGTTGTTTCAGGGCAGGATATGTTGAAAGATAGTGTGAACGTTAAAATAATGAAATAATGTGCTGATGTGCTAATTTCTAAATTAATTGATAGTATGGAA
>CALEUX010000120.1 GCA_937920475.1 uncultured Marinilabiliaceae bacterium
CATTACAGACGAACAGGTTCAGTGGGTGGAAAAGATTCTAAACAATAGACCAAGAAAGCGTTTGGGGTTTTGGACGCCCAATGAAATGTTGAATAAAATATTGTTTAATAAAAAAGTTGCATTTGCAGCTTAAATCTAGGATTTCAAAAACGGTTTCCAGATGATAATTCCTGTTTGGATTATCTGAGTGGACTTCAATGGGCTGATGGTTTTCTATGCCCCAAATGTGGGAACACAAGGTATTGTAATGGACATAAAGAGCATATCCGTCAATGTACAAAATGTAATTACCTTATGTCCCCAACAAGCGGCACACTCTTCCATAAAGTCAAATTTCCTTTGCTCCAAGCGTTCTATATTGTTTACTATGTCAGCACAAATAAAAAAGGAATTTCCAGCACAGAGTTGAGCCGAAAGCTTGGATTACGCCAAAAGACCTGCTGGCTGTTCAAGCAAAAGGTAATGCATGCAATGAAAAGTAGCGGCAAAAACAAGATGAAAGGCAAGGTAGAAGTCGACGAGACAGCTGTTGGTGGTCAGGAGGAGGGCGTTGTTGGACGAAAGAATAACAAGAAGAAGCTGGTTGTATTTGCTATTGAACGCCAAGGTAAGGGGATTAGCCGTTTATATGGCAAAGTGATAAAACGCAGTAGTGCAAATGAACTTGGAGCATTTATGAAAACAAATATAGAACCAACCGCTTATGTGAAAACTGATGTATGGACTGGGTACAAGCCGTTAAAGAAGGATTTCGAAAACCTTATCCAAGTCCCATCCGGGCGGAAAGGTGAAAACTTTCCTGATCTTCATAGGGCAATTATGGGTTTTAAAGGATGGCTAAGAGGAATGCACCATCATGCAGAACATTTGCAATCCTATGTAAATGAATATACTTACCGGTTTAACAGGAATAATATGAAAACTGGAATATTCGAGAATCTTATAAACAAAATGATGGTTAGTGAACCTTATACTTATAAAATGATTATTTCTTAAAAGCCTAATTCAATAAAAATAATATCGCTTGAATTGGAAATAAGCTTCCTGAAACGGTTCTCGTTTAGAGCCAAAATCTCAACTATTTTCTTACGTTCGGTGATATCAACAATAATTCCATCGTAAAAATCCTTTCCGGACAATCGGCGGGCATAGTTGGCAACCCATATTTCTCGTCCATCAGCTCTTCGAATGGGCATCTCGAATATTGCGGTGGCCTCGTGCTTTAGCCTATTCAAAAAATCGCTATGGGTTTTTTTATTGATAACCAATTCTTTTACCGGAAATCCTTTAAGCTTATCGGCATTGCAAAAGCCAATTAACTCGGCAAAGAAATTATTACACTCAATGATTTTTCCTTCGGAATACGATACTCTGTAGAAGCCAGCCAAAGCATTATCGAACATACCACGGTAACGCTCCTCGCTATCGGTAAGCATCTCCTGAAGTTTAATAAAAACAGTTCTATCGTCGAAATTAATTATAAGATGATTCTCATTATTAATTAGAACTTTCGATACGGATAGAAATCCCTTCCTTAAGCCTCTTAACCTTGTGTTTATCTCAAAAATATCCTTTGTAACATTTCCTTTATCCTTTAAGCTGCTTATTATTTGCCTAAACCCAGCAGGGTCGGCAATAAGCTTAAGCGAGAATATGGAGCGCCCAATAACCTCGTCTTCCGACAAACCAACGCCGCGTAAAAAACGGTCGTTAACTTCAATAAAAACACCATCGGACATTCGGCAAATACCCATCCAAGTAGGGTTTAGTTTAAATGCAAGGGAGAATTTTTGTTCAGATTCGTTCAACTTCTCCTGCATTCGGATGAAGTAAGTCATATCCTGAAAAGTTGCCAGGAAAAACCTACCCTTGCTCATTTTTACAAGTTCTCCGAAAAGTATTCCCTGCTTTAAATTACCATTGGCATCCTTAAGCATGAAATTGGGTCGGAAAACCCGTTGGTGCTTCATGGCCTCCTCCCTAATGGTGATAACCTCCATTGGGTTAGGGTGAATGTTAACTTCGTATAGCGATTTACCCACCAAATAGTCGTAACTGTAACCAAGTCCATCAATACACGATTCGTTAACATCAATAATTCGCCCCTCCTCAAAGGAGTAAAGGAGCATCCACAAAGGGCTTAGCTGAAATAGTTTAAAGAAAAGGTTATCGGCAACGTTAACGCTGTTTTCAATATTAACTTCGCTTTCGGAAGCACTTTGCCCTGTTTTAATGAGCTGCAATCGAAAATCAGCAGTATTAAGCAACTGAAAAAGGATTGATTCTCCCTGCCTATCCGCGAGTGATGTTGCCTGAAACAGGTAATTTAATCTATCGCTTTTTGATGAATTTAACTGAATAAAGTATTTTCCACCATCAATAAAATAGTCGTTTACAAACACATCCCATCCTTTTATATTCCTAAACGACAGAATATCGGAAAAGTAAATATCCGATGTTGGGGCTGCTTCCACTTCAATTAAATCAAGAAAACTAGGATTCCAATTACGAATTTTAGCCGTGGAAAAATCCACAACAAAAAGGGGTGCTGTAAATATCTGTAAGTTATTATCGTTCATTGATAATAAGTCAAACAACAACAAACGGTTTTTAAACATTAAACCAACAAGCGATAAATGTTTTTAAATACAAAACATGGCATGTTTAACAATATAGTAATTTTCTGTATAACTTTTTATGAAAAAGGTCATTTTAACATTTCTTTGTGCCGAACAACAAGAAAGTAATAATGAATTAATCTTTGCAGTCAACAGAAATATTTTGCTCCATAGTTACCTCAAGGGTAATATGCTGGATATTCTCCTTATTAAGGAGTTTTTTTATTTGCTGCCTAATCATGCTTTGACCCTCCAAGTCGAGGTTTGAATATACAACAACCTGTGCTGTTATGGCATTCTGAGTTGTGCTTAACGCCCAAATATGGATATGGTAAACGGACTTTACCCCATCTACACTTAAAATTAGAGCGGATATGCTGGAAAGATTTATCCCATTAGGAACACCATCCATAGTAAGCGAAAAACTTTCCTTAAATAAATTCCATGTAGAATAAAATATTACTGCAACAATTACAAGGCTCATAACCAAATCGAGCCAGTAAATACTCCAAAAAGCGATAAACAATCCGGATATTACAACACCCAACGAAACTGCTGCATCGGCTATAAGGTGCAGGTATGCACCTTTCACATTCAAATCGTGCTCCTTGTTCTTAAAGAAAAGTAGTGCCGAAACAGTGTTTACAACAATACCCACTCCCGCAACTATTGATATTGCCTGCCCATCAACCACAACCGGATTAAAAACTCTATTGATACTTTCCCAAAGTATTACTCCAATGGCAACAAACAGAATAACTGAGTTTATAAGCGAAACCAGTATGGTCGATTTTTTGTATCCATAGGTAAACTTGTCGTTAGCCTTCCTTTTGGCTAACCTAAATGCAAGCATAGCTAAACCAAGAGCAGCAACATCGCTTAAATTATGGCCAGCATCGGAAATTAGAGAAAGAGAATTGAAGTATATGCCTGCAAAAGCCTCCACTAGGACATATGCCATATTTATTATAATACCTATAATAAAGGCACGATTAACATCATGATTTATTGGGTTCATTTTTACTGTTAACAAAAAGTTAAAATACAAACAATTCCAATGATATTTGGTTTCAACAGAGGTATATTTAATTGTCCAAATATTAATGTTAAAAAATTGCAAACAAGCCGCCTGCAAGTCTTAAGACAATAAGCACATGAATTTCAACGAGCTAAACACAAAAAAACTCAAAAAAGAGAGAGCCACTATTAACTTAATGATAATGATTGCTTAACCCTTGACCGATAAAAAGACCATAGTTTTGCTACGACATTTCAACAACTATGAGTAAGTATATTATATTCATAATTAGCCTATTACTGCATTTTGGTTTAGTTAATGCCAGCAACATTAAGGGTAAAGTTACCGATGCGGAAACTGGCGAGGAACTAACCGGGGCAACAATTATTATTAAAGAGCTAAATAAAGGTACCATTACAGGTTTAGATGGCTCGTTCCTACTAAAAGATATACCTGCAGGCAGCTATTCAGTTCAATGTAGTTTTATAAGTTACAACGTAGTTGAGCAAAAAATCTGGATTAAAGGTAACGAAACCCTAACCCTTAACTTTATTCTAAAGCCAATAAGTGCAGAAATTGAACAGGTAATTATCTCGGCACAAGGGAATAAGGCTAGTGAAATTGGAGCCAAAATTAGCGAACAAAAAGCCCTGCAACCAATAAATGTGGTAAGTGCAAAAACCATTGAGCTATCGCCTGATATTAATATGGCCGGAGTGCTTCAGCGAATGTCGGGAATAAGTATTGACAAGAACTCATCGGGGAATGGGCAGTATGCCCTTTTGAGGGGGATGGATAAACGTTACAACTATACTTTAATTAATGGAATAAAAGTACCCAGCACACACAACAAGCATCGATACGTGTCGCTGGAACTATTCCCTTCCGATATGATTGAACGTGTTGAAGTTACCAAAGCACTTACGCCAAATATGGAGTCCGATGCAATAGGAGGTGCAGTAAACCTGGTAATGAAAAATGCTCCAGAAAAACTTCTAGTTCAACTAAACCTATCAACCGGTTTTAGTCAGTTTTTTGCCAATAACAGCTTTACCACCTTCAACAGCGCTGTACTAAATGCGAAATCGCCTTACGAAAGAAATAGCAAAGGCTACATGGCCACACCCACCGATTTTAATACAAAAAATCTAATCCTAATCAACCAGAGTAACCCGCTAAACCATACCGGAAACCTTACATTTGGAAACCGCTTTTTTAAAAAAAAATTAGGGTGGATTTTTTCGGGAAGCTTTCAACGACTTCATACTGGCGAGAATAGCCTTTACTTTGGCGATGAACTCTCAAGGGATGGTAATAATTTACCCATACTCAAGGATATGCAGGAAAGGATTTACCTGGAACAAAAGCAAAACATTGGCGTACACAATAAACTCGATTATAAAATAGGGAGCAAAAGCCAAATTCAACTTTACACAGCCTATATCCTCCTAAATAAAAGCCAAACCCGAGAGGTTCAAAAAACCGACCTAATGGTTAGCTACGACCCCGAAAACGGCAATGTAACCCGTAACCACTCTACCCGTCTACGGTACAACTCGCAGTCGTTACTCAATTTTACATTGCAGGGCGACCACCAAATACTAGATGATTTAAAACTCCAATGGTCGGCAGTTTACTCCAGCGCATTGAACAAAACACCGGAGGAGGCAACCATTACTTACGGAAATAGCCTAAACAACCATACTGTGGTCAATCAGTACATCGATTTTGATGGGAGTACCCGAATATGGCGAAGAAACTCCGACACCGACAAAGCAGCATACATTAACCTTACCTTCTCCCCCTCTGTATTTTTGCAGAACACAACTTTTAAGCTTGGCGGAATGTTCCGTGAAAAGAAACGAACCAGCTTTTACAACAAGTATACCCTAAAAGCCATCGTAAATGTGGTTGAACCTGACACTTCGTATGTTTCGTTCTACTCCGAAAAAGGTGTAAACTGGAACTCGTTCGATCAAATTCAATGGCAAGTGTACAATCCTCGTGGAACTGTAGCCGTTGGCGAAAACTACGATGCAAGTGAAACGGTTTACGCTGGTTATGCCATGTTTACAACCGAGGTTAAGAAATTCCTTATTACAGGCGGTGCACGGATTGAGCAAACCAGCCAGGGATACTATATGCTTTACCCCATTGGAGAACCAAACCCTGAGGGAAGTCAAATATACCTTGAGTTTCTTCCGAGCATTCACATAAAGTTCTCGCCTACGGCAAAACAAAACATACGCCTCTCGTACTTTAAGGCTATAAACAAGCCAGGATTTCAGGAAATCGTACCATACCTCGATGCAAGCGAGGAACCAACGTCGGCAGGAAATAAGAACCTAAAACATGCAACAGCCCATAATTTTGACCTACGGCTTGAGCATTTCCCCGATGGGCTAGACCAATACATGGTGGGCTTATTCTATAAAAATATTAAAAATCCCATAGAGTTTGCCTTTGACAAGTTTATGAACTTGAGTCAGAACATTGTATTTACTCCAAAAAACACCGATAAAGCAATTAACTACGGTGTAGAGGTGGATGTGGTTAAGTACTTCAGGGAATGGGGCATTCGGGCTAACTATACCCGAACCCAATCATCTATTACAACCAACAAACTCTCCAGAGTTAAAGATGTCAATGGCAACGACTCCACCGCATACATTGCTCAAACCCGACCACTTTACGGACAATCGGCCAACGTGGCTAATATTTCGCTGCTTTACAAAAGCACAAAGAACGGCTTTAGCGCACAACTAGCATTCTCTTACACTGGCGATAGAATTTACACTGTATCTCGATTTATTGATAACGATTTGTGGCAGAAAGGTTACTGGCAACTCGACATTTCGGCCGATAAAAATTTCAAGAATGGTATCAGCCTTTTTACAAAGGCACACAACCTGTTAAACACCCACACAAAAGTTTACATAGTTAAAACCAACCCTCTGAATGCCGATGTGCCATTCCATGAACTAAACGACAAAAGCACGCTGGTTCGAGATGAGTACTCCATGCCATCGTACTTAATAGGCATAAGATATAAATTTTAATAATTCCAACAAACCAAACAATTATCAGTATGAAAACAAAATTTTTACTTAGCATTTTAGCGGCAGGAGCCTTAATGCTAGTTTCGTGCGAGAAGAATGACAACAAACCAAAGGATCAAACCATAGATGGTGGCGATGTGTATGGCGTTTGGGAAAAAAACTCAACCATTACGGTTAACGGACACCTTGTAATTCCTGAGGGTAAATCGCTTACCATAGAGGAAGGCGTAAATGTAGTGATAAACGACCCAACTCTTGGAACCGAGATTCTGGTTTACGGAAACCTGTACTCAAAGGGTACTGACTCTAACCCCGTAACTTTCACTGTTGCTGAACAGGCAAAAGGTACAGTTGACTTCCCCAGAATTTGGGGCGGAATACTTTGCGGTCCAACATCAAAAGAACTACTAATTGACAATACCATAATTGAGTACACCGGCTTTGTTACCACAGAGGAGTCACCATCGGTAAAGGCTGGATTCTTTAAGGGCATTGCGGGTGAAGGACTTCCTGCAATCAATTTTAAAAACAATGTTGATGGCAAAGTGGTAATAACCAATTCAACTTTCAGAAATTTGGGAGAGGACTGCATGTACTTTGAAGGTGGAAATATAATTGTGGCCAACAACACAATTTACACCCAGGGCGAAACTGGAGGCGATGCCATTAATCTTAAAGCCGGAACTGTTGCCGATGTTTGCTTTAACCTTGTCTACAGCCCAAACACCAATGCGCTTAAACTCTCCAACTCGGGCGACCGTACTCCCCAATGCCATGTAGTAGGCTACAATAACACCATTGTTAATGCTGGCTGGAGAAGACCCACGGTAAAAGGTGGTGGAATTTGGTTAGAAGCTGGTGTATATGCCGAACTTTGGAACAACCTTCACATTAATTGCCGTTTTGCTATAAAAAACAACTCCAAAGATGCTGCCGATGCTCGCTCAACATACGATTATTCCTACTACTATGGCTATACCCAGGAATGCGTAAACAACTTTCAAGCTGGGGTTAAAGATGTTGTAAGAGGTACACATGATGTTGCAGGAACTACCGCAAACCAAAACGACCCAATGTTTGAGAATTACCCGCTTAACACCGATGTCAACAATGCTACCTTCAACGCAAACTGGGATTTCCACCTTAAAGCAGGCTCACCGGCATTAACCGGCGCAAAAACCGATTTTACCCGCAATTTTGGAACAACGGGCATTACAATTAATGGCAAAACTTACACTTCGCCTGCTCCAAAATCGCACTTTGGTGCTTTTGGAACCAAGTAAGTGTTTAGTATAACCGGCAAAATCTTTTTGTGAGATAAAGCATCGTAAACAATAATACCAACACCTTATTCGATGTCGTTTAACTAGCAATGAACAAACAAACCTGATTTAAATAAACCCTTACACAGTGTATTTAGGATGAAAACAATAAGTCCAGAGCTTACAATCAAAAATAGGTTGACACTGCCCTTGCTAAACGACATCGAGTAATTCTAATAAAACTATGACAATCGCACCCATGATGTATAGAGTATTCATGCTTTACCAACTAATTACTGCTTGTTTTGTTGCTACGCTATGGGGTCAGCCTGCATTAAAATCGCCATTGGACTCGGTTGCGCTATCTGCCATAAACAAAAACTTCTCATTTATTATTGCAAACGATCTTGGCCGTAACGGCTATTACTACCAAAAGCCCATAGCTGAAATGATGGGACAAGTAGCAGGAATTACGGGCGCAGAGTTTATTGCGGCACTTGGCGATGTTCATCATTTTATGGGAGTTCAGTCGGTTAACGATCCGCTTTGGTTAACAAATTACGAGCGGGTTTATAGCCATCCGGAACTTATGATTCCTTGGTATCCCATCCTTGGTAATCACGAGTACAAAGGAAACACATCGGCTGTTTTGAACTACTCAAAAGTAAGCCGTAGATGGCAAATGCCTGCCAGATATTATAGCAAAAGTTTTCAGGTGTCGGACTCCTCAACCCTACTGCTCCTTTTCATTGATACTGCACCCATTATTGATAAATACAGAAATAATGAATACCCCGATGTGTTAAAAGAAAATTACAAAAAACAACTACGCTGGATAGACTCAACACTATCAAACTCCAACGCCAAATGGAAAATTGTTCTGGGACATCATCCAATATACGCTGGAACACTGAAAGTTGATTCGGAACGAACCGATTTACAAAACAGGCTGAAACCAATTCTGGAAAAAAATAATGTGGATATTTACATCAGTGGGCATATTCACATTTTTCAGCACATAAAAAAAACAGGGTCAAATGTTGACTACGTGGTCAATGCCTCCGCCTCGCTTGGTCGGGAGCAAATAAGCGATGATAGTATCCTATTTAGCTCCTCGGAGCCCGGTTTTCTGGTTTGCGAAGTTAATAAGTTGCAGGTTGGTATTCTTTTACTAAACCATGCTGGAAAAATTACCTACCGGCTTGCAAAACAAAAGCTATAACTAAAACCCAGTACAGATGCGAACACTACTCTTCTTACCTGTAATTCTGGTATTCAACACCTGCCAGCAAACAAAATCTCCTGTTTTGGAGTCGGTTGCGTTTCCGGTTTTTACAACCGACACAACGCCCAACGATACTGACGATCCTGCTATATGGTACAATAGAGCCAACCCTGGCGAAAGCCTAATTTTTGGGACAGATAAAGGCGATTCTACTGGTGGAATTTTCGTTTTTAACCTAGAAGGAAAATTAATCGACTCGTTGTGCATAACAAACCTTTCGCGCCCAAACAATATCGATATTGAATATGGTCTTAAACTGAACGGCACCGAAAAAGATATCGCAGCATTCACAGAGCGCGGGAAAAAAATGATACGGATTATTTCAGTGCCCGAATGCAAGTTCATAGACAATGGAGGAATTCCTGTTTTTGAAGGCGATGTAGATTCCTTAAGGCAACCCATGGGTATAGCCCTTTACAAGGACAAAAGAAATAATATTTTTGCGTTTGTAACCCGCAAAACAGGCCCAATTACTGGATATGTTCACCAGTATAAGCTGATATACAAAGACTCCGCTGTAATTGCTGAGTTTATAAGAAAGTTTGGTGAGTATAGCGGAAAAAAGGAAATTGAGGCCATTGCGGTGGACGATGAGTTGGGCTATGTTTACTATTCCGACGAGGGTGTTGGCATTCGGAAATACTATGCCGATGCCCTAAAAGGCGATGGCCAGTTGGCTTTATTTGCAACATCGGGCATTACACAGGATCACGAAGGTATATCGATATACAAAGGGGAAAATGGCAGCGGATACCTTATTTTATCGGATCAACAAGCCAACAAATTTCATTTATTCAACAGGAAAGGCTCATTGCTTAACCCCCATAAACATACTTTACAGAAAGTGGTTAAAGTTCAAACCAATGAAAGCGATGGCTCCGACATAATAGCCTTACCCCTGAATGCCACCTTTGCGAAAGGATTATTTGTGGCCATGTCGGCCAACAAAACCTTTCAGTACTACAAAGCCGAAGACATAATACCAGCAGAATAGAGCCTTTTCCAACATGTACAAAAGGTGACTCAAAACAATGAGCCACCTTTTGTATTTGAAATCTATTAAATTCTTTTAAAATTTAGAACCATCATCAAAAATTTCATACCTTCACATAAATAATCTTTATCACTACTGTCCGACAAAAAAAGTAGAATAAGGGGGTTTCACCCGAAGGATTCGCCCCCGATGTTGTAGATTTGTTTTGCACACAAACTAACAACATGAGCAAAAATACGGAAATAAAATTAGTCGGACAGCCGATTTTCAAACAAGTTGTCAATTT
>CALEUX010000121.1 GCA_937920475.1 uncultured Marinilabiliaceae bacterium
ATCATTCTCCGCATAATTAATGAGATTAGCGTGATTATTCTCCGCATGACTCTCTTTCTGGGCATTAGCTACAGCTCTTAGGTATTAATTGTTAGCTGTTAGGAACTAAGAACTAACTCTATTTAACAACAACTTTCCGGATATCACCACCGGCATTAATAACGTAAACTCCGGCAGCGCTTACCGGAACCGATATTTGTCCTGTAAAGCTTTCGGTACGCCAAAGCAATGTGCCAATACTATTGTAAATTTCAACCCACTGGCTAATGTTTGAGTCGTTATTGATAAATATGGTTTTATCGGATGTAAACACAGATATGGCTTCGTTCCTTTTGGGATTGTTTAAACTGGTATGAGTGTAAACAACAATGGTATTAGAAGGGTCGGTAATTTGTTCATTTACCGACCTTTTAACATGATAGCTGTATTTTTGGCCCGGTTCGAGACCTGTTACATCGTACGATAAAGCATTAATATCATCTTCACTTAAATACAGAACCGGCTCGTTTCCATTCCAGGTATAAACATTCAAAATATAATAGTCGGTGCCGTTCGATTCCTGCCAATTGGCTTTAAAACTGTTATTTGTAATGTAGGATGCATTCAGAGCAATTGGAGGTTCAAGCGAGCCGGGGTTGATGCAACGACCGGTAATATTAACCAAAACACTGCCATTAACGCCACCATCGTAAATAATAATAGCCGCCTGATGTTCGGCTGAAACAGCTTTTGGTGAATATGTTACCTTTAGCTGATAACCATCCTGACTATTGGCCTGATTTACCGGAATAACCGTGGTATTGATGGAAAACTGACTGGCATCGGCACCGTATAAAATAGCTGTTAAGTTTTGACCGGTCAGGTTGATGCCTTTAACATAAAGCGTTTTGGTGCTCGATTGATTAACAAGCACGGTACCAAACTCTAAACGGGTATCGTTGGTAGGAGTTACCAAAACCGGTTCGGTAATGGTGGTGTTGATTACAAACTCTTGCTCCATTTTATTGCCCCAGATGTGTTCGGCCAAATCAGGGTAATCAATAAAAGGGTTGCGATTATTCTGAATGCGAAAAACCGCCTCGTTGCGGTCTAATTCTTTTTGACTAACAGGGTCGTTACGGTGCCATTGTAACAGCAGATTAACTGACCATGGTTTTAGTACCGGATAAGTATTATTATCAACCATATACAGGTAAGCCCATTTGTTGTAATAATCCTGATAACAGGTTACCATGTAAAAATAGGCGCGGGCAAAATCGCCCTTGTACTGGTCGTGAGGCTCAAAAACTACTCCCGAGTAACCGGGGAAAGCATTGCTGCCAACTTTAGAAACACCATTGTTGAAACTTGGATTGCTACCCACCACTCCCAGCGGATAATTCGATTTGGCCGAATTGGCGGTGGCATCGGATGGATAAAGATGGTTAATATCGGTATAAGCTGCATTTACATCGCCACCCCACCAGCTTTTAGGAAACGAGTGCTCGCGGTTTAACCCTGAGCTGGAATAAGTGCGCACAATATTCGAATACATATCCCAAACAGTGCCATCGGGCCGTTGATCGGTTTGCCTGAAAACCATCCACAGGCTTCCATAATCGAGCACGGTATGGTTGCGAACAATCTGATGCAAAGCTGTTTTTAGTTGTTCCTTTTTCTTACCGCTGGCACTGTTGTAATAGCCATTGGGGTTTTGAGCCGAAATAATACATAGAACCCAAAACAGAAAAAAGAACACTAAACTATAACGTAACTTAAACATAACTATACAAGTAATGAATTTTATCTTTTAAAAAAGCTGGCAAGGGTAAGAGGATTCTTTTTTTACGAATAAAAACCTGCCGGGTTTTAACTGCCGGCAGGTTTTTTGGTTAATCTTTATTAATACTTTAACTATTCCACCGGTGTACCGGTAAGCTTAATGTTATCTAAGCGGAACCCAACGGTGTTGTTGGCACTGGTTGCAACAAATTCAATCTTAAGTGATGCAGACGCCGGTATGTTTTCTGAAATATTTATTGTTGAGAAAACATTCGATGCCACAGCTACCGAAGGAACAGTAATAGCAACATCGTTTATTTTAACAATAATTTTATCGGAGTTGGTGTTACCGTTTCCTGTAAAATCAAACTGCAATTTAATGTCGGTATAAGCTGAAGTGTTAATACCACTGATTGTTAAGTAGGTGTCGCTGGTACCTGTTGGCATCCAAACATGAGCATTATTTAAAGTGGATGTTGTACGCACAGTACACAAATTTGATGCATCTGAGAAGGTTACATTTGTATTGTCAAATCCTGTAAAATCAGCAATTTTAGGTCTGGTCTCTGTTGTTGTATGTGTACCATTTCCAAATGTTTCCAAAAATATTTGAGTCGGATCGGTAGTCGGATCAGTTGGATCAGTAGGATCGGTTGGGTCAGCAGTTCCGGAACCTTCTTTTACTTTAAAGTTTTTAATTTCCCAAGTTCCTGAATTGCTTGTGGTTGAGATGTATTTAAATGCTACAAATACATTACTCTGTCCAATAAATGCCGTAGGTATTGTAATGTCACCAGAGGCTATAAAATCCCAGTTTGTGCCCGGAGGGTAAGTGGGGATTGTTAATTGAGTCCAGGTGGCACTATTAGGGTTGCCAGTTGTATAGTTGGATGAAATCCAAAGAGTATGTTGGCTTTGAATAGTGCTGTAATTTATTGCATGTTCAAAACTTAAAAAAGCACCCGAAACGTTTGAGAGATTAATGGCAGGCGAAATTAACCAGTCTTCATTAGCCACTGAACTTCCTGAGAAACCCGACATTTTAGCGCATTTATAAGTGGCATCATGTCCCCATTCCTGGGCCCCAGTAACGCTGAAAGTGGTAAATGGAGTCAATGCGGTAGCAAATGTGTGTCCAAAAATTACTTCTTCTGGTTGTCCAGGGTCGGTAGTGGCTCCATCTAAAACATGGTTGGAAGTATTTTTTACGCCACCTGTACCAAAATAAGTTTCTAAAGTTCCAAATACTTTAACGGCTTTATTTAGGTTTCCTGCATTGTCAACCAGGTTTAAAGCACTGCGGGTGGGTGTTCCCGATAATAGTTGAACCGGAACGCAGTTGCGGTAATCAGTTTCACCCGGAGTTGCAGCAATTAACACATTACTGGCAACAGTAAAAGGAGCAGTAAATTTAGAATTTTCGTTTATACTGATACCGTCCACGTTTCCAACAATGTAACCTTTTACCCAAAAACTTCCGGTAGCTCCTTGATTAGCGCGGGCTGCTTCAATGTTATAAGGATTTTCAGCTGTGCCATCGCCCTGAGGACCTGTTACAGGTTCTTCACCTTCGAGAATATACTCAGAAGACGAACCAGCGGCTAATTTAACACCAGATGCACCTACTAATTTCTCCAGTGAGCCTCTTACTGCCAGTTGTTTTCCTTTATTACCAGCCTTATCAACCAGATTTACAGCAGCTCTTATGGCTGAACCTTCGGGCAGATTAATTACAATGCACTTTGTCCAGTCGGTTTCGTTGGCCTCTTTGGCAATTACCACATAGTTGTTTAAAACAAATGGAGCTTCCAGATCAAGGTCGGCATTTTTTGTAATGGGGTTCGACTCATTAATACCCGGTTGTATGGTGCCAATGATATAGCCTTTTACCCAACCCGATTTACTGTTGTCCTGAATACCAATGGCATAGTTAACGGTCCAAGGGCTGTCTTTTGTACCCCATCCATCCGGATTGGGTTGAAAATTAACATCGCTTAATTCGCGCACCAAAAACTGAACGGTAGTATTGTAAACAGTTAAAATTCCGGTTACTTTACCAATACCTGATGGCATAATTTCGCTTGCAAAGTTAGCAGCACTGCTCATACGCCCGGTAATGGTTAAATTGCTGTTGTCGGCCGAACGGATGATACGATTAAGTGTTTGAACAGTATTTTGAGCTGTGGGCTCTGAGTATATTTTTCCAGCATCGTCGAAAGTAACATTTTCAAGTGTTACCAGGCGACCATAATTGTCGGGGGTAAATTCGTTGAAAGTGATGATTTTGGGAACAACTTCGCCAGGTTTTGGATAATCATGCCTGAAAACTTTCTGTTTGGCCAGTTCCCATGGAATTTGTCCTATGGAATAATTACCATCGTTGTTACGCGAATAGCGGTAACCCAATTGCGGAAAGTTTCCGTATTTCCCCATGTAAAGGTCTTTACATTCAATAAAAACCTTTTGTCCAACGCGTAAATCGTTGTAAATGTTATTGCGGTCGATGGCAACCATTAAACCGCCCGTTGCATCTTCAATAAATATTTGTTTGTAAAGGTTGCCCGATATATCGTTGGCCGTAATAACGCCTTCAATTATATCTCCATCGGTAATTAAAACCAGGTTTGAGTTGTATTTGGTTTTAAAGTCGTTGATGGTAATGGTGGCTGCACCTTTATATTCAGGCTTGTCGTGTGGTGGCGTGTCAAAATCCTGAGGCTCGCAACCGTTCAGCATGAGCCCGAGTGCGAAAAATATGGTAAGTAAATTTCTAAAAGTTTTCATCCTAACATTATTAGTCTTTAATGGTAGGATGGAACACTCATGAACAATATTTTGTCCATAAGTATTTGTACTTTCAATACATGAGTGTTTCATGGTTGCTTTTTTATGATGGTAATTGTATCGTTTCATGAGTTAATATGATATATGGTTAAAACCTTAAGCCTACATTCAGGAAAAAGTTTCGTCCCTGTGCATAATAATACTTCGATGGAAACTTATCCACATTGAAGGTTTCAAAATCGAATCGTCCCTGTTCGTAACCACCAGAGCGCAGGTTGGTATTATCCAGAAGGTTATTAACACTCAGGTTTAAACTCATGAAATAGCCTCCTTTTAACCTTAGCGATTTACCTATGGAAACATCGAGGGTTCCGCCATCTTTATATTTTTCCTGCTCTGTAATGGCTTTTACCCGGGTTTCTCTGTCGTCTTGATCAGTTGCAGTGAAACTGGTGGCTGCCAATGTTCTTCTGATGGGTGTAGCATCGACATAAATCCGGTCGAAGTAGTTGTAATTGGCTTCAAAAAACCAGTATTTGGGGTGATTGTATGCTAAGCCAATGCTTCCTGCAGTTTGCGGCGTACCACCAACATAGAAATTTCTCAGGTAAACTGTTTCGGTGGTGTCGGGGCGGCTGCCGTTTTCGTACGAAGTGTACCCTGTTGGACGATTGGTGTAACGGTATTCGGCCACTGTTCCAACCGCTTTAAGTCTGATTTGTGATGTAAGGTTTACCACCAATCCCATTTCAACGCCCTGGTGAACTTTACGGATATCTGTCATTACATAGTTAACAAAGGTTCGGTAACTATCGTGATAAAAACTGTTGAGTTCATTCTGGTCGAAGAAATTGGTTTTATAAACCGATAAGCGTCCTCTCAATTTAGGAGTTGATACTACATAACCCAAATCGGCCGATGCTACGCGTTCACTTTTTAACTCGGGAATAGCAGTGTCTTTGATTCTTGCCGATAAATATGAATTAAATGGAAGTGGAGCACGTGTTTCGTACATGGCATTGGCAACAATAAAATGCCTTCCGGTAAGTTTGTAGGTAATGCCTGCTTTAAGGGCCTGATTTACAAATTCGTGTTTGTCGCCTTTGCCAAAAGAGTTGTTTATGGCCCGGCCATTTCGCATATTGCCATCGCGCTGGAATTCGGTGTACGAAAGTTTTAATGCATAAAACAGGTCAAACCGTGGCAGGTTGAATTCGTTTTGTAGCCACATATTGGCTGAGTTTACATAAACGTCATAATCATATCCAAATTTATCGCCCACTTTAACCTGACGGTTTGGATTATTCACGTCGTTTTGAATCACATCGGGATTCCCGGGAAAGTCTCTTTCTGCAAATTGGTCTACATCCAACCAATATTCGGCACCCAACAAATCGTTAACGGTTTTGAAGTTTAAACCTTTAGTGGTGCGCATTTCAATACCAATGGTAAGGTTTTGGTTGTTTGTTGGTTTGGTATTAAATGTTGAGTTCAGGGTTAGTTCCATCAGGTCGCTGTGTCTTTCTTCCAGCATATATCTGGCACTTTCGTTTTGTTCACGACTTAACCGGTTAACGTTGTAAAGTCTGTCCCAATCAACCTGTCTTGTGGTTTTAGATGTTTTCCAAAGCTGGGTATAAAGCTCTTTCATTTCGTCGGTTCCCTGATAGCTGGGCAGGTATCTGTAATAATCGGGACGTGGGTCAGCCGAATTGTACCAGTTTAAAGCGGTGGTTCCGTATTGATTGTATCTGGCACCAATTCCGGTTGTTAAGGTTGAGCGATTGTTTATTTTCCAAAGGTGCGACAATACAGCTACCGGGTCGAAAGAGGTTGCTACCCGTGAATTTCTTTTTTCACCATTTTGGTATCCCCAGTTTGGGTTATAATAATTACTGCCGGTTAAATTGTATGCTTCTTGATAAGATGCTGCCTGTTGTCCTCTTTGAGTTGGCACACCAAAGGTGGTAAACGAAAGACTGTGCTGTTTACGCGCTCCGAAAACTTTTTCGGCTGAAAGAAAATAAGCAAAACTGTTATAAAATGTTCCCTCAACATAGCCTTCGTTGGCCCAGCGGTAACCCAAAGCTGTTGTTAAAGCCCAGCCATTTTCCATTAATCCGGTTGAATGGGTAACCATACCTCTGAGCTTATAGTTGCGATTGGTGACCGATAGGGTGGCCCTTCCGCCTTTATTAAAACCTGAAGCTCTGGTGTTGATGTTTGAAACACCGCCTAAATCGCCAAATCCAAAGCCCGAGACACCAAGTCCGTTGGATACATCTTTATTCCGGGTGGCATCATTTAAACCGCCAATCATTGAGTAGTTAAATCTTCCGCGTATCTGGTCGTTGAAATTCACACCGTTAATATAAGTATGGGTATATTCATTATCGAAACCACGCACAAAAAAACGAACCGCTCCGAATTTGAAGGCCGACTCGGATAAATATACATCCTGCGAACCACCCATTAATGCAATAATATTTTGGGACGACATTCCGGTATCATCTTCGTTTTCGTTAAAATTAATGGTCGGAATATCCTGAAATAAAACCAACTGTACAGGTAATTCAATAGTACCTATATCGGTAGCAGTGCCAGGCAATGCCGAAATTAATCGGGAGGTTGTTTCGTATCCCGGCATCGAAAATATTACCTCATAATCACCTTCTGATGGTAATTGCAGGGTAAAGGAACCATCAGTCTGAGAGAGGGTTCCATCGCTTGTGCCGGTAACCTGAATTGAAACACCTGAGAGTTCAGTGCCAGCTGAAGCGCTGATAACCTTGCCTTTTATTCCGGTTTCCTGCGCCGATAAATAAATGCCTGGTAATAGGAAGAGTAATGATAATGCTAACAATTTATTCATAAAGTCGCTTAATATGTAATAGATTCAATAAATCCAGTTGTTTATAAAGCCCCAAAAAATGTCATTAGCTCTTTTTTGGACTGGAAAGATAAAGATTTACGATTGAATAAATATTTGAAAGTTATATAATAAATATTCATTTTCCGGATTTGGTAATTCCTTTAATTACCAATGCTTCTGTATATATTTCATTTTAAAACAGTTTTTGCTTTTTTATCAAAAAAAGAACTTATGACGAAAGTGTTTTAAAATTTGATGTACCTTGCAAAGTGTTATTTAGCATTTTTTGCTAGCATTAATTTATCGAATGTGAATAGAAAAAATAAAGCAGAAACATAAATCATCTTTCAAATTTTCAAAAATTATTATCTTACCGCAATATTTGGCAACTTATTTGTAACTTCTGTTTAACTGATAATAAAATTTGTAATGATGTTTAACGTGTTAAGAAATATTGGGTTTGCGCTTGGCGTGTTCTTTCTTGTTAGTTCAGAGATAGTTGAGTCCCAGCAAATGCGTGCTGGTGTTATTGCTTTCTATAATCTTGAAAATCTTTTTGATACGCTTGATACTCCTGGTGTTATTGATACTGAATTTACACCTGAAAGTCCCAAACGCTGGAATTCTGAACGCTATTGGGCTAAAATTGATAAATTGGCCGAAGTGATTTCAAAACTTGGTTCGCACGAGAAAGTTCCTGGGCCTGCCATTATTGGCCTTTGCGAAATGGAGAACCGTGCAGTTTTGGAAGATTTGGTAAAATCGCCACGTATCAGCCATCTGAATTATGAGATTGTGCATTACGATTCGCCCGATCGACGTGGAGTGGATGTTGCAATGCTGTATCAACCCCGATATTTTAAAGTTACCAACAGCCGTTCTGTGTCCTTGATTGTTAATGGTGATGAGGGCACCAGACTATACACCCGCGACCAATTGCAGGTATCGGGTATATTCGATGGCGAACCCATGCATTTTATCGTTAATCACTGGCCTTCGCGCAGAGGCGGCGAGGATCGAAGCCGCCCGCTACGTAACGAAGCCGCCCGGTTAACGCGTTCGCTGGTCGATTCCATAATGAAAATTGAAAAGGATGCTAAAGTTTTGGTAATGGGCGATTTAAATGACGATCCTAACAATGAAAGTGTCAGGCTCCATTTAAAGGCCCGCGACGATCAGAACCGCCTGAAACCCGACCAGTTATTTAACGCAATGGGAGTGCATTTTAAAAGAGGTATTGGAACTTTGGCTTATCGCGACCAATGGAACCTTTTCGACCAGATAATCATTACTCAGACATTTCTCGATAAAAAGCAGAAAGGCTATAGGTACCACAGCTCAAGGGTTTTCAACGAAAGTTTTTTAGCGCAGCCCGAAGGCCGGTTTAAAGGCTACCCGTTTCGAACCTATGTAGGCGATAATTATCATGGTGGCTACAGCGACCACTTCCCGGTTTACATTTTAATTGTAAAGGAAGTGAATTAAGTAGCTGTTTTAATTATTATTTAAGATGATTAGATTTAAGATTATCGACTGGTAATTTAGAATCTGTTTAAAATTATTTTTTTGACAATAGACATTAAACGTAAAATATATATAATGAGCAAAATAACTAAACAATCTTGTTGGTTTCTTTTTCTATTTAGTCTAATCCCGATAAATCGGGACACGTCTATCTGTCTGTTGTCTAAACTTCTAATAGTCTTTAATAAAAGTGGAGATGTTTAGACAACTTCAAACCAATATAGCCAAGCAGGTCTTCCATCTAAATCTAAACAGCCCCTAAAGCCAGCAACTAAGGGCTTATAATAAGATTGATTATTGTCAGGATGTATCGTTAATAAATGCCCCGGAATAAAAAACATTAACGCGGTCACCAAGTTCTTGAGCAAATACTGTTTTTGCAACCGAGCCGGTACAGTGACCGGTAAACAGTTTTAATTGAGGGGAAAATTTAGTCAATTCCAAGGCAATAGTTTTAATGTCTGCTTCGGTTTCAAACTGATTTTGGTGATAGTTGTCAATCAGATGTGTGCCACCAATACAGCCAATAACAGGTAGGTCCCCAAAATAATCTGCTGATGCACTCAAAATATTTAATAACCCGTTGTGGGAGCAGCCTGAAAAAACAATTAACCCTTTTTCAGTTTTTACGGCTAATGCCATTTCGTGACTAAAATCATCGTGCACGAGCGTTTTTTTGTCTGTCGATGTAAATAAAACCTTATTTGCCTCAGGCATAGGGAAACGAGGCTTGAATTGACAGATAAGGGCAACATTTTCTGAAATATTCTGGTTTTCGGTTGGAAAAATAAACCGATGGCGATGTTTTTCTACAAAGGCCTGGTTAAAGCAGATTTCTCGTTTTTCTCCAAGGCGCATCGAGTAAAACGATTTATTCATGGCATTTGGCGACAAATAAACCTTTGCTTTGTTGTTAAGTCTGAAAAAATCTTCCAATCCGCCAGTATGGTCGGCATGTCCATGCGATAAAATCAGAAAATCTACATTGATGATATCAATGTTCAACGACCTGGCATTGGCAGCAAACCTGCCCGAAGCTCCAACATCCATCAAATAATGATATCCACCGGTTTCAAAGTAAATGCTTAAGCCATGCTCCGAATGCAGATTAAGATGAGGATGTTCAGTGTTGTCAATCAATACAGTTATATCCATGTGTTTTTAATCAGTTTTTCATAAGCCACAACTTGTCCCGATTTATTCGGGATGGAACATCCATGCAGACAGTCATGGCTCCTTTGTGATACCGATAGGCAACATGGATATTTCATTTGATTGAATATTATATTTACGGCGTTTCCCTTGCCCTGAGCCACCTCCCGATTTTCTGCGTAATCCCATACCATTTCCAATAATACCTTGCTTCTGTTCGGCAGATGTGGTGCATAGCCCTAACCATCGTCCTGTTTTACTGCCCTTATTTTCCGGCCCACTGCCCGATAATTGTGCCATTTTTATTGATTAATGATTGCACTGATGGCCTTCATCGTGTCCGTTATGATGATGGCATCCTTCGCCTGAATCGTTAATGTTGCCTTGCAAAAATGCATCAGCCAATTGGCGAACGTCACCTGAACACCCTCTGTAAACATTAATGCCTTGGCGGTTAAGAACATTAAGTGCTCCCGTGCCCATATTGCCGGCAAGCATTACTGTAACGCCCATTTGTTTTAAAACTGATGCAATATTGCTTTTGCATCCACAACCCTGAGGCGATGGTACGGTTTCAGATTTCTCAATTTTGTTGTCACTCACTGTAAAAACAGTGTAAGCCTGACAATGGCCAAAATGGTCGTCGACTTGCTCTCCGCGTGTTGGAACTGCTATTTTCATATTATTCTTCTTTTTTATTGTTTAAATATAACTGATGATGGTAACTTCCTTCTCTCATCATACTTTTACCACATTTAGGGCAATTGATGCTTCTACAGGGTATTCCTTCCTGATGAGGAATTCTGATATTACAATCAACGCAAATGCAGTGGATATCTTCATTGTTAGTCTGCTTTGATTTGTTCAGGTGCAAGATTTTATCCGAGTGGCAATAATTACATTGCTCTATTGTATGAGATGAAATACTGATTTTATAACATTGTTCGCATCGGTACCAAAAATCTGAACTGTGATAATCGCCACCTTCTATAAATATTGCTTTCCCTTCAACAAAAGCTTTGGCAATGGTTTGTCGAGCCTTTTCATAAATACGTGTAAAGGTAGGGCGCGAAATATTCATTTTTTCAGAAGCCTCTTGCTGTGTAAGCCCTTCATAATCGGTCAGCCTTATCGATTCGTATTCTTCGTACAGCAATACCAATGGTTCCAGATTGGTAATAGGAATCCCAAACGGCTTAAATCCCTCCATTATAGGGGGATTACCAATGAGTCGTTTTCGTTTTGGTCGAGGCATATTTTTATAATATTGATGCAAAAATATATAATTTAAATGAACATTTGTTCATAACTTGATTATTTTTGTAGCAAATAAACTTGTTGTTATGGATGAAAAAATAAAAAACGCTGAAACGCATCAATTTAGAG
>CALEUX010000122.1 GCA_937920475.1 uncultured Marinilabiliaceae bacterium
TTTATCTAATAATCAGATAGATATATTTTGGATGGAGAATAAATTGCTCAACTTTGCAAGGTCATTACCGGAGCACCGAATGGAAAGGAGAAAGCTGCACTTGGCCGAAGATATTGTTTATATCACCCTTGCCGCCGTTATTTGCGGCGCCGACACATGGGAAGACATCTCCGACTTTGGGAAATCCAAAGTTGACTTCCTCAAAAGGACTTTGTCGTTGAACAACGGCATCCCCTCGCCCGACACGTTCAACCGATTTTTTGCAGGGCTTGCACCTGCTGTATTCGAGAGCAATTTCATTGCTTGGGTTAAAGAGCTTTGTGGCCAGTACGAAGGCGTGGTCGCCATCGACGGCAAGACGGTGCGGGGTTCGCGCAAACAAGGGAACAAGTCCGCCATCCACATGGTGGGGGCTTTCTCAGCCGCTAACGGACTGGTGCTTGGGCAGGTAAAGACCGACCAAAAGTCGAATGAAATCACCGCTATACCGGAACTACTCAAGGTACTCGACCTCGAAGGCTGCACCGTCACAATAGACGCGATGGGTTGCCAAACCAAAATAGTAGGGGAGATTATCGCAAAAGGTGCGGATTATGTTTTAGCGGTCAAAGAAAACCAGAAGGAACTCCATGCCGGTGTAGTGGACACGTTTCGTTTCGCGCAAAAGGATAAGGTTGCTGTCTATGAGGATACCGATGCGGGCCACGGCAGGGTCGAAACGCGTGTCTGCACGGTAACGGGTGACCTAAGTTTGGTGCCGAGTGCCGGGAAATGGCCAAACATTAACGCGTTGGTCAAAATAGAAAGTACCCGATTTATCAAGGCCACTAAAGAAACACAACGGGAAACAAGGTATTACATCACTAGCTGCAACCCAAATCCGGAAGCAATCGGCTTGGCGGTGCGCTCCCATTGGGGCATCGAAAACAAGCTCCATTGGCAACTTGATGTCTCTTTTGGCGAAGACAAAAGTCGCAAAAGGGATAGGAACGCAGCCGAGAACTATTCTGTTATACTCCGAATGGCACTGAATATCATCAAAAATGAAAAATCGACCAAAAGGAGTGTTAAGGGCAAACGACTTAAGGCCGGGTGGGATAATGAATACCTTATGAAGCTACTCGATTTTTAATGCGTTTGCCCTGTTTACAGATACAAGATGAAATGATAAAAACCTAAATGCACATAAGGTTGTTACACTTAATAGCTGCCATTTACTTATGATAAACATAACGACCGAATTAAGTCAGATTTTGAACAGCTTCATAAATGAACTTAATTAACAGTGGAGAACACACTCAATATTGAAACAAGAGCTGAATGGCGAAATTGGCTTAAAAACAATTTCAAAATAAAGCAAGAAGTCTGGCTGATATATGCTAAAAAGTCAACCGGCAAAAAACGCATCCAGTACAATGATGCAGTTGAAGAAGCCCTTTGTTTCGGTTGGATAGACAGTACCAATAGGACTCTTGACCAAGACCACACAATTCAGCGATTTACACCCAGAAAAACCAATAGTCATTATTCGCAACCAAATATAGAACGACTGAAATGGTTAGCCGAAAACAATTTAATTCATAGTTCGTTTCTTGAAAAAGCTCAAGAGATTGTTTCGCAAGAGTTTATCTTTCCCAACGACATATTAGATGAAATTGAAAAAGATAAAGCAGCTTGGAAAAACTATATAAAGTTTTCAGATTCATATAAACGAATAAGGGTTGCCTATATTGAAAGTGCAAGAAAACGACCAAAGGAATTTACCAAACGACTGACCAATTTTATTCAAAAAACACGTGAAAACAAACTCATTTCAGGATTTGGTGGAATCAATAAATACTATTAAAATACATACAAAGCTGTATAACAGCGATTTCACGGTCATTAAACCCATATCAAAAGTAATTGTAACTTTACAGGAAAGTGCTTCAAAACACCAAACAACACCATACTCCTAAATCGGTATGTGACGTTCTAAAACAATACTATCGACATGAATTATAGAGAGGTACATACATCCGGACTGTTAAATGCTTTTGTAAAGTACTTTTGGAGATATGAACATTTGGGAGAAGACACTGAATACACAATTTTACCGGATGCGTGTTTTGATTTAGTTGTTGACTTTGAGAATAATGAATTAGAAAACATCTATCTAACAGGAATTTGGACTAACCCAATAAAGCTGACAGTTACAAAAGGAGCCACGCTTTTGGCCGTTCGTTTCAAAATTATAGCTGCTGAATACTTATTGAATAGGGAAATTAAATCGCTTTTAAATGGCATGACTATTCTTTCAAAGGATTTTTGGAATATACATTTGGCACAATGCGCTGAATTTGAACAATTTTCATCTGACTTGTCAAAACGAATGATTGGTATCCTAAATAAGCAACCGGAGATTGATAATCGAAAACTTAAACTCTTTAATCTTATTTATAGCGAGCATTTTCAAAGTGTTAAAGAGCTTTCCGAAAAAAACGGTTGGAGCAATCGACAAATTAATCGGTATTTTAACCAATACTTCGGTTTTCCTTTAAAATCTCTTTTAAATATGGTTCGATGCAATGCTTCTTATCCTAACATTGTTGACGGTAAACTTTACCCTGAAAAAGATTACACCGACCAGGCCCACTACATTAAAGAAATTAAGAAATATACAGAGAGTTCACCCGGACAGCTATACAAAAATGAAAATGACCGATTTTTACAATTGTCTGCCTTTAAAGTAAAATAAATTTGCAACATCAATTTTAAAGGATAATTCAAATGAAAAAATTATTTTTAGCATCGTCATTTAAAGATGTTGCAAGCCTTTTGCCCGATTTTGCAAAAGAAGACCTAAAAGGCAAAACTGTAACATTTATACCAACAGCAAGCATTCCTGAGTCAGTAAAGTTTTATGTTGGTTCAGGTAAAAAAGCACTGGAAAAATTAGGATTAACTGTAGATGAGTTGGAACTGACCAAAGCCACAGCCGAAGAAATATCTGATAAGTTGCACAAAAACAATTACATATACATCTCAGGCGGAAATACATTCTTTTTACTTCAGGAATTACGCAAAACAGGTGCTGATAAGATTATAACAGAAGAAGTTCTTTCAGGGAAACTTTTTATTGGTGAATCAGCAGGTTCAATGATTGCTTCTCCAAACATTGAATACGCAAAAGATATGGACAGTCCTAAAAAAGCACCTGATTTAAACACGTTTTCTGCATTGAATTTGGTTGATTTTTATCCATTGCCCCACCACACAAATTTCCCCTTTAAAAAAGCGGTTGAGAAAATAATATCAAAATACGAGTCAGGATTAAAACTATATCCGATAAGCAACACACAAGTAATATTAGTGAATGGAGAGTTTGTAGCAGTTGAAAACAAAAAATGAAATCAGTTAATAAAAAAAACAGCAACTTTTTTTAAAGCACAAGATGATTTTAGAAAATGGCTGGAAAGTAATCACGAAAAGGAGACAGAACTAATTGTTGGATTCTATAAAGTGAATAGTGGAAAACCTTCCATGAGTTGGTCGCAATCGGTTGACCAGGCTCTTTGTTTTGGTTGGATAGATGGGGTTCGAAAATCAATTGACAACGAGAGTTATTGTATACGCTTTACTCCCCGAAGGAGCACCAGTAACTGGAGTGCCATTAACATTAAGAAAATAGAAGAACTCACAAAAGCAGGACTTATGAAGCCTGCCGGAATAAAAGCATATAGCTTAAGGAAGGATAATAAATCAGAAATTTACTCATACGAAAATGATACTTTATTCATTGATTCAGACCTTGAGCTGCAATTTAAAGAAAACAAAAAAGCATGGGACTTTTTTATAAAACAAGCTCCATCTTACCGAAAAGCCATAATAAGTTGGATAATGAGTGCCAGGCAGGGAAAAAACCAGACAATTACGATTAGAGAAAACAATAAAAATAAGCGAACAACAAAAACGACCGGCCTTCAAAAAATCTATTTTGAATCAGGGCAATTATATTCTTATGGAGAAATGTTAGATGATTACAAAGAGGGCAAATGGAATTGGTATTATGAAAATGGTAATACCTCATCGTCAGTTAGTTATAGAAATGATAAAAAAGAATGTAAACAAATAATGTGGAGCGAGGCAGGTGAGAAAACAAAAGAAGAATTTTATAAAAATGGGGTTTTAATTGAAGAAAAATTGTTCTAAACTAAATTAAAAATCCCCTATAACAAGGAGTGTAACTAATGTGGGTTGACATTGGAACTTCGGAGCGTTTTCGCCTGCTTTGGCGTTTTCGTCGGGGGACGAAAACGTAACACGCAATATAACCAATGTCGGGCGCAGTGGTAGCTTGAAAGCATCTGCACCGCGCAAACTTTTGTAACGGTTGACAGTGATGTCGTCCGCATTCCGCCACTGGTTATATTGCAAACCGTTATGCACAATCCCCCTATACCAAAGATATTGATTACTTAGGGTAACGGTAAAAGGGTTGGTGTTGATTTAGTGTCTTTTATGAAATTGAGTTTTTATCGTTAGTCAGAATGTGAGTGACATATTCTGCAAAAAAATAACTTTGATTTTATTTTGGGAAAGTAATCTAATTAGTTAACTTTGTTCGATGATTAGAAAAATAATCACATACAAGGATAACTTTGTGAACTTTTATAAAAGTCAAGATTTAAAGATTCAAGAGAAAATTGGGTATGTTCTTGACTTGATAAGATTTGAGAGACAGGTCCCTGTAAAATTCTACAAATTACTTGAAAACACGGATGGTATTTGGGAAGTAAGAGTAATAACCACATTTAAGAATATTCGGATTCTATGCTTTCACGATAAAGGAGACCTTGTTGTACTTACAAACTGTTTTCTAAAGAAAACACAGAAAACTTCACAAAAGGAGATAAAGTTGGCTGAGAAATTAAAGAAAGAGTATTTGAAAGAAAAATATGGAGGACAATAAGATGAAAAATGTAACTGATTTCGAAGACTTGCTAAAAGAAACGTATGGAGAAAAAGGTACTCCATATAGAGATAAATATGATGCTGATTCATTGGCATTCAGACTTGGTGTTATGCTTAAGGAGGCTAGAAAAAGTGCTCAAGTTACACAAGAGGAACTTGCTGAAAAGACAGGTACCAAAAAGAGCTATATTTCAAGAATAGAACGAGGACAAAGTGATATTCAGATTTCGACATACTACAAATTGATTGAAATTGGATTAGGAAGACAATTGAACATTTCGATTAGATAAAAACAGGCAATATAAAAACCAAGTATTTATTTTCTAAAACTCGTCCTCCTGTTGTTCCAGGCTCCGGGCAATATTTTTGTATTCGCGCGATTTTTCTGTTTCGCCCATTTTGGCGCAAACTTTACTGAGTATTTTATACACTTCAGGATTGTTCTTTTTTAGATTTTGAGCTTCCAGTAAATCCTGATAGGCTCCATTGAGGTTGTTGAGCTGAAGACGAATTTTCCCACGCAGCATGAGTGCTTTAAAATGACGCTGCTTTATTTTAAGAATAGCTGTGCAGTCGGCCTCGGCGCCATTGGTATCGCCTGTGTTTTTTAAAAGAATAGCCCTTCGCAACAAAGCATCTAAAAAAACAGGGTTTAGTTTCAATGCTTTATTCAGGTTGGCAATAGCCGAGCGTTCATCTTTAAATTTCACCTCACATTCGTTGGCCATCAAATAATATTCGCGGGCAAACTCAAATACATTTTTATGGGTTTCTTCCAGCTTGGCTTCCAATTCGTTAATGCGGTTCTTATAATGGTTTACAAAAAACATTTCCTGTGCCAGAAAACGCTGGAATTCGGGCTTTGATAAATCGTTACGATATTCCACAGCCTCGGCAAAGCGGGCAATGGCTTCGCTCCAGTTCTGATTGCGGAATGCAGCCAACGCCTCGGCATAGGCGCCATCGGCCTTGGCTTTTTTAAGCTCTTCTTCAATCAGTTGCTTGTTATTGGCCTGCTTCGAAAAGCTTTCAACCTCACGATTAACAATAATATCGCGCTGTATAACCGGAGTTTTTAAAACCATGCCCGGAAGCGAACGGCAGCGGCTCAACGCCACATATAATTGCCCTCCGGCAAAAGCACCTCCGCTAAAATCGACCACCACCTTATCGAAAGTAAGTCCCTGACTTTTGTGAACCGTGATTGCCCAAGCCAGTTTTAATGGATATTGTTTAAAGAAACCAATCTCTTCGGTAATAATGCGGTTGTTCTCCTCGTCGAATTTATACCGTAAATTTTCCCATTTCTCAATGGTGACAAGGTGTATATCTTCGTTTTCGAGCCTCACAAAAATACCATCCTCGTTAATTTCTTCCACGCGCCCCAGACTGCCGTTATACCAGCGGCGTTCCATATCGTTTTTAACAAACATCACCTGGGCATTTTCTTTTAATACCAGGTTTCGCAGTGTTGGCAGACTCGATTCAGGGAAGTCGCCCGAAATGGTGCCTTCAAAGCTAAATTCTTCACCCTCCAGTTCTCCTAATTTTTGGTCGTTAATGTAATCAACCGTTTCACGACGAGTGGCCAGTGTAATAAAAAGTTCGTCATTAGGCGTCTGGAATGCCGGATTTAATCGTTGGTTAATGATGTTGAGATGGTTGGTGTGCGCCTGATTTTGTCTTATTCGGTCTAGAACATCCACAAAAACCGGGTCGTTTTGACGGTAAACTTTGCGCAGTTCAATTTGTACCAAGGGGATACGCTGAAACACGTTGGCCGAGAAAAAATAAGGCGTAGGGTAATATTTACTCAAAATTTGCCATTCGTCGCGCTTCACAACCGGCTCCAACTGAAAAGCATCGCCCACCATCAGAATCTGTTTGCCACCAAAAGGCAGGTTTCGGTTTCGGGTGAAAACACGTAATACCTGGTCGATAAAGTCGAGAATATCGCACCTTACCATCGATATTTCATCAATAATAATCAGTTCAACCTCTTTCAGCAATTGGGTTTTTATCCGGTTGTACTTTAAAAAATCGTAAATGCGACGGTCTTTTTCCGATAAGTCGGGGTCGTTGGGCATAATGGGCCTGAACGGAATCTTAAAGAAAGAATGCATGGTAACACCGCCGGCGTTTATGGCTGCAATGCCAGTGGGAGCCAGTACAATATGTTTTTTATGAGTGGTTTGGCAAATGTACTTTAAAAAAGTTGACTTCCCCGTACCGGCACGGCCGGTTAAAAATACCGATGAACTGGTATATTGAATCAGTTTTAGTGCGTCCTGAAACTCAGGATTATCGGTATCCAGAAAATCGGGTAGTTCGTTCATCAGGGTTATTGTTTATCTTCTTCTGCATCGGCCCAGGGGTCGCCACCACGGGCGCCATAACGCTTAATAACGTTATAGGCCTTAAAAATACCCAACTCGCCCGATTTACTCAAATCGAGAGTGCCTTCAACTTCTTCTTCAAGGTAAATGCGGGTTAAACCACGGTTATACCAAGCCTCGGCAAATTCAGAGTTAATTTCTATAGCCTTGGAAAAATGCACAATACCTTTGTCGAAATCGCGTAAAATACACTGAATCATTCCTAAATTAAACCATGCAAATTCAAAATTAGGCTTTAGTTCAATAACCTTCTCAAGGTCTTTAATAATAAGGTCGTAATCAAGTATCCTACTGTCTCTTTCGGTGTTTTGAGGGGTGGTAACACCAATGGCTCCAATGCGCAATTGCTGTTTGGGTTCCGGATTCTCGGCTTCAAGGCGTTTAACCATTTCAACCATTCGAAAACGTGTGAAAGCGCGGTTAAACCATGCCAGATAATTGTCAGGATTAATGGCAATTACACGGTTGTAATCGGTCATGGCATTATTCAGGTTTAAAACAGCCGAGTAGTATAGGGCGCGGGCCATTAACAGCTGTTCCTCTTCGTTGCCGGAAGCTTTTTCGAGCTTTTTGTTGATTTTTTCGATTTCCGTAAATGCTTTGGCTGCCATGTCGCGCGGCAGTTCCAATTCATGATTGGATATTTTCATCCTGTCGGACGAAACCGGCTTGCGGTTAAAGGCATCAATTTCGATATTAAAATAGCGTAAACGGTGAACCAGTGTGTCGCCCGGGAAAAATGTAAGTCCAAATACCGGCTCCATTTCAATAATGATATTGCGGTTCTGAATGCGACCACGCAAAGGGCTACTGGCGGTAATTTCTTCAAACTGCTCAGCATCGAAATCGTCGAGTACGGCAATTTTATTGTAGTTTCTGATGTCTTTATCGGCTTCTTTACGGGTAGCTTTGCGCTGACCGGGTTTTGAATCGGTTTGTTTAGATTTATTGGTTTGTTTTTTCTCCAATGAGGCTAAATTCTGAGCTTTATCGGCAGCATCGGAGCGCTCGCGGCGGGCCAGTTCCAGTTTCATGGCAGTGCCATAATCTAGCGAAGCGCCACGCGAATCGCCTATCATCTGCCGGGCTTGCGAGCGGTTAAAGAACACCGGGGCAAAATCGGGAAAATTGTCAACGATAATATTGAAGTCGGCAATGGCATTTTCCCACTGTCCGGTTTCGGAATACAACAAGCCACGATAATATAAAGTGAGCAAATCGTCGGTTTGAAGCGCCAATACCCGCGAAAAATCTTCAATGGCACGGTTTGTATCGCCAATTTGGGCACGCAGTATTCCCCGGTTGGAGTAGGCCATGGCATTGCGTGGTTCCAGTTCAATTACCCTGTCGAAATCTTCCACAGTGCCCCGCAAATTATCTAATTGATAACGAATAATACCCCTGTTCATAAACAAACGGGCATCGGTTGGCTTTAATTCAATGGCTTTGTCCATATCGGCCAGAGATTTTTGAAACTCTCCGGTTTGATAATAGGTAATAGCCCTGTTAATATAGCCATCGGGAATGTAAGGATTAATGGAAATGGCTTTTGTAAAATCGTTGAGTCCGCCGATGGTATCTGTGTTGGCAACTTTTGCCAATCCCCTGTTCAAGTAAGCTGAAACCAGTTTGGGCGATAATTCGAGTGCTTTATTGTAGCTTTCGATGGCCTTTGGGTAATCTTTCAGATGAATGTAACTGATGCCGATGTTGGTTACCAGATGCACGTTGGAAGGGTCAATTTCAAGGCCTTTGGAAAAATCGGCCAAAGCTTCGCGGGTGCGTCCAAGTTTCTGACGAATAATGCCTCTCAGATTGTATGCATCTACATAATAGGGGTTGAGTTCGAGCGATGATGAGCAATCCTGCTCAGCTCCTTTTAAGTCCTCCAGATTGTATTTGCCAATAGCCCTGTAATAATATGGCTCCGATAAAAATGGTTTGGCCTTTATTACCTGGTTAAAATATTGGATGGCAAGAATATAGTCTTCAAAATAAAGTGCGTTTCGACCAATAATGGTCATTCTGTCGGTGTCAATCTGAGCCTTAACAGGCGTCAGGCCGGGCAGAAACATTATTGCTGCCAATATTAAAAATTTACTGTAAGTCTGGTTTATTTGAGCCATATTGATAAATTCTGCATCCCGTTAACAAATATATAACAATTTCAGGCAGCCAAAGTTAACCTGCGAACTTCAAAAAAAATACAGGCAAAAGGTTAATAAACAAAACTTGTTTTCAATGTCTGGGTATTTCCGGCCTGGTCGGTGGCGGTAACTTCCAAAGCATGTCGTGCTCCTTTTTCCATTCTCAGTTTTTGGAAATATCCAATCAGCACATTGTTTTTTGGGTCGTGTTCAAATAAAGCCCATTTGCCATTTATAGTACATCTGAAATCTTTAATACCCGAGAAATTATCTCTGATGTCTATCCTGATGGCATCGCGGCCCGCGTAATTTCTGTCGGGCGGAACTTGCAGCAAACGTAATGTTGGTGGTATGGTATCAACAGCCAGACAATAAATACCGGGGTCGCGGGTGTTGATAACCCAACGGTTGCCATCGCGTTTTCCACCAGCAAAAACAAGGCCATTATTGCTGTTAATACGGGCGCCGGTCAAACCTTTTTGTTGGCGGTTGGCTTCTGGTATAGGCATTGAAATTTCGAAAAAGTTATGAACCGGTACCGTAGCATCCAAAACGGTAAATGTACTTCCAATGCCAACGCCGCTGTTGGGACTAACTTTAAAGTTGGCGGCCACATCGGTGTAAAAGCTGTTGGCCGGAAATTTAACCCGAAAACCCTCAATTTCGGAGGAATAAGATTTGGTGGCGCTTAACATTGGCTGAAATGGCACCGGCGATTCGGCAACTGACTGTGGCTGAACACTTTTTATGATAAACTTTAGTTGCGACAGATTGCCTGATGCATCTCTAACCTCGTAATGCAACTCCTTATCCAACCCTTCTTCCATTTGTAGGCGTCCTCTTTCGGGGGTTACTTTATAAATTTCGAGTTGGTTGTTACTATCCAGAAAACTTTTTTGAATAACACGCTTGGTAGTATGGCGCATGGCAAAGTCGATATGGCTGTTTAAGTAACGTGTCTGACTGAACAGGAATCCATCCAAACGCGATTCGAACCACTCTTTACCATCAACTTTTAAAATGATGCTGTAAACGCCGCACTTACGCCACGAACCAGTAAAATAATCGAGTGTTTCAATACCAACGCCAATGGTACCGGAAGCTGTAATACGCGGATTGCCTTTTAAAGCGTAACCACCCTGAGTTTTTACAGCCTGAATATACAATGGGGTGGTTTTCCCGTTCACCCGGCTATTGCCGTCGAGCGGGTAAATACAAATTGCTTCAATGTGAGGTGGAACATCATCCTTAACCCCAAGATTGAGGAAATGCACATTAATGGGCTTCTGCTGTTCTGTTTCGCGAATCTCGAAATGCAAATGGGGGCCACCCGAGCTGCCGGAATTACCACTTAAACCAATGAGTTCGCCTTTTTTTACTACAATTTCGCCCGGTTTAAAATATTGTTCAATGGCAAAAGTCTCTTTCTGGTATTGCAAATTGCTGATTATGGCTTCAATTTTAGGGGCAAAATCGTGCAAATGAGCATAAACCGACGAATATCCGTTGGGATGATCAATGTATAAGGCTTTTCCGTAACCAACCGGCGAAATTACTATGCGCGATACATGTCCATAGTCGATGGCATAAACCGGCAAACCAATTTTGCTCTGGGTTGTAAAATCAACTCCCGAATGAAAATGTGCGCCACGTAATTCTCCAAAACTACCACTAACCACTGGCGCAATATCCAATGGAAAGTGAAAATCCCAGTCAAGCTTTTTCTGAGCACCGGTATTAATAACATTCAAAAGTAAGAAAACGATGGCGATATATTGAATTTGCTTCATTGCTGATGGTTTCCAAAATAGATTTTTAAAAATGATAAAGGTTTAATGGACCATTGTTTATGGTTTTAAACCCGCGCTAAAATAACTATTTTGGGATGATTTTTGTAGTAAATCAAAGCAACCTTTCCGATATTTTAGCATCATCTTTATGGAATTCGATTGTTAAAATAATTAATGGAGGATAATGATATGAAAAAAGGATGTTTAGGAACAGGTGCTCATAGCAGCCTGCAAGGTAACGCGGACATAATCCGGCATGTTAATTATAACCACGGCTGGAAGAAAAGAAAATTACTTTGGGTTTTGATGTTGTTTTTCTTAGTTCCCTTTTCGGGTTGTAACGATGACGATGGATATTCGCTTGGGAAATACTGGATTTCCACTGCAACCATTGAAATGACAGGAACTAACTCGTATTTAATTGTTACCGACAATGGCGATAAGTTATTTCCATCGGCCACAGCAGTTCCCTGGTTTAATGTGCGCGATAAGCAGCGGGTGTGGATTAACTATACCATTTTGGGTGATGCCACAGGAGGCATTAATTATTTTGTAAAGGTGAATGATTTGGCCGAAATTCTCACAAAAGGGATTCTCGAGCTGACTCCCGAAAATGCAGACTCAATTGGCGACGAGCCTGTGAGAATTAGAGATTACTGGTTTACCGGTGATTTTTTAACCATCAGGTTTGTTTATGGTGGCGGTAAAGCCATTCATTACATCAACCTGGTTCAGGATGTTAACAATCCGGTTGATGATGAAGGCAGACCCATTTTATGGTTTCGCCATAACCGAAACGACGATCCGGCCAATTATGCCATTAAAGGAACCGTATCTTTCAACCTTTACGATTTACGAGTTGATGGGCAAACATCTGTATCGTTTGTTTTAAAATCGACTCCTTTCGAAGGTGAAGACCCGGTTAACGTTGTGCTGGTTTATAATTACGGTAGTAGTAATGAGTCGTAGTTGAATAGGTAAAATGACAATGTTTTGTTTTTGTTGAGTTTTGTTGTTGTTAAAATTGCCCTTGTATTCTTTAGTGTCAGAATACAAGGGCAATTTGTTTTGGTATGGTTTTTGGAAATTGCTGTTTAAAGCTTTTGATTGATGGTTTAACAAACTATTCAACCGGGCTTGCAAATATATATTAACCTAAAAACCCAATAAAATGAAAAAGTTTACCTTTTCTCTGATTTGTTTATTGATTTCGATGGCAGGTTTTGCTCAGACCGACACCATTTTTACCAACAATGAGCGCATCCTTTGCTTTGTTAAAGAAATTACCCCCGATGCTGTTAAGTTTGTTTATCCAGATGAGGATATTCTAAACTCCGTTTACAAAAACAGTGTTCAGAAAATTGTTTTTAAAAGCGGTCGTGTTCAGACTTTTGCCGAAGCCACTTCGTTTAAAAGAGTTTCCGGCGTAGGAGATTTTGAGAATGTAGCTGTTACACAGGTAGAAAGTGAGGTGAAAGGTTTGTTTAAATTGGGCGAAGTGAGTTCAAAGGCCAAAGGTACTACTGCACTATCGAATCAGGAGAGAGTTAAAGAACGTGCTTACCGTAAGATGAAAATTGTAGCGGCTATGATGGGTGCCAACGTGGTTTATGTAACCAATCATCGCACACAGGGAAATCAAATGGGAACCGAATATCATGCTGGTTCATCGGCCGAAACCAATTTGAGCGGTGTAGCTTATACCAATGTTTTACCTAACTACAATGAATTCTTAAACGTTATTGGTGAGAACCGTAATTTTATAGGTGTGTTGGAGCATAAACTGTGGAGCAGTGCCAGTGATATTACCACCACACCCGTTCAGGATGCGTTGGTGATTAACAATATTACCAATGAAAACGGTTTAATTATTTTGGATGGCATGCTTAAAAGTCGTCCTAAAATCAAGCGGTTTAGATTAACTGCTTTTGGCGATGGTTTCTTTAATGTTTATTACGAGGATAAAAGTACATCCTATAATTTAAGAGTTCGGATGATGTAAGAATATTGGGGCTTTTTAAATCCTCTGTAACCGTTAATGTTAGCTAAAAGTGACAATTTTTTTATGTTTTTTTTGATAAAATGATTTTCACTTTACATCATTATTTCTATCTTTGCACCGCATTTGAGCTGATATAACACTCTAATGCGGAACGGTTCCGTAGCTTAATTGGATAGAGCACCTGGTTACGGCCCAGGAGGTTAGGGGTTCGAGTCCCTTCGGAATCACAACAAAACGCCATAAGTTAATACTTGTGGCGTTTTGTTGTGTTTTCTTTACTTATCGTTTGAATAATAATGTGTTGATTACTTTTTTGTTATGTTTTTTGGAACACACCATATAATTTTAGCCTCTGTGCTATTTGGGTTAATCTTAAAAAGTAAAGAATGCCGGTTATTCTTAGTTTCGCATTTGCAAAGAAATCATGCCCTAAATACTGCATAATATAGTAGATGAACAGTTTCGATAACTTTTTATTTTTGTGGGTTTTGTAAACCTGATAATGAAACGAATCAAAGCTTTTCTGTATCTTTTTTCTATGGAATCCAGGCAGATATAAAACAGCCTTTTGTCGCTCAGAATTTGTGTTTAAATCTTCAGGCATAAGTCCCAATTCACTGGTAAGTTCATAAAGCTTTGTGCCTTGGTAAGGGAAAAAGATGGAAGTTGAATGCCAATCAGGCTCAATGAGCTGGTTCATTTTTACAGTATCGGCAAAATTATCAGGCGTTTCGGTTGGTATGCCTACCATGTTAAATAGGCCTATCTTCACTCCATATTCTCTTGCTTTTTCAACAGCTTGCAGAATATTATCGTTCGAATAAGTTCTGTTTAAAATTTCTTTTCTTATTCTTTCATTACCCGACTCGAGGCCAATAGTCACTGAATCAAAATTTGCATGTTTTAAACAGTGGAATATGGCATCATAATCCATGTTTGGTGCAATTCGCAGGTTGGTGCTGAATCGCAGGTTGGTGGCTGTCGATTGATTAAACAGGTGCAGTTTTTCACATAACTCATGCAGCCAATTCATATCGCATTCAATGGTCTCAACTTCAAGGAAGTACTCCTCTACAGTGGGGAATTCTTTATGAAGCAATTCAATTTCCTGAATAATATTATCAGGATGGCGCAATCTGACGTATTGGCCATCGGCAATTTTTCGCAGTCGGTGATTACAACAATACGTGCAATTGTACGGGCATCCACGTCCCAATAATAAAGTGATTCGGGTTTGTGGTTCAAGTATCCATTTTTGCCATATAGAACGGTCGGGGAAGGGTAAAGTATCAAGGTTGCTAATAAAAGGGCGAACCTTGTTTCTGTGGATTTTGCCTTGTGCTTTAATCCAAAGGTTTTGAATATCAGTTGGTTTAGCGTCTTTTTCTAAATGTGTAACATACTCTAATACAGGATATTCACCTTCGCCAATGCAAATACTATCAAAAACATCAAGCAGTTTTTCCGATGGATTGAGCGTAATGTGCACGCCACCCCCCATCAAATGAATGTGCGGAAACTGCTGTTTTATGTAGCTGGCAGTTTCCATAATAAAGTTAAACTGAGAGTAAACCGAGGTAAAACAAATTAAATCAGGCAAAAAATGATTTATGGTGGAGGTGATTAATTTCAGATTTCTATGCCCATGTTTGCGGTCTATTACAATTAAATCTGTGCTATGGTTGTTGTTTTTTAAAACCGATGAAATATAGGATATACCAAATTGAATTCCCTCTTGTCCGGCTAATGGTTTGCCAAACAAAACAGATTTTTGAACAGAATAAATAAAGAGTACTTTCATCTGCTTATAATTTGATTTTTAATGGCCAGATGGAACTCGCCAATAATCATTTCTCTGCGTATTGAAGCGTTCGACATAATTCGTTTCATCCGTAAAAAACTCGTTTTCAGTGCCGGATAATATTCCTTAACATGAAGCAGTTTGCACGGGTTTAATTGGCGTAAAGTTTAAAAGAGCGAGCCTGAATTGTAAATAGGCTCGCTCTATAATAATCTTGCTTGGTTGTCCGTCTTCGGTGAACAATTAAATCACTAAAAATAGAAACAACCTTTTATATATTGGGTGTAACCCACTTTTTTGTTTCTGTGCAGTTGATTGCTACTACCTGATTGCCTGTTTGAATACGGAAATCACCTTGCTCAAGCACCCATTTGCCATCATATCCTACAAAGGCAAGGTCTGATCCTTTTAGTTTAAGGGTAATGGTTTTGGTTTCGCCAGGTTGAACTTCCACTTTTTCAAAAGCACGGAGGCGACGCACATCGGGCGTTAATGAGGCTATTAAATCGCTGCTGAACAGCAAAACGCTTTCTTTACCGGCGCGGTTGCCCTTGTTGGTAACATCGACAGTGAAAATCAGTTCATCATTTGCTGTAAACGACGATTTGTTAACAGCAAGGTTGCTGTACTCGAATTCGGTATAGCTTAGGCCAAAACCAAAACCCCACTGGAACGATAGCTCAGCATTGTAATTGTAAACACCCTCCATGGTTCCGGTTTGCTCGCTTGGCTTATAATCGTAACTACCTAACGAATTTACAGCTTTGGGGTACGAGAACGGCAGTTTTCCACTGAAGTTAACCTCGCCACTAATGAGATTAGCCAACGCATCTCCGCCCAAATTTCCGGGTAGCATGATATTTACAACAGCTTTTGCAAGTGGTTCAATGCTGTTGATAATGCGCGGACGTCCGCCATTGAGAATCAAAACAATGGGCTTGCCGGTTTTGCTTAACTCTTTAACCAGTTCCAATTGGTTTTTTGATAGGGTTAAGTCGGTTAAATTGCCCGGTGTTTCGCAATAAGAATTTTCGCCAATACAGGCAAAAATTACATCCACCCCGCGGGCAGCAGCCACTGCTTTTGCAATTTCAGGGGTATTCTCTTCCCAGTATTGTCCCTCATCGTTATAGGTAACGCCGGGTTCGTAAACCACATTTTTGCTTCCAAATTTTGCGGTAAAAGCTTCAAGTATTGTATTGTAATCGGCAGCATATATATCTGCACCTTTACCCTGCCATGTGTACGACCATCCGCCATTAAGCGTTCTCATTGAATTGGCATTGGGTCCGGTAACCAATATCTTTTTACCTTCGGCTAAAGGCAAAATGTTCCCTTCGTTTTTAAGCAATACCATTGATTCCTCGGCAGTTTTTAGAGCCGCAAGCGCATGGGTTTCTGATCCAAAAAGTGGAAAGTCTTCTGTGTTGTAAACAGGTGTTTCAAATAGTCCCAAGCGATATTTCATACGCAAAATGCGGCGGGTAGCATCATCAATACGACTCATTTTTACTTCACCCTCCTGTACCAATTCTTTCAGATAAATACAAAAATCCCAGTTGTAAGGCTCCATGGCCATATCAATACCGGCATTAATGGCTAGTTTAATGGCTTCTTTTTTATTGGCCGCAATTTTTTCGCGTGTATAAAGGTTGTTGATATCAGCCCAGTCGGTAACAATTACGCCGTCCCAGTTTAAGTCTTCTTTTAACCAAACGGTAAGTAAGTCGTAATCGGCATGCACCGGCATTCCATTAATGGAGGCTGAGTTCACCATAATTGATAAGGCTCCGGCCCTGATGGTTTCAAGGAAAGGGGCGAAGTGTTTTTCACGTAGTTCCTGCTTACTAATGATTGCGGGCGTTCTGTCTTTTCCTGATACCGGAGCGCCATAACCCATGTAGTGCTTTATACAAACCGCAATTTTTTCTTTGCCAATATTGTTCGGATTTTCACCCTGGAAGCCCAATACAGCCTCGCGGCCCATTTCTGCATTGAGATAAGCATCTTCACCATAATTTTCATACATGCGTGGCCAGCGGGCATCGCGTCCGAGGTCAACAGTGGGGCAGAAGGTCCATGGCACACTGCCTGCTTTGGTTTCGTAAGCAGTAATGCTGCCACTCTCGAGCACCAATGAGCGGTTAAATGTAGCTCCCAGGTTAAGCGGTTGGGGAAATAAAATTCCACCCATTGTATAAGTAGTACCGTGATTCTGGTCGAGACCATAAAGGCAGGGAATACCTATTTCTTTAATTGATTTTTCCTGAATCTGGGTTATAATCTCCTGCCATTTTTGGGGAGTTTGGGCTAGGGTTCCAGGTGCATTCAGGATAGAACCAACTTTATATTTTCCGAAAACTGAGTCCATCATGGCTTCGCTCATCTGAAATTCCTGGTTCCAGGTTCCTGGTACCCTAAGAACATCGATAACCAACTGGGTCATTTGCCCAATTTTTTCTTCCAGCGTCATTTTACTTAAAAGAGCCTCAACTTTTTGCTCAATGACATCGTCTTTTGCAATGGCTGGTTTAATGGTTTCCTTAGTTGTGCATGAATGCATAACCAGCAATGTTAGTAAGATTAAAATAGTCTGTTTCATTTGTTTAATTTAAAGTGTTAGATGTGTGACTTGTCTGTAAGAGAGGCAAGTTCTCATGAAGCTTATTGGCACTGCCAAGCTTCGAGTCATCCGTTTTTGACTGCCAAAAGCGGCTGCCCATCTCATTTAAAATAATATTGATATAAAGTTAGTGTGTGCACAAATAAAAATAGCAATTGATTGCCAATACAATAAATAGGGTTAGTGAACTGCTGATACATCAGGCAGTTATTGGATTATTAATTACAAAGAAAGTCAATTATTTAAAGAAATAAAATAGTAATGAAGTGTGATTATGAGGTTCTGATGACAAAGGTTAATATTTAGACATCATAATTTTAATGCGTACTCAATAAAACAATGTAACATTCTATTAAAGGCATTCCTTAATTTGGAGCGCTTTATAATTAAAGTGTTAGTAAAGATATTTAATCATTAATTAACTCATAATATTGCTTTTTCGTATTTTAAAAAAGATTCTAACGGCAAGTGAAAGCATTACTAAGGCTGTGAAAGCAGGGATAAAAAGCATCGAATCAATTTCCTGAAAAATTGCAATCAGCAACGAACCAATAGAAATAGTAACAGCCGCTATTGCGTAGGTAAATTCATCGTAAAACCATGCATAAGGAAACAAATGGGCTCCGGTTACTATTGCATATGCCATTATAAAATAATCGGGATGTTTAATGAGCATAAAAACAAGAAAGGGAAAATAGATAAGCTGAGCAAAATTCAGCCACAAGCCAAGTGGTTGTAATGGATTATTTTTGATTTTCCATTCGGTTTTGAAAATTTTAGATAATCCTAAAGCCAATGGTAACAAGATGGCACTCAACATAAAAGTAAAAACGCTTTTATCGTAGGATGTGTTTTTAGTATATTTCCAGAGAAGAAAAATAATAACCCAAACAATTCCGGCTGCCAAAATAAAATCAATACCAAGTTTGGCTTTTAATTGTATTTCTTTTTTTAGATTATCTAAACCCTGATGGGTGGTTTGTTCTTTGATGCTCATACCTGTTTATGTTAATATCTTTTAAGTTGTGCGTGTCCATTTAATGGCGTTAATTTAGTTTAAAAAATCAAGCTAATTTACAATTCAATTTTTCTTCCCCACGAATTTGTAACAGAAATAGGCACCCCTGCTGCTGCAAATTCTTTCAAAACCCTGCGTAATAAACCTAAATAATTAAACTCCAATAGAATGTAAAATATTTTTTCTGAGCCATTGTGTTTAAATTTTAGCATATTGTCTCTGCCCGAAGAAGTAAATAATACATTTAGGTTTTTAGGTTTCCCGCTATATCCATCGTATTTAAACTCAATTTGAGAAATTTCGCTTACAGTAAAAATTTCGGTTTTCTCTGATGCAGAATATACAATTTCGTTTTTGTTAATGGTTAGATAGCCATTTTGTGAACCTGGGTTTTTTATGAAAAACATTCCAAGTATAAACAACCAGAAGGTAATTAGAAAAAGTTTTCCAATCAGATGGTTATCATCTTTTAATGTAATTATCAGAACAAAGAACGCTAACATGGTTACTGCAAATACTGTTAGATAGATAGTTCTTATAACAGACTTTTTATATTCAATAATGAGAAGTTTAATTGTTGTTGTCATCTAAAAATATTGCACATCTAACGGTCAGGAAATCAATAATATTGTTGTTTGGTTATTACATGATTACAATTCTAAACCCCATTTCATTATTGGTAAACAACTCAGGCTTTGTTTTTTTAGCAAATTTTAGCTGGTGCGAAGAGGGTAAATAGTAAGGCGCTACCGGGCTTCTGTTGTTTTCATTCAAATTATCGTAAGTTATGGATGTTTTCCAAATGCAAAAGTAATTTGCCAACTCCTCAGAAACGCCGATTACCGGATGATTATTAAAATCACTCGATTCAAAATAATTTCCAGATGGCCAATTGCTTTTGTCAAGACTAATTTGAAGCAGTTCGGAATACTTAACTCTTTTAATGGTGGGGCGGACTGTTGTTTTATCATCTGAGGGAGGTACCATCTCAGCCCACATTAATTCATCCTGCGGATTGTTTTTTGCAAAGTCGAGAAATTCCCTGAATTCTTTATTTGTTATTTGGTTACTTATCCAGAACGATTTAAAAGTGATTCTAACACCTGAATCTTCAATACATTCGCCGTCAGGAATAAAATGCATGTTTGTTAACCTGGTTTCTCTTTGAGAAAATAGAGTTGAGGTTGAAATAACAATGATCAGAATTAGTGTTATAACGGGCAAAACACCAAACGTAAACAACCGGTAACGCCAAAAGCCGCACAAAATAAGGCATTGAGAGAAATGTGTTATAATTAAAGCTAAAATTATAACGATAAATAACTCCCTTATGGCGAAATATTGCGAAGAATAGCCCTTAAATTTGCGAAGTATTGATATTATTGAGGTATAACAACGTTTAACTATTAAATTAACCCCTGACGATTAACTTCTCAGGGGTTTCGTTTTTTATAGAAAATGGGCAAATGTTGCCGCAAATGTTGCCGGGTTGGCAACATAAATGTTGTCGAATGTTGTTATGTCGACAACATTTTATTTAACAATAATCAGTTGATTTTACTCTAAACGAATAACGCCTATCACCAATGCAATGCCGGTAATTTCGTTGGTAGGTATTTCAAATGGATCGTATTCTTTATTATCGCTTACCGCTATAATGGTGTCGGATGTTTGGCCTTTTTTTATTCGCTTTACAAGTAAACCCTGTTCGCGAGTAGCTACTACGTAGCATTTATTCCATTGAATAAACTTACTGTCTTTTAATATACGGCAGGCAATAATATCGCCGCTGCTATACTTCGGGTACATGCTGCTTCCCTTTACTCTAATCATAAAGTCGATGCCGTTAAAATCTGGTACCAAATAACGGTTTTGTATGTCTTCATCTTTTATAGCAAACTCGCTGGTGCCAAATCCTGCCACAACTTCTGTGCTTACCAAAGGTATCCCTGTGTTAGATTGAACAGCTAAAACTTTAGGCTTAAAAACTGGTCCATTGCCTGTCATTAGCCACTCGGCATTGATATTATCAAATGACAATATTATTTTACTAAGCAAATCAAATCCAGGCTTATTTCTTCCCTTTATGATGTTGTGAACTATGGTTGGGTTTACTCCAATTGTATTACAAAACGAATTATTATTCAAATGTAACTCGTTTTGTAACAGTTCTAACCTTTCATTTATTGTCATTTGATAATATTTTTCACTAAAAAGTTTGTTTATATTGTCATTTGATAATATCTTTGTTTCAAATACGAAACAAAGCTAAATCAAAAAACATGAATAGGGAAGAGATAAACGAAAAAAAACAAAAAGGCGACTTCCTGGTCGCTGCAAAAATGTTGGGTATTAACTACGGAAATGCCAGGATATTATGGCAACGCCCCAATGCCAAAAGATATCCTCAGCTCGAGACGGCTTTGGTTAAGATTATTGAAAGTCGCGAACGCTTAATTGCCAGCGAAACCCCTCCGCTTTAAAACATTATCCAGGCCGGCAGGCTCCCAGGTTCAAGCCTTGGGCTGGAACAACCTCAAGGCTCCATTGCCAATAAGAGTGATTCTAATAAGGGCGTAGCCCCCCGCCGGGGGCATTTAAACCAAAAAACAACGCTATGTCAATCACCGAAATTTTAGTAGTTGCAGGCTCTATACTGGCCGTTTTGGCGGGTAGTTTCTGGAACCTGTCAATTATGCTGCGAGGACTCACATTTCGCGATTGCCTCGAAGAATTAGGATTTGTAAAACCCAAAAACATTAATCAATGAAGGCTTTTCTTGCTACACTGCCATTTTTTGGCATTAAACAAATTAAAACAGAGCATTACTACCTGCTTTGTAAAAACACCAACTCCGGCACCATTTATTTCAGGTGTTTCGATAAGGGAGTTGCCGATTTTACTGTTTATAAACAGTTTGCCTGGAAGTTTACCGACCCCGAAGATGCCCGCGCTGCCCGTGTTAGAATGGGGCTCTTTAATCGCGATTTGTACATAGAAGAAATTATTAAATAAACGAAGATGGATACAAAAACAATTGACCAAATGACCACAGAGGAGCTGCAAGCATACCTCGAAGAGCGGAAACGCGAAGAAAAACAGAATGCTCAACGCGAGCGCGAAGATTACGAGAAGTCGGTTGATAAAACAGCTTCGCACATTATTCGCAGAGCTGTAAAATTAAGTCGCCTTTTGGAGGCATTTAAGGGGGTTACCACCGAACAGCTGGAGGCTATTCGCGAAAAACTAAACGAGTATGGAGCCATCAGGGCAAACAGTAAGGGCGGTTTTTTGCTAAGAACAAAGGATGGTACCGGCAAAGTGTTGTACAAGTATAGTTCTATTTGCGACTGGGACGAACGCGCCAACAAAGCGGAGGATTTGTTAACC